>JBILAN010000009.1:0-52669 GCA_044354135.1 Luteolibacter sp.
GAGCAATCGACCATTCAGGATCACGATGGCAGGAAAGTCCGGGTGTTTTCCGATGATGAGCGTCCATTGGTTTTCGGTAAGGACGGGCATTTGGAATATCGGGATCGGACAGACCACGTGGAGTTGTTGAAGCAACGTTCCGAAGAAGACGATGAATGAGATAATTCAATATCTTCTCCATCCCTTGCAGTATGAATACATGTTGCGGGCGATTTGGGTGAGTGCGCTTGTTGGCGGTGTGTGTGGATTTTTATCATCCTTTGTCACCCTGAAAGGTTGGTCGTTGATGGGGGACGCGCTTTCACATGCGGTGGTGCCGGGTGTGGCGGTGGCTTATCTGTTAGGTTTGCCGTTTGCGCTGGGTGCGTTTGTGGCGGCGATTTTGGCGACAGGTGCGATGGCGTTCATTCGCGCGCAAAGCCGGATTCGTGAGGACGCGACCATAGGGATCGTGTTCACTTCGTTTTTTGCCTTGGGCTTGGTGTTGATCACGGCTTTTCCGGTAGGGGTGGATCTCAAAGTGATTTTGTATGGGAATATTTTGGGAATCTCTGAAGGCGATGTGTTACAGGTGGTGGTGATCGCGGTGGTGGTGTTGGGATTACTCTTATTTAAATGGCGGGATTTGATGTTGTATTGTTTTGATGCGACCCAAATCCGTGCGCTCGGGCTCAAGCCCATGGTTCTGCACATGATGCTGTTGGCCTCGCTCGCCGCGGTTACGGTTGCGGCCTTGCAGGCGGTGGGCGCGATCCTAGTGCTGGCGATGCTGGTGACGCCGGGTGCAACGGCTTATCTGCTGACGGATCGGTTTGGAAAAATGCTTTGGATTTCTTCCGGTTTGGGGATCGCTACTTCGGCTATAGGCGCGTATGCGAGTTATTTCGTGAACGGCCAAACCGGTGGTTGCATCGTTTGCTTGCAGACCTTGATTTTCATCGTCGTGTTCGTGTTCGCGCCCAAGCATGGAATGATCGCGAATCGACGGGCACGTTTGAAAACCGAAATCATCATGAAGGAGGGCGTGTCATGAATGAGTTTCTCACACCGTTTCAATACGCCTACATGCAGGATGCATTGATGGTGGGGGTGTTGGTGGGTGCGATGTGCGCGGTGCTTTCGTGTTTCCTGATTCTGAAAGGTTGGTCGCTGATGGGCGATGCGGTTTCGCATGCGGTTTTGCCGGGGATTGTGTTGGCCTATATTTTCGCACTGCCGTTGACTTTAGGCGCGTTTCTCGCGGGTCTTTTATGTGCGACCGGAAGTGGCTTTGTGAAACGCCACAGCCGCATCAAGGAAGATACAGCGATGGGTGTGGTGTTCACGGGCTTGTTTGCGTTCGGCTTGGTGCTTTTCAGCAAGACGCCTTCCGATATGCATTTGGATCATATCCTGGTGGGAAACATTTTGGGCATCAGCACCGCGCAGGTGAAGCAGACTTTGTTGTTAGGCAGTTGTGTGTTGGTGGTGAGTCTGTTGTTGAGAAGGGATCTGCTGCTGATTTGTTTCGATCCCGTTCAAGCACGAGTGATGGCGCTTCCGGATCAGTTTCTCACCTACTTGCTGCTTGGCCTGCTTGCGCTGGCGATCGTAGTTGCGATGCAGGCAGTCGGGATCATCCTCGTCGTGGCGATGCTGATCACCCCGGGTTGCGTGGCTTACCTGTGGACGGATCGGTTTGATCGGATGCTGATCATCGCTGCCTTATCTTCCGTGATCGCGACGGTGACCGGGATTTTGGTGAGCTTTCACGCAGATGCTTCAACAAGCGGCTGCATCGTGCTGGCGCAGGCCTTGTTGTTTGTGCTGAGCTTGGTGGTTGCACCGAAATACGGCATCTTGGCGAGAAGGCGGAATTAGAAAGGAACCGCGATTTTCAATCGCGACCTCGTAAACGAAATATCCCAGGGCGTTTAACTCGAAATCCGAAGTTTAAAATTGATTCCAAGTAAATTGACCACAGAGACACAGAGGAGCTTCGCGCGAGGCTTTCGAGGATAATGGTAATTAGGGTGCGATAGTTAGGCTGTTCCAACCCTTCGTTATCTTCGTTTGCTTTTGACTCGGTGCCGCCTCACGGCCCCTCGCCCTGCGGGCACGTCGCTTCGCTCCTGTCCAAACTGCCTACAAGCCTTCAGCAGTTTTGTAAAAATATTTTCTTCACAGAAGGCAACAAAGGAAACGAAGGGGTTTCGCGCTAAGCTTTCGATTACCCAACTATTCCATTTTTAATTTTTTTTGGGTGCTTCGTGTTTTTCGTGGTTCCTAATTCTGAATTCTTATCAATATCTCTCCCATGAACCCCTGTATTGAAGCTGCTGTCGCTGCTGCGAGTCGCTATGGGGTGGTTACGGACCGATGCGAGATTTTGCAGGACGGGCATACCTTGGTGGTTCGGTTGAATGAGACGCTTGTGGTGCGGGTGGTCACGGACATCGATGGACCGCGGCAGGGTTTGGATTGGTTCAAACGTGAGACGGCGCTGGCGGCGCATCTCACGCAGCATCATGCTCCGGTCATTCCCTTGCATCCAGATCTTCTTGCCACGGCACATCAGCATGAAGGATACGCGATGAATTTCTGGCAATTCGTCACCGCTACGAGCGCGGAGCCTGATGCGAGAAAGATTGGGAGAACGCTATATGAATGTCATGAGATCCTGCGTCATTTTCCCGAACCGCTTCCTTCGCTCGCCATTTTGCATGAGTCGCTGGCGATTCTGGAGAAGTCTGTGGAAAAATCCTATTTCGATGCCGCGACGGTGGAGCTGTTGAAACGTCATCTCCAGCAATCCATCGATGTGCTCGCACCGTTGCCCGCCCAGCCTCTACACGGAGACGCACATATGGGAAATCTCATGATGACGACCCAAGGAATGTTGTGGACTGATTGGGAGGATGCTTTCAGTGGCCCGGTCGAATGGGATTTGGCGTCCATCATATGGAATGCGAAGTTGTTAGATGATGATCAGGCGCTGGTGAATGGGATTTTAAAATCCTATCAAGCCGCGGGTGGGCGATATGATGAATCGGTTTTGGAACAGTGCCTGATCGCCCGTGCCGCCGTGATGAGCGCGTGGTATCCGATTCTTTATCCTGCGCCTTCAGAGGAGAGGGTGGGGAAGTTGAAGCAGCGGATTGAGTGGTTGCGGACTAAAGCATAGGACGCCCCTTCAGGGCTTGGATTTTTTTGGGGATTTTACCCAGTGCGTTGCACTGGGCTGGCATAAGTTAGGCCTTTGGCCTCGGGGGAGAGCGATTTAGGAATTGCCCCTATCTCGCGTATTTCTGGCACGCCTTTCAGGGTGCGGATTTGTTTTTGGGTTTTTCCAAGTGTGGTCGTCGCGGTGCTCCTCGACCCTTGGCTAATTTCTGTCATCCCGTTGGGATGGAAATCCTCTTCATTCAAAAATCAACAATCATAAATCGTCATTCATCAATCTACTCTATGAGCGGCGCCTTTTGATCGTTCGGTTTGATTGACGATTGATGATTGTTGAGGTTTGATTTTTAATTTGGAAGAGGGTGGCTACTCCACCTGCGCGACCGCCATTGCCGCGATGCCTTCTTTTCTTCCGATGAAACCCATGGTCTCGTTGGTGGTGGCTTTGATGCCGACCCGATTTGCTGGGATGCCTAGGGCGTTGCCGATGTTTTGTTGCATGGCTTCGCGGTGAGGCAGGATTTTTGGGGCTTCGGCGATGAGGGTGGAATCGACGTTGATCAATTTCAGGTTTTCCTCAGCGAGGAGCTCGCGGCATTTTTCGAGGATTTTTAACGAGGAGATATCTTTGCAGGCAGGATCGCCGGGCGGAAAGTAGAAGCCGATATCGGGTTTTCCCATTGCACCGAGGATGGCATCGGCGATGGCGTGGCATAGGACATCGGCATCGGAGTGTCCTGCGAGGCCATGGGTATGAGGGATGTTCACGCCGCCGAGGATGAGCGGACGGTTTTCTGTGAACTGGTGGACGTCGTAGCCGGTGCCGATCATTTGAGTGAGTGATGAAGTGTTAGAGATGAAAATTCTTAATAGAACAAAAATCAACAATCGTCATTCATTAATCGTCAATCGATTCTTGGTGAGGCGTGGTTACCTATTTCGCTTTGATTGACGATTGATGATTGTTGAGGTTTGATTTTTGAATGGAAGAGCATTGGCTAATCTGAAGCTTATAAAATCTCTTCTATAGGAATTTTGCCGTTTGTCGCGACGATGGAGTAGGAATCGGATTTTCCGGGTTTTTGGGTGAGGGTGACTTTTCCTCCTGCTGCTTCGACGAGGAGTTGGCCGGCGGCGATGTCCCAGAGAGAGATGGTGGATTCGACGTAGGCATCGAGTCGGCCGCAGGAAATGTAGGCCATACCGAGGGCGGCGGAGCCCATCATGCGCATTTTGCGGGCGCGGAGGGAGGCTTTATGGAATCGCTCGATGCCGGTGTTGAGGGCTTCGGTATCTTTTCCGCAGCCGACGAAGAGGATGGATTCTTCGAGTTTCGTGCGAGGGGAAACTTTAACCGGTTCGCCGTTCAACATGGGTTGGCCGCCTTTTTCTATGGTCCATGTTTCACCAACCATGGGATCGTGGATGACACCGAGGACGACCACGCCATCGACGCGCAGAGCGATGGAGATGCAGAAGTGAGGGATGCCGTAGAAGAAATTCACCGTGCCATCGATGGGATCGACGATCCATTGGCGCTTGGAATCCTGGTTTCCGGCGATGCCTTCTTCGCCGTAAAGCGCATCGTCCGGGCAAGCGAAGAGGAGAATGTTGGTGATGAGGTCTTGGGATTCCTTGTCGAGCGCGAGTTTGATGTCGTGGTGATGCTCTTCATCGACCGTGAGGGATTTACCGAAATGTTTGCGAAGGAGTTTTCCAGCTTCAAGAGCGGCTTGGACGGCTAGATCGAGATCGTTTTCCATGGACTGTGGGTAATGCTTTAAAGATGTGAGGTCAAGGGATGAGGCAAATATACTGCGCCTACCCTCTTCATTCAAAAATCAAAAATCAAAAATTAACAATCATCAATCGTCAATCAAAGCGGGAAGATGGATTCAGGCGCTACCAGAATGATTGGCGATTGATGAATGACGATTTTTGATTTCAAGAAACATGAAGAGCGTAGGTGTTTGATTGGAAGGTTCACCAGATTTGGTCGATGGGGTATTTTTGAAAGGAGGTGTCGCGGCTGACGATGGTGAGGTTTTCGGTTTTAGCCGTGGCGATGAGGAGTCGGTCAAAAGGATCACGGTGATACCAGGGGAGTTTTGATAGATTCTCCATGTGATCATTGGCGATGTGAAGGTGTAGGAAGCCACAAATTTCCATTTCCCGAGTGATGCGATCTGCCCATCCAGTGGTGAGTTTAAAATCGGGTCGATCCAATGATAGTTTGATAGCGATTTCCCAAATGGAGATCATGCTCCAGTAAACTTGGTCTGCATTTGAAATGATTTTTCTCGTGTTTGATGGCAATCTTGGATCATCCCGAATGATCCAGAGAATGGTGTGGGTATCGAGAAGCAGGCGCAAAATTCAAGCTTGGTAGGGTTTCTCGTCTTCGGCGACTTTGGTTAATTCGGCAGGGCCGTATTCGGCAAAGTCTTCAAGTTCGTCATCAAAATCGTCACCCATCACCAAGACGAGATCTTTAAGAGCACCGAATCTGACCTTGGGTTTCGCTTCTTCAATGACCGTGAGTTTCACCAGCGGTTGGTTCCTACGTGCGATGATGATTTCCTCTCCGTCCAGAGCCCGTTGGATGAGCTTGGAGAGGTTGGTTTTCGCTTGGTGGGTGGTAACGATCACAAAATAAAATTAGCTAACTAAGTGGACTAAGCAAGGCGGATTTTGTTCTGACGAGGAAAATTCGCCATAACAAATAGGAATTGAACCACGAAAAGCACGAAGCACACGAAATTAATCAGGATGAAGCGGTTGTGAAAATTACATCAAAGAATGATGAGCAATAATCTATGTAATACCATATCCTTTAGTGTTTTTCGTGCTTTTCGTGGTTCAAAAATAGGTTTTCGGGTTGAACCTCCCAAGTTACGGCGACATGCTGCGCGGATGGAAATGGAAGAGCGCGATTTAGGGACACAGCCACTGGAGGCGATCATGCACCGCTGGGGGGTGACGAATCATGATTTGGTTGAGGATTCTCCGGAGCAATTGACCCACAAGCAGATCCAGCGTGCGAAGGCCGGACGTCGGCTGACCCTGAAAATGATGATGAAAGTGGCGCGGTCCTTTAATATCGCGATCTGGAATCGGCTCTCGAAGGCGAACAAGGAGACGTTTGTGGAATATCTGCACAAAGACATTTTTTCCTACGCGAAGGATTATAATCCGGACAAAGCCGACCCGAACGAGGCGATGATTCAGGCTTTGAATAAATAAAAATACTAACCACGAATGACACGAATCATCACGAATGGATTGGTAAACTGGATACCAAAACCTCAGTAGATTAGAATCATCCATGAATTCGTGCCCATTCGTGTAATTCGTGGTTAAAAATTCTTAGTATTATTGATGAACGTGATTATGAACCAACCTTGGCGGATTGTGGGTCAGGGATTGGCTGGGACTTGTTTGGGCTTGGAGTTTTTGGAGCGTGGGATTCCGTTTCGAATCGTTGATTCCGAAACAGGCGGCAGCACGCGGGTGGCGGCGGGGTTGATCAATCCTCTGACGGGAAAAAACTTTCAGCCGAGCTGGTTGATTGAGGATTTCCATCCTTACGCGGTTGATTTTTTTGAAAAGCTTGGGGAGAGGTTCGGAGTGAAGCTTTGGCATGCTATGCCGGTGATGCGCTTGGCGGAGACGGAAAAGGAATGGTTAAAAATTTCATCCAAACTTGATCTACCAGAGGTGCGTGAGTGGTTGGATGGAGAACGTGACGTGCCGACTCCGGAGGGATTTATTCAACATGTGATTTTGCGCGGCGGCGGATGGTTGGATACGCGGCGATTTCTAAGTGTGACGCGTGATCATTTTATGGAAGAAGGGGTGTTGGATGTGGGCGTGGAGGATTTTAAAAATGACGAGCCACACAGAATACTTTGCGAAGGAGCGCGCGGCTTGATGCAGGATCAGCTTGGATCGCATCGCTGTGCAAAAGGAGAAATTCTAACCGTTCGTGCGGAGTGGGCGGAGGATTTCATCAAAATCGGTGCGGGTGGTTGGTTGATTCCGATTGGGCAGGGATTGTTCCGGGTGGGGTCGACCTATGAATGGAATCAGCTCGATGAAGTGCCGACCGATGCGGGGCTGGCGCGGATCAGCGAGATTGCAAAAAAGTTGGGCGGGAATGATTTTCAGGTGGTGGAGCATGTTGCGGGGATACGGCCGATTTTAAGAAGGAGTCAGCCCTTGATAGGGAAAAACGCGGCGGGCGATTGGATATTAAACGGACTGGGATCCAAAGGTTCTTTGTATGCTCCCAAAATGGCAGCGATGTTGGCGGATTGGATGATTGATGGGGTTGTGCCGGATGCGGATTTTGTGTTTCAATCATCAAAAGAAATTCCAAGCTGATGTTTCCACCACGCCCGACACATTTGCTGCATGTGCTTTTGGCTGATATCATTCAGCCAGGTGATACGGTCATCGATGCTACGGCTGGAAATGGTCACGATACGGTTTTTCTAGCAGAAGCGGTAGGTGAATCAGGAAGAGTGATTGCGATAGATATCCAAGCGGAAGCGGTATCTTCGACCCGACGGGCGCTTCAGGAGAAGCGATTTGAAAACCGGGTTGAGTTGCATGAGGGTTCACATGCTGATCTTGAGAAATATGTCACCGAGCTTTCGGTTACAGCCACCGTGTTTAATCTCGGTTATTTACCTGGTGCGGATCATACGGTGATGACCCAGGTGGATTCGACTATACAGGCCTTGGCGGCAGCGGTTATTGCTTTAAAGAATGGAGGAGTTCTCGCGGTGGTTTGTTATCCAGGGCACGAGGGGGGAGATGTTGAGTCGGTGCGTGTTGAGAGTTATTTACGGGATTTAGAAAATTTCAGATTGGCAAAATACGAGCTACTTTCAACTCAGCGGGCGTCGCCTTTTCTTTTAATTGCTTTTAAAAAATCCGACTTATAAAAAAACCGAACCTTCGAGCTTTGCAAACATATGCTTAAGCGCTAATTTACCACTATGACCACTATGACCACTATGAAATGTTTTACACTGCTTTTGCTAGTTTTTACCGCGACATTGCATGCACAGAACCCAAAGCCTGCTGAGAAGAAAGTGAATGATTTTGCGCCAAACCAGCGTGAGTTTTTCAATCTTCCGGAGGAGAAGCGTAAAGAGTTTATTAAGCACTATGATGATGCGATCCGATTTTTTGCAGACAAGCGGGTTTTTGAGACCTTGGATGCGCTCAATGAAGCGGAAAAAGTTTTCTCAAAAAGTATGGAGTTACATAATATGAGAGGTTCTTGTTATGTTGAAATGAGGATATTTGATAAGGCGAATATTTCATTCAATAAGGCGTTAGAAATCAGCCCGAATAATCTTAGTTTGAAGTTCAATATCGCTGAGTGTTTTTTTGTGAGTAAGAAGTGGCAGGAGTCTCATGATAAATTTCAAGAGCTAGTTAGAATTCTTCCATCTAACTCCGGAGATATTTACCGATTGGCTGAATTCAAGCTGTTATTGTGTAAGAAGAAATTGGGTTTGGATAAAGAGGCGCTGATTTTGGCTGATAAATATGATTATCAAGATGATTCGCCTTATTATTACTACGCGAAAGCGGCGTTGGCTTTTGATGATAAGGATCTTGTAGCTGCGGAAAAATGGATGGGACGTGCTGCACGTATTTTTCGTGATCCAAGAATCCTTAATCCATGGCAAGATACAATGATGGAGTATGGCTACATCAAAGGTTTCTTAGGGGCGCAGGAGGAAGAGGCGGAAGCTCCTTGATTTTAGTAGTAAGGAATCTTGATGTGATCGATCAAGCGAACCTCACCATAAAAAACGGCACAGGCAAGGATGCATGGGGAGGTGATTTGATCGTTGGGTTGCAAGTTTTCAGCATTCACCAATTTGAGATATTCGATGGTTGTGAGCGGTGAGGTCTCGATAATTTCACGGGCGGTTGAAATGATTTCCGCAGCTGAGGATTTCTTAGAAGCGGCGAGCAATGCTTTGCGGATTCTTGGAGCATCGGCGCGTTGTTCGGGGGTGAGTCGGCGGTTTCGAGATGACATCGCTAAGCCATCTGCTTCACGGAGAGTGGGATGAGATATGATTTGAACATGAAGATCCAGATCGCGAACCATGCGTTGGATGACAGCGAGTTGTTGGAAATCTTTTTCTCCAAACACAGCTGCGTCGCAATGGGTGAGATTGAATAGTTTTAGAACCACTGTGCACACCCCGTCGAAATGGCCGGGTCGGGTAGCTCCACAAAGATGCTGGGAAAGTTGGTTTTCTGTGACCGTGATGGAGCGATCTTTTGAATACATCTCAGACAGTTCAGGTATAAAAACTCCATCTGCGCCATGGGTTTTGCAGGTTTCCAAATCTTCGTCTTCGGTGCGCGGATAGTTTTCGAGATCGGCGGGTTTATCGAATTGGATGGGGTTGACGAAAATGGAAACCAGAACCGATCCCTCTGTGCCTGCGTGTTTTCGTGCGAGGTCGATGAGGGCCGCGTGTCCTGGGTGGAGCGCACCCATGGTCGGGACCAGAACGATGGGTCTCGGTAGGGAATCGAGGTGGTTTTGAAGTTCAGCCTTGGTGCGTGCGGTCCACATGGTTTTGTTGTTAGCTGGCTTGGCGCAAAATGGCGAGAGCTTGTCTGTAGTATTCAACGGCTGACCAGAGGAGAAAAAATGCGGCGATGATGCACGGATAGAGTGGAGAAAGGGGAATGGCTTTGAGCATCACCCAGCCGATGACAAGAAACAGGCTGAATGTGCAGGCCTTGCCCGACCAATGGGGTTTGATTTTCACCTTCAGGCGCTTGGTGTAGAGAATTTTTATTCCGATGAGGATCAGGCAGTCGCGTAAAACAACCAGAGCCGCGAACCAGATGGGGATCGCCCAGCCATCGGTATCCCATTTGAAAAAGGTGAGGACCATGATGGCTGAAAAGACCAATAATTTATCGGCGATGGGATCGAGAAACGCGCCGAGTTCGGAGGCTTGATTGCAATTTCGGGCGAGCCAACCATCCAGCCAATCGCTGAGTGCGGCGATGGTGAAAACCGAGAGAGCTGCCCAGCGCAGGGTTTCGGGGTTTTCAAACCAATCCAATTTTAAGCTGTAAGCGACAGCAAGCGTGGCGAACACAGGCACCAGGAAAAGCCGGAGAATGGTGATTTTCGTGGCGAGGGTCATGTTCTGAGATTACGGAACGATGTGAAAAAGACAAACCTGAAACGGTCAGTGGAGATGCGCCCTTAAGCATATGTCGCCGTAGGCTTTGGACTGCTGGGATTATTCCTAGCTTTTGCGGTGGGCGTCGAAAGAATTGGGAATGGTTCTTACCCGAGGTTTCCGTTTAATCACCGTCAATCCTGAGAGCTGGGAATGATCCCAGCAGTCCGAGAGCCTGAGGCGGGAAAGCAAAAATCACCAGTTCACGTTCTCCCCGCGAGTATCGATATGAGTGAAGCTGGAGTAACTTCCTACGCCGCCTTTAAACAGTCCACGATCGCGAAGGCTTCGAGTTGCCTTTGTGACATTGCGAGCGGAAGTACCAAAGCTGACATCCACAGCTAGGTTGGCCTGGTGCCATGAGTTGCTTTTTGCACCTCGGCAACGGGCGTTGTAGGCGGGAGTGCGGTAGGCGGATACGATTTCCTTGACGGGAATTCTCATTTCGGAGGAAATGCGATCCACCACACGGAGGGTGTGACCCATGCGGCTCCACGATTGGCGAGGGGGTAGGCGATTCCAGACACCGCCACGTTCTTTCGCGTGAGCTGAGATGACATCTTGGGCACTGATGTTTTTGAGTTTTAGTGAATTGATGTAATTGACGTAGTTGGTCAGATTGCGGCCTTCCAGTCTAACCCATTTCTGGTCGAAACCGCCGATTTGTTGGCTGGGTTTGGAGGAGGTGCTACCAGTAGTTTTGACTTTTACGACGGGGACATCGCTGTCATCTGATCCGAACCAGCCTGCTGAAGCATTCATTGAACCGGCAAAAAGCGCGGTGGTCGCGAGGCCGAGGGTGCTGATGACTCCGCGTCGGTTGATCAAAGCGGGGGAATCTGGGGTGATGATGAATGGGGATTGGATAGGCGAATGGGATTGGGACATGTGCAAAGTGAGGGAAAAGGGTTTATACTCAGTCAACTGAGCTGAATTTATGCCAAATCACGTCCGTTAAGCTGTGGTTTGTCGAAAATACGGCGCTAGCCAAGCAGCTGAAATGAGGGTCACAAGCAAAAAAAGCCTGATTTCACCTAACAGTTTGGATTTCAGCGATCGAGGGCCTTTTGGAGCTTGGATTTGGGTCGGCGGGATTGGCCGATTTGGTAGGGTGCCTCAAGGGGTTTTCGATTCGGAAATATGAAAGAAAGGGCAATGGCTGCGGCGAAAAGTAGGAGAATCCCGCTATCGCCGATGATGGAGTAGAGTGATGTGGTGGGGTTTAAGGGGATGTTGACATGGGTGAGGAGGTGGTCGCGGAGGAAGGAACTACCATTTTCATCGAGGATGGCTTGTTTTTTTTCGGATTTAGGGTGGATGGTGGAGCCGACCGTGCTGATGGCGGCGGAGACGCCGGTATTGGCACAGCGGAGCATGGGTCGGCGGAGTTCAATGGCGCGGAAACGGGCGTTGGCAAAGTGCTGGGCGGCGGCTGGGGAGGTTTTGAACCAACCATCGTTGGTCAGGTTGACAATGATTTGGGGGGCGTTGCGGATGAATTTCCGGGTAAGGCGGGGAACGGTGTCTTCGAAGCAGACGGAGGGAATGATCTGGATGGTTTCGCCGCGGAGTTCGACCTCAAGCGGGTCGAGTGATTCTCCTGCGCTAAATGAACCGTAGTATTTTTGGCCCGATTGTTGTTCGTAGATGTTTTTTAGAAATGGGAAGGTATCTAACAAAGGAATCGTTTCACCGAAAATGACGAGGTGATGTTTGCGGAAGGTTTGGAGATTGCCGCTGTTGTCCTCGATAACGATGGAGTTGAAAATTTTGGCGTTTTCCTTTTGGTAAAGTCCGTCTTCCCGCGCCTCGCCTTCGATTTCGACGGCACCGTAGATGAGTTTGAAATTTCCACTCGATTCGCGGATGCGGGAGATGGTTTCGAGGTTTTCGAGGTATGATCCGTATTCTCCTTCTGGGGTGCTGAGAAGACGGCCGTTGAGAGCGGTTTCAGGCCAGATTACCCAGTCAGGCGTGTTGAGTTCGATCTCGCCCTCGGCGCTTTTTTGCATTGCCTCTTGGAGATTCTTTTCGTCCTGATCGGTGATATTTTTTAGGGCTTCGAGAGTTTCTTCTTCGTAGGCGAAGTGGACTTGTTCAGCAGGCCAGAGCACTCTGGCACCTTCGTGAGGGATGTTGATTTGCACCAATAATGCTTTGAGAGGAATGGAGGGTTTGGCGTTTTCTATTGAGACTTTGATGATGCCGTAGCCTAACAGAACTCCGACGGCTGCTGCGGTGACGGTGAAATCCCAGCGACGAGTTCGTTTGCCTTCTGCCGCACCGCGAAGTAGTCGGCGCGCGCATTGGACGATGACCGCTTGGAAAAACACCAGCATCAGCGTGAGTCCGGCTACACCTAACAGATCAGCAGCTTGCGAAATGGCGAGGGTTTCATGAAACGCAATGCCTAGACTGTTCCAGCCGAAGCCGGTGAAAAGCCAACCACGTATTACTTCGAGGCCGGCGAAAATCGCGGCATGGGTGAAGGCATTGAAAAGGCTGCGGGTGGGAGTTTCGGTGATGCCTTTTTCCTGATGCCATGGGTTTCCGATTGTGGCGGCGAAGGCTCCGAAGATGCCCCAGTAAATCGCGAGATAGCCGGCGAGCACAATTGGACCGAGCCAAGAGACAGTGGCCAGCCAGGAAACTTGGGTGCCAAAACTGATCGCACCGGCGGCATAACCGATGATGAAACCTTTTTTCGCGCGGTGTTTGCCATCGATGCTCCAGAGTGCGATGAGCAAAGGAATCATGCAGATCCATGCCAATATGGAAACGGAGAAGGGTGGGACCAAAGCTGCGACCATCAAGCCAGTGGTAATAATGGCGATGAGGCGAAGAATGATGGGTCGGCGAAACATGGTCAGAGCTTGGCTGGATTTTTACCGATGCCGAGCAGAAGCAGCAAAACCCGCCATGATTTTTCAAAAGTGGATTTCCATGGCAGGGCGGGGCGGAGGATGCTCCAATGGTTTAGTTCGGCGAGTTCCGTGAGCTCGGGTTTTGGATTCACCACGGTGGCTTGATGGCAAATTTCTAACATGGGGAGGTCCGCGGTGCTATCGGTATAGCCGTGGGAGTTCATGAGTTTGCCATCGATGAAATAGGATGGAGGAAGTAATTTGCGTAAGCGGGTGACTTTATTAGCACCCTTGTGATTGATGAGGTCTGGAAACAACGCGTCATTTTCTAACACCGTGCCAAGTGAGAGATCGAAGCCTAGGAGTTTGCCGACCTCTACCACATAGCACTCAGGGCTTGCGGAGCTGAGGATCGTTAGGTGGCCTGTTGCGCGGTGTTGATCGAGGGCGGATTTTAGTTCAGGATAAATGCCTGGAAGAAGGCGTTTTGCGAAGCTTTGCGAATACTCGGAGAGTTGTTGGGGTGGCATTTTCCAGAGGAAGCAGTGGAAAATACGTTTCAAGTTTTCTTTTCCAAGGACTCCGGCGAAGGGTAAAAATTTTAGGAACAGCAGCACAGAAAAACCACGCAGCGGTTCTTCGCGCAGGACGTGATGGCGGAACAGCAACTGGCAATCCCACGCTAGCAAGGTGCCGTCCATATCAAACAGCGCGATGCCTTTCGGGGAATGTTCTGTTAGATTCATGGGCTATCTAGATGAAGAAAAGAAAGCCGGCGGGGGCGCCGGCGCTCCTTTAAACGTAATGAAGCGCTTTGGCGCGATCATTGATCGCTGCTTCGTTGTCGAGCAGTTCCTGAATGGGATCCCAGCGACCGGATACCAGAGCTTCGCGAGCGGATTCTGGCATTTTTACGGCGAAGTCGAGACCGCTTGAAGTGCGGACGCGGAGGGCTTCGACATCTATAATGATATTTGTGTTTGGGTTGTTTTCGACAGCGGCGCGGAGGGCGGCGATGTCATCGGCGGTAGCTATCACGCAAGGCATGGCGAGGGTGGTGGAGTTGCCGTAGAAAATTTCCGCAAATGACTCGGCGATGACTGCGTTGAAGCCATATTTCCGAAGTGATTGGGGAGCGTGCTCACGGGAGGAACCGCAACCGAAGTTTACGCCAGCGATCAGGATGGAGGCGTTTTTGAAACGCTCGTCGTTGAGCGGGTGGTTGGTTTTCTCTCCGGTTTCGGAATCGAAACGCACATCATAGAACGCGAATTCTCCAAGTCCATCGAAGGTGACGCACTTCATGAAACGTGCTGGGATAATGCGGTCGGTATCGATATCTGCGCCGGGAATGAATACTGCGGTTCCGGAAACTTGTTTTACTGGTTCGAGGGACATGGTGGGGAAATTTTAAATTTTAAATTCTAAACCGATCAGGCGACGGCAGCTGAGGTTTCTGTTAGGTCGAAGAGTTCGCGGGCGTCGGTGATTTCGCCTTTGATCGCGGCAGCGGCGACCATGACGGGTGACATCAGGATGGTGCGTCCGGTAGGGGAGCCCTGGCGGCCTTTGAAGTTCCTGTTAGATGAGGAAGCGCAAAGTTGATCGCCGATGAGTTTGTCTGGATTCATTGCAAGGCACATGGAGCAACCTGCGGCGCGCCACTCGAAGCCGGCGGCACGGAAAATTTCTGGAAGTCCTTCTTGCTCGCATTGGATCGCGACGATTTGTGAACCGGGAACAGCAATCGCTTTGACGTTTGCTGCGACCTTGTGGCCTTTGATGTATTTGGCCACTTCGCGGAAATCCGAGATCCGGCCGTTGGTGCAGGAACCGAGGAATGCGACATCGATTTTGATGCCTTGGATCGGCATACCGGCGGGAAGTTTCATGTAAGCGAGCGCTTCTTCGATGCTGGCTTTTTGCTCAGGAGAGGTCGCGGTAAGCGGGTCAGGAATGTTTTCCGTGATGGCAATGCCTGCGTCAGGAGAAATTCCCCAAGTGACAGTTGGCTCGATGTCCTCGGCGGCGATTTTCACGATGTCGTCGAAATGCGCATCGGCGTCCGAAGCGAAGGACAACCAGCGGGCGGCGGTTTCATCGAAATTATTGTTGTCCACGTAAGGACGGCCTTGGAGGTAAGCGATGGTTTTCGCATCGGGGTTCACGTAACCGCAACGTGCACCACCTTCGATGGACATGTTGCAAACGGTCATGCGTTCTTCCATGGACATGCGGTCAAAGACATCACCGGCGTATTCGTAGGCGTAGCCGATACCACCGTTTGCGCCGAGCAAACGGATGATGTGCAGGATGACATCTTTTGCGTAAACGCCGGGACGAAGGTTGCCATTGACTTCAATACGACGCACTTTCATTTCCTGAAGCGCGATGGTCTGGGTGGCAAGAACGTCGCGCACTTGGCTGGTGCCGATACCGAAAGCGATTGCACCGAACGCGCCGTGTGTGGCGGTGTGGGAGTCACCGCAGGCGATCGTGGTTCCTGGTTGGGTGATACCTTGCTCAGGTCCGACCACGTGGACGATGCCTTGTTTGCCGGATTTCAAATCGAAATAAGTGATGCCGAAGTCATCGCAGTTTTTACGGATCGCATCGATCATCTCCGCGGCGAGTGGATCGGCGGGTTGATCTTGGTTCTCGGTAGGGACGATATGGTCGATAGTGGCGAAAGTCCGTTGAGGAAATTTCACTTTCAGTCCTAGATCGCGCAGCATGCCGAAGGCTTGAGGCGAAGTCACCTCGTGGATGAGGTGGGTGCCGATGAACAGTTGAGTGCGGCCATCAGCAAGAGTGCCTACACAGTGTGAATCCCAGACTTTTTGAAACAGACTTTTTCCCATGACGTAAACCGCCGTGATTTTCGGCGGGGCGGGAATGTGGATAGGGGTCGGGGAAAATTCAACCCCATAAATTAGGGTTTGGAAGAGATTTTAACCACGAATTTCACGAATAACACCAATGGGAGAGTTAAATAGGTCTCAGATACGCTATTCTGAAAATCCTTTTAAGATTTAGTGAATGAATTCAAGATTGGCCAACTATCTCTGAGAATTCGTGCCATTCGTGAAATTTGTGGTTCCTCCTGCTTTTCTTGGTTTTCTATATTTCTTGAGATTTGAATTTTGAAATTTGAATTTTCCCGCTAGACCTCTGGTGTGGCGACGACAAAGAAGAAGATTTCCGAGAATACGAATTTCCATGTGATTGTGGGTAGTGATGATGGCATGGTGAGGGAGGAGGCACTGGCGCTTTACAATGAGTTGACGGGCGGAAATGACGATGGCTTCACGCATGAGACCATTGATGGCAATGCGGATAATTCCGAGGGAGCTTATGAAATTTGCTCCAGTGCATCGCAATCTTTGATGACCATGCCGATGTTTGGTGGGGATAAAGTGGTTTGGTTGAGGAATGTCAATTTCCTCGCCGACGATGTCACCGGGCGAGCACAACGGACCGAGGCTGGGGTGGAGATGCTGCGGGGGATTTTGGAAAAAGGTTTGCCCAATGGGATCAAGTTTCTGATTTCCGCAGACAAGATCGATAAACGGAAATCTTTCTGGAAATTTCTGGAGAAAAACGCGGCGGTGCAGACTTTTGATAAAATCGATATCAACCAAGAAGGGTGGGAAGATGCGGTTGGTAGATTGGTTGAGGGTAGAGCTAATGAGCTGGGACTGAAGTTTGATAACGATGCGATGGAACTTTTCATCATGCTCGCTGGTGAGCAGACCAAACAGATCATGAATGAATTAGAAAAACTCGATTTATTTCTCGGAAAAGAGCGTCGGGTTGTGACAATAGAAGATGTCCGAATGCTGGTGCCGCTGAGTCGCGAAGCCGTGGTTTTCGAGATCGGACAAGCGATTCAAAAAGGCAACGTCACGCGCGCAATCCAACTTGTTGATGAGCAACTCGCTGCCGAAGAATCCGCGATCGGGATCATGCGTGCATCAATCATCAATGTGGTGCGCAACCTTTACATGGCGAAATTGATTTTGGAAAAATTCAAAGCTCCGTCCGGAAATTATGGCGCGTTCGCTGGTGCGCTGAATCGATTGCCAGCATCAGATCGTGCATGGCTGCCACAGAAGAAGGACGGTACAGGTGTTAACGTTTATCCAATTTTTCTCGCTGTGCAGAATGCGAAAAATTACGACCTAGATGGTTTGCAACACGTCATGGTGCAAACCCAACGTGCCGACCAAGCACTGGTCACAACCGGACTGGATCATCGGATGATTCTGCATCGCCTGATCGCAGAGATCGCGGCGGCGAGGAAGGTGTGATAGGATCGTGGCGGCGGATTGCATCCGCCATGCCTAAATTTTTAATGAATGAATGGCATGGCGGATGCAATCCGCCGCCACGTTTATGAATTACAATTTTTGATTTTTGATTGGGAAGAAAATAAACTGCCATTCTTGCCAAATTTACCAATCACGCATTGATTTTTTGGATTCCGGAAATAGGGTGCTTGCGATGAATGGCATGTCTTTGAAATTATTGCGATATGTGAGCTTGGCGGAGGGATTATCTTTTTTGGTTTTGCTGTATGCGGCGATCTATCGGAAGCGGATCATGGGAGATGAGGATGCGATCGCTTGGCCGGGAATGATTCATGGAGTGTTGTTCGTGTTGTTTTGTTTTACGCTGCTCCATGTGTGGATTGAGCGGCGTTGGCCGATCGGCAAAGTGATGTTTGCGTTTGTCTGTTCGTTATTGCCCTTTGCTCCGTTTTATTTGGAGAGGATGCTGAAACAGGAGGAAGCGGGTCATAATCCCGAGGGCCGCGAATAGGGGGACCAGTTTTCAGATTTTGTTTCCTGTCCTGCTGTCCGGTAGGCGGTGAGGTGGAGTGCCCGGAGTTTTTTGGAAATGCTCTAAATCCGGAAATCACTCTCTTGCGTCTCATCCGGCACCACCTCGAGTAGCAACGGTTTCCGGCACTCTCCCGCTCCGTCAAAATCATCTGTCCGTGTCACCTTCGCATAATCCATTCCAAACACTTTCGCCAAAGCGGCGAAATCCACCGGACTCTCCGCTGACATCCAGGCCTTTGCCGTCCGACTCATTCCCTCTAAGCGCGCAACCTTGTCGAAAATTCTTCCCCCTCCATTGTTGATCACGACCAATACCCGGCCTTGCCCTTGAACTTGTCCCAACATCTTTAACCCGGCCAAATCGTAGAGCAGGGTCAGATCTCCGAAAATGCCCCATGCATCCGTTTCCCCGGCACTCGCACCCAGCCAGGTGCTAATCTGTCCATCGATTCCGTTCGCGCCGCGATTCACGCGCACATTCCGCACCGGACGTTCCCATTGCGCGTAGAGATTCCATTCGCGGATGGGCAAACTGTTGCCCAAATACACACCGCTACCCAAGGCGGCATAAATCGAGAGCATCCGCATCCAACCGGGTTCGCTGTCGGGGAACGCCTCAAGCGCCTCCTCGATCCTTTGCCCTCGCCCTTCCACACCTTCCAGCCATCCCCCGATATCACCCATCTCCTCCGGTTCACCCAACGCGGGCAAGACCCTTGAGAGCGTTCCTTGCAAAACCCCGGCATCCCGGCCTAACCCGCGCAATCCATTCCGGCATACCGACCACACGCTCACATTCTTCAAACTTTCCAAATCCCGCCAAAATCTCCCGCTTGGCACCCCACCCAAGCGCAACACTTTCGCCGGAGGATTTTCAGCAAGCACCCGATCCGCATCCACTATCATGAGATGCTGCAAGGCCTCGCGCAATCCGCTGCTGGCCTCCGCCACAACCGGTGCTGCCAAGCTCTCGCAAAAATGGAATACCTCTTCCTGTTCGTCCGGTTCCAACTCGCCAATCATAACCACCAAGCCCCGCAAAGCTGGCTCGCGCAACCATCTCGCCAAATCAGCCACGTTCGGCCTTCCGAAATCCACGGTAAACTCCCCCAATTCAACATCTCCAAAATTTTCGCTGGCTGTCGGGAAATCCTCCTCCAGTTCGACATTCAGATGGAGCGGACCTTTTCCTTGCCATGTCTCCATATCGTGTTTCGCATAACCAGAGAAAATTCCCACTTGCTCTATCGCCTGCGGCGCACCGCTTCCGCGAAAATGCGGTGGCCTGTCCGCTGTCACCAACACCAGTGGCCTTGCTTGATAATAGGCCTCGACGACTGCCGGCAGCAATTCGGCAACCGCCGTCCCGCTGGTTACCACCACTGCGCAGGGACGACCCGTCACCATGGTTCGACCCAGTGCAAAGAAACCGGCCGATCTCTCCTCAAAATGACTCCAAACCCGGACCGTTCCCGATGCCTCCAGTCTTGCCAGAGCCTCCAACAAAACCGCATTGCGCGCACCGCCACAAACCACGAACTCGCCAACTCCGGCGCGCACCGCTTTTTTCAAGATATCCACTGCTTGCTGCCAACTGTTCACAACACAGATCTAGCCTTATCACTCACCATTGCAACCCGCTTCATCCATTTAACTTCAATTGTGCTGTGAGTCGGTCAATTCAAGCTGGGTTGTCCGCCAGTTTTTCACGGCGGATTTACATGAATAGCACAGCCCCATCTTTTATTGTAAAAAAACGATCCGATTTTCGGCTGCCGGCGGATATATGGGTGTATCTGTAAATCCTCCCAAACCAAAATCATGAAAATACAATCCAAACTCACCTCGCTGATCTGCTTGACCTCAATAGTTACCGGTCCTTTCGTTTTCGCGGAAGAAACCGTGACGATCACTCCGGAAATCGCCCGCTGCGCACCGTTTGAGGGATTCGTTCCGGATGTTGAAGGTCCGTGCGTTTTCCCAGGACCTCTTGAAGAGCCGATCTCAATCGATGACACGGTGGTTGATTCGGATTCCGACGCGGTTGTGTCCGAAGAAGGTGGTCAGGTTGAAGAAAACGAAGTTGTGGATTCCGGTGATGCGGAAGAGACCCCTGAGGCCGAGATTGCTGGTCCGTGTCCTCGCGATCCCACCGATGCGGATGGCGGGGACGGCGTGCCCATCGAATGGGTCAAGCGCGGTGGTGGTGACGAGGAGGTTTCAATCCTTTACTCCGCGACCGGTGGTCCCCAGCCCTTGCTTGATAAAGGAGCGGAAGCCAACCCGCTCGTCCGCGAGCTCGGTCAGGAGGACAAAGCCGCCGCGATCCAGTCAAAAGCTAGCGCCGTCGCACCTCAGGCATCGGGAGAGAAAAAAGAGCCGGTTGCCCTCATCAAAAAAGGGCGGGTCTACCTCCGCTGATTTTCAAGATGCGTTCATGCACAAAGCCGCCGGTTCATTCTGGCGGCTTTTTCTTTTTTGCCATTACCCCATGAAATCTTTTTTTGTTCAGGTATTCATTTGTGCGATTCTTCCGATTTCGGTCTTTGGCGTGGGTGCTGAGGATGCGAGTCGACCCGTTCCGCTCACGGAGAGCGATTCCTCGGAGCGTCCCAGGCGTGAGGAGCCTGCGGAGGTTATGGCGGGCAAGGACCAGATTCTTGTCCCATCCCTTCTTGGCTTGGCGATCGGAAAGACCTCGGAATCTGCCTTGAGGCAACAGCAACAGCTTAAATCCGGCGTCGTTACGGAGGGGTTTTCAGAAGCGGACGCCGCGAAGATCACGAAAATTGCGGCACCTGCGTTGGGGCAGCCAGTCACACTCCGATCCCTGAAACGCTTGAGCACCAGATTGGAAGCCGCGTTTCGTTCTTCGGGTGGGCCAGTTCTCAAAGTCTCATTTCCCCCTCAGGAAATCACTTCCGGTGTCATCGCCATTCTGGTCTGTCCCGCCCGTGTTGGATCGATTCGGGTCGCGGGCAAACCTTCTTTCGGAATGAAATTTGCCGCAAACGCCTTTCGCACCGAGACGGGTAAAGAGCTTTCCGGCGATGTGGTGATGGAAGACCTCGACTGGATCAATCTCAATCCCCTTCGGCGCGCGACCCTTATCTATGGAGATGGTGTGGGCCCGGATGAGATTGACCTGAAACTGCGCCTTCGTGCTGACAAGCCATGGCGCGCATACACCGGCATTGACAACCAACTCAGCGACCATCTCGGGAACGAACGAATCTTTTTTGGGTTTCAATATGGCGATCTTTTCTCGCTCGATCAACGGGTGACGGCTCAGTATACCTCCTCGCTCGATTCGAAAAGCTTGCGTGGAATCAGCGGAATTTATCAAGTCCCGCTACCTATCCGTCATTTGATCGAAGTTTCCTTGGGTTACACGGAATCCGAGTCAGATTCCGCCGGGCCTATTGATCAAAGTGGGCAATTTTCACATGCCGCAGTTGTTTATCGTGTTCCGCTGCCCCGTTGGAAATCGATCAGCCAGGAGTGGCGGGTCGGAATGGATTTTCGAGAGAATGCATACCTCTTTACCAACAACACCCGTGATACGGTGCGGTTTTTAAATCTCGAAACCGGTTGGAAGGGTCGCCGCAATGATTTGTTTGGTTACACGCTCATGGATGCGTCTCTTCTTTTTAGTCCAGGACAAGGGATTCTCGGTTCAAAAGATGCGGACTTTATCGCCCTAGGGGCTGATGGTGCGGAGTCGCTGATCGCCAAGCTGGAAATCGAACGCACTCTCAAGCTCAGTGAAAACATCACCCTGTTGGGACGATGCCGATCGCAATGGGCGGATTCCGATCTTCTGTCGTCCGATCAAATTTCCGCAGGCGGTTACGGTTTGGTGAGGGGATTTGATGAAACCGTCGGCTACGCATCGAACGGTGTTGTCGCGACTGTCGAATTCCAATCCGGCAGTTACCGCACCAAGAAGACGGGTGATTATCAGGCAGTGACTTTCCTTGATGCGGCCTTTCTCAAGCGTGATGAAGTAGATGACGCCGGACAGCTCGCCTCCATAGGTGTGGGTTTGCGCTGGCGTTATGCGGAGCGCTTGTCCGCACGGGTGGATCTTGCGGTTCCGATCGACCGCCCGGAATCGACAAACAGCGGTCCGATGCTGCATTTTTCGATCAGCACCACTTGGTGATCGAGGCATCGCCAAATCTCTTACCGATCACTGTGGTCCGATGAGAACCGTGTTCTTGTCGGATGGAGGTGCGTCTTTCCCGTCGGAGTCGTTGGTGATGATGAAATTACTTGGAATGGTGCCGGCAGGGAGATCGAATCCCACGGATTCATAGGCCTCACTTCTTTGAGGGATTTTACCCAGCAAACGTGGTTTGTCTTCGCCCCTCGCGATGACCCATAAATTCGTGTCCGAGAGGTTGTTCGCGACCAAAGTCCCGATTCCGGAAGCAGGGTCATAAATCGGCACGGCAGACGGTACATTGGCAACGCTCTTTGCCATCCGGTTATCTACCAATGGAGACCTTCCGGCCAGCGCATCTCCCAGTGCACTAACCACCGATGAATCCTCATCTGTAGCAGGTGTGATTTGTCTGGTCGCTTGCGGCGGTCTCATTGTCATCACGATCGGCCATGCCATCCCTTGAACTGGCTCTAGGCGCTGCCGTTCACGTTTTTCAACGGTCTCAAGTTTTTTACGCAAGACCGCGATCTCCCGAACAAGGCGTTGGGTTTCGATCTTTGTAATCATCCTCGCGTCGCTTTCCTGAGTTGCGACATCTTGGTTGGCGGCCGTATCTTTGATCGGCTCGGATTCTGTATTTTCAGATGATTGGCCGACTAGTTCTTGCTCACCGGTTTCAGGTTTGATGGGAGCCTCCCGGTTGCCGGTGCGGAGAGTGCCGCTGTTCACGGCACTCTCCGACGGCGTGGGGGATTGGTGTTCCACGGTCAGGATAAAGGCAAGAGCGGCTGCGGCTGCGGCCCAGCCGGATATACCTAGCCAATTGACTGACTTTGTGGATGGAAGGCCTAAGCGCGCTTGTAAGCGCTCAAATTGTCCTGCGCGGGGTGGCAGAGGTGTGACGCTGGCTGCCGCTATGGCAGCGCATAGAACGTTCATTTCCCGGAAGGATTCTCTCAACTCGGCGTCCTGACGCATGGCTTCGTCAAAGCCGGCGGCCTCATCCGAATCAAGCATGCCAAATGCCCGCCAAGCTGCGATTTCGTGTGGGTCAGAATTCATAACGTGATAGTTGGTTGCGCACCTTATCCAAGGCGCGTCGTAGTCGGTTTTTCACAGTTCCAAGAGGAGTATCGAGCCGGGCGGAGATTTCGGAATGGGTGTATTCCAGAAATACGGCCAGTTCCAAACACTCGCGTTCGTCGGGTGGTAAAATTTGCAGTGCGGCGTGAACCCGGCGCCAATCGTCCTTGATCATCACTTGTGGATCCTCACTCTCTTCCGCAGAGACATGGAGATGTATGGGAACAACTCTGGAGGAATCGCGCTTGCCCCGATGGCGGTAGCGAAGGCGGTCGATGCAATAACCGCGCATCACGGTGAAGGCCCATGTGAAAGGCGGAGACTGCAACGGATCGTAGTCGATCGCTCGGTGCCATATCCGGACAAACGTGTCTTGGACGACTTCCTCCGCCTCATGGCGATCGCCCAATATTCGGACAGAAGCCCCCAACAGGATCGGGCTCCAAGTTTCGTAAAGCTCCCTGAGCGCATCGCTCTCTCCCTTGGCCATCCGATGGATCAATGCCGCCGCATCGGCCGTTTGATCCTCGCGCAAAACGGTCGATAAATCGCGGTTTGAATGGAACTCGGTCTCGATGATGGATGGGCTTGTGGACATGGAAATCCTGAGACGCTATAAGCGCCTTTATGACTTTATCCGTCATTTTACGAACTTTGGTCCACCGATTTTCAACGAAATGCCAAAAAACCCATCTTTTCTCCCGCCATCTTAGGCCGACGCATCCCAGATTGAGCCACGATGCATACAAGTTGTGGACACGATACGCTGTTTCTTTTGACGGGCTACCCGCGGTATTTGTGGTTCTTCTCTCCTCCGCGTCAATACCCGGGGAATAGCCATTCATTTGAACGGGCGATGGGTCTCTTGAAGGCGGAGGGTGCTTTGTTTGTTGGACTGAAAGAGCCTGTTTTCCACATAATCGGGGGGAATCAAGCTCAACCTTTCCGGTGCCCGGAGAAAAGGTTGAAAATTTACCTTGGAGATTTGGGCTTTGCCTTTCTAGTCTGCCCGCACCCAAGATTAACCCTATGGCAAAAAAAGATTTTACGATTCTAAACAAACTCGGAATTCATGCTCGTCCCGCTGCGCAGTTTGTGAAGATGGCGAACCGATTCAAATGCGACATCATGGTCGAGAAGGACGGTGAAGAGGTGGATGGTAAAAGTATCATGGGTTTGATGATGCTGGCGGCAGGTCATGGGTCAGTGATCATAGTAAGTGCGGATGGCGAAGATGAGGATGCGGCACTGCAAGCGATCGGTGATTTGATCACGCGCAAGTTCGAGGAGGAATAGATAAAATTCCGCTGCAGAGACGCAGTGGTCCACGAGGGTAGCAAAAACTGGTGTGATTGGTCCAAAAAATACGCAAAAATTTAGAGATAAAGTTTATGGCAAAAATTACGATTTTATCGGGCGATGGTATCGGCCCGGAGGTGATGGTTCAGGCGCTGCGTGTGCTTGATGCGGTTGAAGTGAAATTTGGTTTCAAAGTTGAGCGCTCTGAGCATCTGGTCGGTGGCGCGGCGATTGATCATGGTGGACATCCCTTACCTGCCGAAACCGTGGCTGCGAGTGAAGCGGCGGATGCAATCTTGTTCGGTTCCGTCGGTGGACCGAAGTGGGAGAGTTTACCTCCAGAAATCCAACCTGAGCGCGGAGCGTTGCTGCCATTGCGGAAACATTTCGGTTTGTTTGCAAACTTGCGTCCGGGAGTTTGCTTACCAGCCTTGACCTATGCTTCGCCTGTGAAGCAAGAACTCATCGCGGATGGTTTCGATGTGTTGTGTGTACGCGAATTAACAGGTGGCGTTTATTTCGGATCGCCAAAAGGACGTCACGAGGAAAACGGCGAACCAGTTGCGTTGGACACGATGATTTACAAAAAGAGCGAGATCCAACGAATTGCGAGAATTGCTTTCACTGCGGCAATGGGACGGAAGAAGCAGTTGTTGTCGGTTGATAAAGCGAACGTGTTAGCATCGTCAGTTTTATGGCGTGAGACCGTGATCGAAATCGCGAAGGAGTTTCCTGAAGTTCAACTTTCACACATGTATGTGGACAACGCGGCAATGCAGTTGATCAAGCGTCCGGGTTCGTTCGATGTATTGGTAACGGAAAATCTTTTCGGTGATATTCTTTCCGACGAGATGGCAATGATTTCAGGTTCGTTGGGAATGTTGCCATCGGCTTCATTGGGTCAGCAAAAACCCGACGGATTGTATTTCGGCTTGTATGAGCCATCGGGTGGTTCTGCTCCGGATATCGCTGGGCAAGGCATTGCAAACCCGATTGCGCAAGTGCTTTCGTTGGCGATGTTGCTGCGGTTCTCACTTGGGAAAATAGAAGCAGCGGAGGCAATCGAAGTGGCTGTGGAGAAGGCGATCGCAGACGGATTTCGGACAGGCGACATTGCGACTGGAAAAGCTGGAGAGAAAAAAGTCGGCACCGCAGGCATGGGTGACGCGATTCTTGATAGGCTCTAACCGTTTTTCATCACCTCCCGCATGATGGGGAGTGCGTCTTTTTCAGGAAACCAATGTTGGAAGGCGAGTGCGCCTTGATGGATCAGAAGGCTGAGACCGTTGTCGGTTTTGCAGCCAGCCTTGCGTGCGCTGGCCAGGAAGGGTGTTTCTGCAGGTTTGTAGATCGTATCGTAAGCACAGTGATGCGGTAGGAAGAAGTCATCAGGAATGACTTTCGGATCATCAGCTTTTAGGCCCAGCGAACTGGTTTGGATGAGAAGATCGGCCCGGTGGCAGAATTGCTTCAGTACCGGATCTGTTAGGGTGAGGGTTCGGATCTCGGTATCAGGTGAAATTTTTTTGAGGCGAGCGGCGAGCGCGTCGATTTTATCCAAGCTGCGGTTTACGAGGGTGAGCTTCGCTGGTTTTTGGATGCAACATTGGGTTGCAATGGCTTGTCCAGCCCCACCGCCAGCTCCGAGAATCAGTGTGTGAACGCCATTTACTCTGATCTTAAAAGCTTCTTCGATCGCAGCGATGATGCCCGGGCCATCGGTGTTGTAGCCAAGAGTTTCATCATCAGAAAACAGCACCGTGTTGACCGCACCCAAGAGTTCGGCATGGGGTGAAACCTTGCTACAAGCTGCCATCGCCTCGAATTTGTGCGGGACGGTGACGTTGCAACCGATGAATCCAAGCTCGCGCATGAGCTTGAAGGCCTGAGATAAATCACCAGGATCGACCTCAAGGCGGACGTATGAGGCATCGATGGCAAAAGCGTCCAAGGCCGGTTGGTGGAGCTGCGGAGACGCGGAATGTGCGACAGGATGGCCCAGCACAGCTAGGCGCGCGGGCTTGGCTGCGGCGGCTGCTTCAGCGAGATCGGATAGGGTGTAGACCGGTTTCATGTTGAAATTTTGCCTAGAGCATGGATGCGATCTCTCAGGAGCTTTGCAGGCCACTGACCCGGTGCGGTTTCGGTAACTCCGATGAAGCCATAATTCAAAACGCTGCCATTTTGTGCGCAGAGAAGCCTAGAATCCGGCCCCAAACTGCCCATCCCCATGCTTGCGACGGGAAGCCCAAAGTCGTGGGTCTGGAGATCAGCTAGGGTGGTTAGCTCCTCGACTCGATCCAGCCGCGCCGCAAATTTGAATGCGGCAGCACCCGCTAGCTTGGCTTGGGTTGCGCGGGGCATGAGCTCGTCTAGGGTGGGGAGTCGCTCGAAGTTATGAAACGAGGCGATCCACGGAATGGACTGGGTATTGAAGTTAGCGATAAGATCAGCCATTTCATCGATGCTGGAAACCTCGATATCGATCAGTGCAGCAGCGGGTAAGGCTGATTTCAAAAGGGATTTTCGAGTATCTACAGATAAATCAAAGGGTGAGCCCTCGGAGTGGCGGCGGGCGGTGAAGAGCAGGGGAAAGCCTTTCAAATGTGCCCAGAGTTCGGGGCCTTGTTGGGAAATCTCATGGTGAAATAGATCCAGCCGAATCTCGGCGAGATCGCATTCTAGGGAGAGACTAGCGGGCGTTGCGGAGCGAAGCGCGAGCAAATCCCCAAAACTTCCAACCACAGAGGGGTTAGAACTTGGGAAAGGAAACAGTGTCTCACTCATGCCCTAAGTGATGTGCAAGCCATGCCCTTTCGTCAATGGATTGTGCGGGGGATCGATTGGATTTTTTGCTTTCTATCAAGAATTTCACTTAGATTGATCTTTTATCTGGTCAACCCAAGCAAGAATTCCTTAGTTTTCTATATACCCAAACATTATGCGTAATTTACGACTTTCTTTATTATCAGCAGTTGCAGTTGCTACCATAGCTGTTTCTTTTGACTCCATAGTCAACGCTCAAGCATACAAGGTGGAACCAGAAAAACCGGCATTTGATGATCTTCCATCGCCGGATTTCAATGTGAGCAAGACAAAAGCGTTCAAACCAAAAGATTGGTTGGAAATTGAGGCGTCATTTAAAATCCAGATGGCACCTGAGCCTCCTTCGAAAACAGCGGAGC
This sequence comes from Luteolibacter sp., assembly GCA_044354135.1. Lineage (GTDB taxonomy): Bacteria > Verrucomicrobiota > Verrucomicrobiia > Verrucomicrobiales > Akkermansiaceae > Luteolibacter. The sequence goes on from JBILAN010000009.1 coordinate 27,844, forward strand.
GAGTCATGGTGAAATGGTATATCGCTGTGGAGCATCCAGAAAAAAAAGGAGCTTACTTGTTACTCACAAAAGATATCACTCATGTTAACGTGCCTTTGAATGAGGAAATTTTCTCTTCGGTCTATCTCTCTCCGGCATCCATCAAGCGCCTGACCGGTCGTGATCGTGCAGGTAAAAGCGTCGTAAATTTGGTTGGATACGAAGTATTGATCAACGGTGAAAAAGTCGCACAGGAAACCAGTGGCGCAAGCAAGGCAGGTTGGTGGAATACAACCTCAGATAAAATTTCTCGCAGTGATACCGTGCCTCTGCTTAATAAGATGGAGACTCCATTTGCAAATTTGTGGTGGGATCGCTATGCGGAGGTTCTCATCGAGCGTCGCTAATTTTTCTAATGCCTCTTAACTAGATTTTAAGATTATTGATACCCTTTAACCATGGCTGATTCTCCGACCATCGTAGCTTTAAACATAGGCTCTCAACGCATCAGCGCAGCTGTATTTGAAACTTCCAAGTATGGTGATCTGATACTCAAGGGATATACGTCTGAAACCATCGTTGCGGATCCGGCTTTTGAAGCATCAAGGGAAGTGCAGGTTCAAGTTGCGATCAAAGATATCGTTGAACGCTTGAAGATCGAAAAGTCGAAGGTTCGCTACTCGATATCCGCACAGGCTGTGTTCATGCGGTTTGTCAAGCTGCCCGCGATTCAGGATGAAAATTTAGAACAACTGGTTACATTCGAAGCAAGACAACACGTGCCTTTTCCTCTATCAGAAGTCGTTTGGGACTATGAATTAATCGAAGGAAGCAAAGAAAAAGAAGCAGTCATCGTTGCTATCAAGAGCGATGAACTGGAAAAGATCAACGACATCGTTAACCTATCCGGTTTGTCCACTGCGGAAGTGGACGTCGCTCCAATGGCACTCTATAATTCTTACCGTTCTGCCTATGGTGTTTCTGATGATGCGGTATTGATTGTGGATATTGGTGCGAAGACCAGCAGCTTGATCTATGTCGAGGGCAAACGCTTTTTCACCCGCAGTGTTTTAATTGGTGGATCGTCTATCAGCTCGGCGATCGCAAAAGAGTATCGAGTCCCATTTGGTGAAGCGGAGCATCAGAAAATTCACAATGGCCTAGTGGCGCTTGGAGGTGGACACACAGATACATTGGATGAATCGATCGCGGCTTTGGCGATGGTTATTCGTAACGCCTTAACTCGTCTCGCGTCCGATATCACCCGCACCACAAATTACTATCGAAGTCAGCATAATGGTAGTGCACCCAAGAAAGTCTTGTTGGCTGGTGGTGGTGCGAATTTGCCATACACATTGGAGTTTCTCGAGGAAAAATTGGGTCTTCCAGTAGAGTTTTACAATCCACTCACCAATCTTGCGTTCACTGTTGATCCTGAGATTCTTCAACAAGAAGCTCACATGATGGGAGAATTGGTAGGTCTCGGTCTAAGGGGAGTTGGTAAATCATCCATCAATATTGATCTCGTGCCTTTAGATGTTGAGCAGAAGCGCGAAGCAGAAAGACGTAAGCCCTTCTTGATCGCGGCAGCTGCGATCTTGGTAACCGGCTTCGGTGTTTGGGCATTGTTGGCGCAGTTGGCAGCTGCTGACGCGGATAATGAGAAGCAAAGCATGTCGGATGTGAGAGATAAGTTGGCTCCTGATGCAAAAAAAATTAAGGCTCTACTGAAAAAGGAAGATTCATTAAATGAATATGCTACGGCTTATACGGATATCCAAGATGATCACGTCTATTGGTATAACCTGATTAATGAAGTTCGCGAAGCTTTTGCTAGCGATTCCGTTTGGTTAACTGAACTAGCACCCATTTATGGATATAATCCTATCCCACCAAAAGACGGCCCTGTTCCACCCATCTCTCCAGCGCAACAAGTTATCCCGCGTAATTTCGCTAACAATGCGGCTGTTGCAGCAAGCCTGATTGCAATTCCACCTGTGGTTGAGGAAAAATCACAAGATAAAGAAAAGCCAAAAGATAAACAAAAAGCAGAGCCAAAATTTGTCGCTAACGCGATCATGGTTCGCGGATTTTGGCGGGATAATCCTCGCAGCCAAAACGTGGTATCCGATCTTTTGAAAAACCTACGCGACAACAGCACTGTGTTTAAATTCACCGTGAAAGAGGGTAAAGCTAGGGGTGGCAATAACCACAGTGAAGCAAAGGAAATCCAACTCAGCGACGAACAGTTGTTAAAACCATCGGCAGCTGGTGGAGAAGATGATCTTGGTTTCCCATTCGAATTGATCCTGCCCCTCGCGAAACCGGTAGCCGTCAAGTAGCCCTCAGATTTTAAGAATTTTACATAGCCATTATGAATTGGATTAAACAAAACCCATTCCTCTCAGCCTTAATCGTTATCACGATTGTTCTCTGTGGCTTACTGGTGTTTGTTGCGATCAAAGGTGGATCTAAATACGAGAAGGCCAAAAAAGATTACAATTCTGCTTATGCGGATGTGCGTAATTTTGAAAAATTCAAATTGTATCCCAATAAAGATAACAGCCAAGCGAAGAATAAAGCTTTGGAAGAATACGACAAGGCGATCAAAGACCTAAGTGATTTATACAAGAACTATCAATTAGACCCATCCAAAAAAATCACTACTCAGCAATTTACCGGAAACGTAAAATTAGCGAGCGAGGAAGTAGCAAAGGCATTCAATGCTACGGGAGGAAAGTTGCCTGAAAATTTCTTCATGGGATTTGAGTCATATAAGGGGCAACTCGCCAAGACGGGTTCCACCTCTCTCTTGGATTATCAACTCAACGCAATCAAACACATATTGTTAGGAATGGCCGAGGCAAAACCCTCAGAGCTAGTTCGGATTTATAGAGAAAAAATTTCTGAGGAAAATGATGTCGCTCATATTCCAGAAAAAAATGATGTCGCAAGAAAGTTTGGATATGAAATCGTCTTCAAAGGATCAGAACCCGCCGTCCGTGACTTCATCACCAAGCTTGGTAGTAAACATAATTACTATTGTGTGATCCGTTCCATTCGCATCAACAATCATCGGGATACTCCACCTAGAATTTCCGATGCGAAATTTGAGACTCCAAAACCACCGGAGGCTGCGTCTCCCTTTGGAGCGTTTTTTGAGGATCCTGTACCAGCACCCGGTACCCCATCTGGCACTGCACCTGCAACGGGAGTAGCGCCTGCACCTAGCATTACACCCACACCTGGAGTAGCACCGGCACCTGGAGTAGCACCCACACCTGGAGTAGCACCGGCACCTGGAGCCGCAGCTGTATTAGCTCCGCAACCTGAAGGCGCTGATGATGCCTCTGCTCCACCGGTAAATCCTGGCGCTGCAGCACCTGCACCCGCACCACTACCTTTCGGAGCACCCGCAAATACAGACACATCAAGAATTCTATACCAAGTGCTCGGTGACGAAGAATTGGAGGTCTTTATCAGATTTGATCTCTTGTTGTTCTTACCTAAACCAGAACCTACCAAACCTTAAGTTGAATTTTTCATATGTCTTGGATTTCTGATCATTACGAAAAGGCCGCACTTGCTGGAACGCTTGTTGCTGCCGTGGCTCTCGGTTACACGGGGTTTAAAATGAAAAGCTCAGTGGAGAAGGACTTTGCGGATGTTCCCAAAAGTAGAGGTCCTAACAATGCATCGATTAATGACGGTGATAAAGTCGCTCTGGCAAATTCTTCCTTCCAGATCGATCAGAGATGGGTTCAGGCCGAGGATGGAGAAGGTAGACCTGTCGATCTCTTTACTGGAGTACCGCTTTTCGTTGATAAAAAGTCTCCTAAAAAACCCGTTGATTTACCTAAAAGCGATGAAGTTCATCCACCCATACCCAATAAATGGTGGATTGAAAATCGCATCGATCCGGGTTTTGGCGACTCGCCACAGCGCGATGAAGACTCAGATGGCTTTACCAACCTTGAGGAGTTTGAGGCGAATACCGACCCCAAAGATTCCAGTAAACATCCCAATTTAATTCTGAAACTCGCTTATTTGGGCGATGAATCCGTTAAGTGGGTATTGCGTCCCAACGGTTATCCGACCCCAGCTACACCAGATATGAATTTCGAATATAGCGATACCAAGCGTGTCAGGGTGAAAAATCCAGCTGTAGAACCCATCAAACCCAATACTTTATTCTTTAAGGAAGATGCCGCAAAAGAGGCAAAAAGCCGATTTAAGTATCTTGGATTCGAAAATAGAGTTGAAGGCGAATCGAATATCGACTTCATCAAAGTCGAGGATCAGAAACATAACAAGAAAGGCATGGTTTATGAAATCCCCGCAAATTTCAGGGCGGACAATGTCGGAATTCATGCAAAATACGATCGCACCGCGAAATTATCCCTCGAAGCGCTCGGCCTGGGTGGTCAAGAATTCAAGGTTGAAGAACTCACAGACTTCGCATTACCAAAGGATGCTGAGTCCAAACGCTTCCGTATGATTGAAGTCTCCCCGACCCGTATTGTGGTTCGTGAGACCCTCGAAGACGGCTCAACTAAGCTCCATGAGATCGCCAAACACCCATAGCGCAATTGGCACTCTTAGCTAAATTATCAACATTTCTCAAAAATGCGCTTTTCAAATCGATATATTCTCTCCAAAAAGATCCCGTCTACTATGCAAAAAACTCCAACGTATAGCTCCAGTCCGACAGCAGTATCCCTCATACTCCTGGCTGCGACCATGCCTTTTAATCTTTCCTCAGCACAATCTGGTGGAGGTGAATCAAGCAAGGGCAATCTCGCCCAACGCGAAATCATCCGCAGAACTCAAGCTGTGGCTGAAGCAGATCGCCTTGTCGCGGAGGGCCGTGAAGCCTACAAGAAAGCTGACTTCCAACTTGCTGTGGACAAATATAAAGCGGCCGTGGGGAAGGTCAGAAACGTTCCTGCTCTCGTTGATAGACGTGAAAGTTACACTCAACATTTGGCAGACGCCAGCGTTGCTCTCGCTCAGTCATACAGTAAAATTGGCAAATATGACGAAGCTCGTCAGTTGCTCGAAGTGGTTCTCGCTCCAGACATGGATCCTGAAAACGCCACCGCCAAAACTGAGTTGGCTTATTTGGATGATCCTATTCGCAGAAACCCTGCACTTACCCATGACCATGTCAAAAAGGTCGATCAAGTCCGCCGCACTCTCTACATGGCACAAGGCTACTATGATCTTGGTAAATACGATCTCGCGAAAAAAGAGTATGAAGATATTCTTCGTATTGATCCACACAACGAAGCTGCTCGTCGTGGGATGGAGAAAATTGCACAGTCAAAAAGCGATTATTACCGTGCCGCCTATGGTCAAACTCGTGCTGAGTTATTGATGCAAGTCGACCAAGCATGGGAATTATCCATACCTGCCGATGTCCCGTCTTTCGATCCTGTAACAACCAGAAGCCCCGGCCAAACTGATGGTGTTGTTGCTATCAATGCAAAACTTCGCAACATCATTATCCCTAAAATTGATTTCGAGGACAGAACGGTTGAAGAAGCGATTGATTATCTCCGTTTGCGTGCTGCTGAACTTGATGTGAGTGAACTCGACCCCTCGAAAAAAGGCGTCAACTTGGTCATTCGTCGTCCCAAAAGCAGCCTAGGTGGTGGTTTGGCTCCTGCAGAAGGAGAATTGCCAGCGGGTGAGGATTTATTAGGTGGCGGTGGAGGTGATCTAGGTGCAGCGCGTATTGACGAACTTCGTCTGCGCAATGTTCCACTCGGTGTCGCCCTGAAATACATCTGCGACAAAACCAAATTACGTTTCAAAGTGGATGACTTCGCTGTGACTCTCATACCGATCACTGAGCAAGGCGAAGATATGTTCCCTCGCACGTTCCGAGTGCCACCCGATTTCGTAGCTAAGCTTATGTCCTCCAACGGGGGAGGCGCTGCACCAGCTGAGGCCGATCCGTTTGCAGCAGCAGGTGGTGGCAATGGCTTGAATGACAGCTTGAAGGAACGCCCTCCAATCATCGAATTACTCAAATCTAACGGTATCAAATTTACAGAAGGTAGTGCTGCGACATTGGGCTCAGCAGGCACTCTGTTGGTAACTAACACCGCTGCCGAGTTAGATAAGGTGGAGCAGTTGGTTCAACTGCACATGGATGGAGAACCAAAACAGGTGAAAATCACCACCAAGTTTGTTGAGATCACCCAGGAAAATAGCGATGAACTTGGTTTCGACTGGATATTCAGCCCCATCGGTGGTTCAGGCGGTAACGTCTTCGGCACCGCAGGAACCGTAGGATCTGGAGCTGTCCGCACCGCAGCAGACTTTATCAATCCGATTGCTGGAAACCTGATTCCCGGTATCCCAAGTTCACCGGGTTCGGCTGTCTCAAATACCCCAACAGCGGGTCTACGAAGCGGTGATTATGCAATCAATCGCAATAGCATAAACTCGATCTTGAATAATCCTGACCGCTCGGCACAAAATCCATCGGTTGCTCCAGGTATCCTTGGTGTCACGGGCTTGTTCTCTGATGGCCAAGTGCAAATGATCATGCGTGGCCTTGCCCAGAAAAAAGGTATCGATCTAATGACCGCTCCTTCGGTCACTGCTCGTTCGGGTCAGAAAGCAACCATCGAGGTCATTCGCGAATTCATCTATCCTATCGAATACGAACCCCCTCAAGTTCCGCAAAACATCGGAGGTGTTCCAGCTGGTGGTGGTGGTGGCGGTGCTCAAGCTGCTCCACAGAACATTCCTGTCACTCCTGCTTCACCGGTCGCATGGGAAACCCGTAATACGGGCGTGACTTTGGAAATTGAACCAAACATTGGTGAAAATAATTTCCTCATCGATATTCGTTTCCTTCCACAAATCGTGGAATTCGAAGGCTTCGTCAACTTTGGTAGCCCAATCCTCGCTCCTTCAGTCGATGCCGATGGCAACCCAATCACCCTGGTGGTCACGGAAAACCGTATTGAAATGCCAGTTTTCTCCAAACGCAGTGTGGATACCTCGCTCACCATCTATGACGGCTACACCGTGGCTGTCGGTGGTCTGATGCGTGAGGATGTCCAGATTGTGGAGGATAAAGTGCCTATTCTTGGCGATATCCCGATTCTCGGTAGATTGTTCCAAAGCGAGGCGGAAAACCGCATCAAGAGCAACCTTATCATCTTCGTGACCGCTGAAATCATCGACCCAACCGGCAGACGTGTCCGCGAGCAAGAAACCACGACTGCGACGCTAGAGTCCGAGCTTGTGAATCCAGTTCTCGGTGAAGGCGTCTTGCCATTGCTTCCAGAATAAGCTTTGAGTCTCAGAAAATATCCAAAAAGGGCGGGAGTTATCTCTCGCCCTTTTTTCTTTGGCTGCGATTTCGCATTAAAGAATTCTTGCCATTCTCTGAATTATTCATTAATTCAACAACGTCATTCCTGCAACCTAGCGGTTTGGCGCGCTTCGTCTGGTCCTTTAACGCCATGGTCTCAGGAAGTATGGTTTGTAATGGCGTGACTCAAAGAATAAGAAAATGGACATCTATGTGGGCAATTTGCCCTACACCGCTACCGAAGAAGACGTAACTGATCTCTTCGCCGCATACGGCCCGGTCGAACGGGTAAAAATCATCACTGATCGTGAAACCGGCCGCTCTAAAGGGTTTGCCTTCGTCACGCTTGGAGATCAAAGCCAATTGAATGCTGCAATCGAAGCGCTCGACGGGCAAGACTATCAGGGTCGCGCACTTCGCGTGAACGCATCTGAGCCTAAAGAAGCTCGTCCCGGCGGCGGCGGCGGTGGTTACGGCGGTGAACGTCGTGGCGGCGGCGGCGGTGGCGGTGGCTACAAAGGTGGCGGCGGCGGCGGCGGTGGCTACAAAGGTGGCGGCGGCGGCGGTGGCTACAAAGGTGGCGGCGGCGGCGGTGATCGTCGCGGTGGCGGCGGCGGCGGCTACAAAGGCGGCGGCGGTGGTCGCAGCAATGACGACTGGGGTTGATCTTTCATCCCCGAAAGTTTCCAACGTCTACTTCCCTCGCGGAGGTAGACGTTTTTTTGTTCCAAACTTTCGTAAACTTCGTGGTTCAACAATCTCTTCCCTTTGCGTCTTTGCGGCTTTGCGCGAGAACCAAATCAAAATACAAGCAACCCACGATCACTAAAAAAGAATTGAGTATACCCAAGCTAGTTGCTCATGTGCAGGGGCTTGCCATGCCGCTGAGTCCTGCAAAAAGTTTGGTCATGAGGACCGATAAAATGAATTGCATGGTTGATGGAACTTATCTCGCGCATCCTTCGTTCTCTTCGTTACCTTCTGTAAAAAAATCTTAATCCCAAAGATCTAGTGCTTAGCTTCGAATTTCAGATATAAAGTCGTTCGACGCGCGGCGTGATCCCCGTGAACAATTCCCACACGATGGTATCGGCAAGTTTCGCGACTTCGTTTGCGGAAATATTCGCGCCGAAGAGCTCGACTTCATCCCCACACTCGATGTCAGAGTCATCAGGCAGGCGAACGATGATCTGATCCATGGTTACGCGACCAATGATAGGATGCCGTTTTCCACGAATCCATACTTCCGCGTTTTTACCGGACACATGGCGTGGATAGCCATCGCCATAACCGATGCCGACCGTGGCGATCCGTGTGGGCTGCGTGGTGACGAAAGTGCGACCATAGGAAATGCTATGGCCGGCGGGCACCGTGCGCACGAGAGTGACGCGGGATTTCAATGACATCACCGTGCGTAGTTTTTCTTGAAAACCAGGGATGGGCGAAACTCCGTAAATCATCAAACCCGGACGGACAAGGTTGCAGCAATGATTCTCATATCCAAGAATCCCGCCGCTGTTCGAAAGGTGACGCCACTTGAATGCTTCTACTCCGCCAAGTTTTTTGACCGTATCATCAAAACTCGCGATCTGTTGTAAGGTGAACGCTTCGTCCTCATCAGAAGAAGAAAGGTGAGAGGCGATGCCCTCGATGCGCAAGCCATCGAGTTTTGATAGTTCATCAAGTTTATTGACCAGATCGCTGGGGAGAAACCCACCGCGACCCATTCCGGTATCCACAGCCAGATGCACCGCTAGGCAAACGCCACGGCGTTTGGCGATTTCATGAAACGATTTCGCTTCTTCGAGCGTGGAGATGCAGGGAACGATGTCACGAGCTACAATTTCCTCACGTTCCTTTTCCCAGGTTGCACCAAGCAGGTAAATGGGTGTTTGCACACCCGCGTTGCGGATGCGGCGTGCTTCGCCAATGTTGGCGATCCCAAGAAAGGCGACATTGCAGGATTCCAAGACGCGTGAAATCGCTTCCAACCCATGGCCATAAGCACCCGCCTTGACCACAGCCATCAATTCACATCCTGAAATCTTCTGCGCGAAATCCAGATTGTGTTTCAGACTCAGGGTGTTGATCTCAACCCACGCACGGGGCGGAGATACAGGCATTGCAGAGGCACTCACTGGACTAAGGCTTATGTTTCAAAGCCAAAACCGCAAGAGCACTGTTACGAAATATCATAATCACAGCCCTAAAAAATGAACCCCAGCAAATCATCCTCCAACTCGAAATTTACAATTATTGTCACAGCTGGGACAAAGATTGTAATTGAAGTCTAGTTAGCCTGTCAGATGATGAATTTTGCCTCGCCAGCACATGATTACTTAGTTTCAGAATTGCAATTATTGTCACAGCTGGGACAAAGATTGCAATTTTCATCCGCAGTAGATCAGCCTGAGTGAATCGAGGCGGATGCGGGCTTGGGCAAGGGACTCGGTGGTTTCTTTGAGCGTGGATTTTAGCGATGCGATCTCGGATTTTGAGATGTTTGGATTGCGGGCGGAAAGATGGTTCAGACGTGTGATTTGGGATTCCAAGGTTTTAGTTGCGAGTTCGATTGCAGCTTCGATGGGTTTGCTGCTGGCGCGGGTGGCGACATCTTTTGCGGCTTCCATCATCGTGGGGAAGAGTTGGGTTTTAAACGATTCCTGGGCAACGATACGGCGTGGGTCGCTGGGTTGGAGAAGCTGCGCTGGCGGGGCTTTGGTCTGGGCTTTTCCCGTGTGATCGACGATGACGCGCAGGAGGGTGGGGGGGAGGAAGCGATCGAGATGCAAGCGTGCTGGAGCGATGACTTCGAGGACGAAGGCGCATTCTAACAAAATACTTTTGCCTTTGGCGCTAGGAAGTTTGGCGAAGGCAGCATTGCCGGAATTACCATCGAGCAACTGGCTGAGCGCGTCGCGGAACAAGGGATGATCGAAGGTGAGGAAGGAGAGGTCTTCGCGAGAAAGTGCTGTAGCGCGATCAAAAGTGACCGAGATGCCGTCATCGCCGATATCGGAAAAGGCCTCGGAATGACGATTCCCGTGTTTGAAAAGAAAGGCGCGTGTGGAAAGATCGGAAACATCGAGTCCAAGAAAATCAAAAAGCCTGAGCGTGAAGCGTTCGAAACGCGCGTCTTCGTCGGCGGTTTCGATGGCTTCTTGCAGTTCGGAAGACTGCGAAGCGGGTGGCGTACCGAGTTCTAATAAAAGATCATGACCCGTGCTGAGTTGATGCGTGACTTCCGCTTTCATTTTTACTGAGTGCTTCAGGAAATTCTGAAATGGTTTCGATTCGTATTTGGAATCCGCCAAGGCATCGAGCTCCGGAAGTAAGGCCGTGGCGAGAGTGGTTGCGCCTTTGAGCGGTTCTGAAAAGACATCGAGTGCTTCGTGCAGCCAACGCGCTTGAAGTTCGGAGCGGCTATCTTTGCCGTAAGGAATATGGATCTGAATGTCACCAGTCTGGCCGATGCGATCGAGGCGGCCTATCCGTTGCTCAAGAACTTCGGGATCACGCGGAAGTCCGAACAGGACAAGATGACGGGCGAATTGAAAATTTCTGCCTTCGGAACCTATTTCCGAGCAGATTAGGATACGTGCTCCCTCGGGCTCTTGGAAGTAAGCGGCATTTCGATCGCGTTGCAGCATGCTGAGGTCTTCGTGAAAGAGCGCGGTTTCGATTTGGATTTCTTTGAGAATTTTTTCCTGAACGGTGATCGCTGCATCTGGCGAGTTGGTGATGAGTAGAATTTTTTCGTTGGCTGAAAGTTTACGCAGGAGATTGGCGAGCCAAGTGTAGGGAGATGTGCCTTTATCTAAAGGGTGGAGCAGGGGAATACGTTTTGGAAATCCAGTGAGGCGTTCGCGGGTATTGCGGAACAGGACGCGTCCGGTGCCGAAGGAATCAATCAGTTCCGAAATGAGCGGTTGGCGCGCGTTTTCATCACCTTTTTGAAGTTCTGTTAGATATTCTTTTGCTGATTTTGAACCTTGAGTGAAATTTGATAGGTTTTTAGGAATGTTTCCTTGGTTGAGTTGTTCGACGGCTGTTGCAAGTGATACGTAAGATTCGGTTTCGCTGAGAAATGCTTCGAGGTTTGAGTAGCGGGCGGGATCGAGCAAGCGTAGTCGAGCAAAGTGACCTTCTGCGCCGAGTCGTTGCGGAGTGGCAGTTAAAAGTATTAGCGAAGGGATGACGTTTGAGAGACTTTCTACCACTTGGTAAGCGGTCGATGATTCTTCAGAGGACCATTCCAGGTGATGGGCTTCATCGACGATGAGGAGATCGAACCCAGCACTACGTGCTTCCCAGGCACGAGTTGCGTTATCTGCGAGAAATTCCGTTGAGCAGAGGATGAGTTGGGAATCGGAAAAGGGATTGGAGGTTTCATCGTGGGCAGTAATGGATAGGCAACGTTCTTCATCGAAGATAGCAAAGAGAAGATTAAATCGGCGCAGTAACTCAACGAACCATTGATGGACGAGGGGTTCTGGAACCAGAATGAGAATGCGATTGGCGCGACCCGTTAGATATAGTCGATGTAAAATCAAACAGGCTTCTATAGTTTTTCCAAGGCCGACTTCATCGGCGAGCAGGACGCGCGGGAAAAGACGGTTGGCGGTTTCCGCGACGATGGAGAGTTGGTGAGGAATGAGATCGATGCGTGCGCCGGTGTAACCGCGGGCGGGAGAACGGCGGATGGCGGTGTTCCAGCGTAGGGCTTCGAGGCGTTGATCAAAATCACGTGGATGATCGGTGAGACCTGCGAGTAGACGTTTCTCGGGTTTGATGAAGGTTAGTGAATCCAGTAATTCAGACTCATGGATGGACTTGCCTTGACCGTGGTAGGTCAGTAATCCGTCGTTTTCGCTGACGGATTCCACAGTGAGGTGGTTTTTCTCATGATCGGAAATTTCATCGCCTGGTGCGAAGCGAACACGGACGAGAGGAGCGGTTGAGATGGAATAGGTGCGGGTGTCTTCTGCGGTAGGAAAACAGATTTCAATCAATCCATTTTCTTCGGAAAGCACGTGGCCAAGACCGAGATTGGGTTCAGATGTGGAGATGTAGCGTTGGCCGGGGAGCATGTAAAATGGTGAAGAGTGAGTTAGGAAGACTGAAAATTTGAGATTTGAGATTGTGAGATCCGCTGTCGCCGAGGCTATGGCGGACAAGTTTGAGAGTGGGAGAGTGGGAGAGTGGGAGAGTGAAAATTTGAGATTTGAGATTTGAAATTTGAAATTTAAAGTTTACGTCTCGGGTATGGTTTCAGATGAGTCGAACAAGCGAGATCCGTTGAGGTATGCGATCATAGGGGAGGATCGATCAAGCACGGAAGAGAAGCTTGAGAAATATGTAGGAACGGTGGATTGGAAGTATTTGGCTCCGCATTATTTGACAGGGTCGCTGTTTTTTGTGGATCCGCAGCTGGCACTTGTGAAGGTGGGTCAGGCGTTTTCGTATAATGAGAAGGATAAGGTTGAGGATTGGCTGAAAAATGGGGATTTGGTGAAGATCGGCGATTTACATGCGGAACAGTGGCGTGTGGGTGGGACAGAGTTTGAAGCTTTGGTGGTATCGCCATTTGTGCTTTGTCGGCCGATATGATGTATTATTTAAATAAAAATCCGTTAGAGATTTTCCCTAACGGATTTCAGAGAGGATAGATGGGTTGGTAAATTAAGGTTGGGCAGGGATGTAGAGTTCGGAGCCTTTGGCAAGAACGGTGGTAGGATCGAGGCGGAGACCGTTGATTTGATCGAGGCGAGCGGTTGTGGTGTTGTATTGTTTGGCGAATTCGGTGTAGCTGATTTCTTCAGTAGTCTTGACGGGTTTATCTGCTGCGCGTGCTTGGCTAACGGCGGCTGGTTGGTTGGAGATGGGAATGTTGTTATAGCCTGAAAGGGAAGCGGTTTGATCAGGTCCAGGCACGGGTTCTAGGTTTGCTGCCTTTGATGAGGCCGGAATCTGAACGATCTGTCCAACACGCAGGGCTTTAGGATTGATGCTGGGATTTTCTTTCACGAGGGCATCAACGCTCACTTTGTGATCTTTTGCGATGCTGTAGAAGGTTTCTTTGTCTGAAACTTTATGTTTTAGAGTGTTAGCAACTTGAGCTTCTATTTTAGGTGTTTCAGTTTCTGTAGTTGGCGTTTGCGCAACTTCGGTTGAGGTGGTAGCGGCAGTCTTAGGAAGTTTTAGTTTTTGACCGATGCGGATGATTCCGTCTTTTTTTAGACCATTGAGTTCGTTTAAAATGGCGGATGTAGTCCCATGTTTGCGAGCGATGGAGACCATGTTATCGCCAGACTGAACGGTGTAAGTTGCTAGATTTTCAGATGAAACAGGCTCGGGGCAGGTTTCTGCTACAGGTGGTGAAGTTTTTTCTGAAGTTGATGTGGGCTTTTCCTCGGAAGTAGGCGGAGTGATGACAGGAGCGGGAGGAGTGTTGATAGGAGCAGGTGCGCTCGTGAGCTGAGCAATCTTTAACTCGAGTTGCTGAATTTGCATTTCCTGCTCGGAAACAAGGGTGCGAAGTCGCTCCACTTCACCGGCGGAAAGAAGAGGTGCGCAGGCAAAAGTAAGAGCAAACTGCAATGCAAAGCGTGGTTTCATCTTCATAAAGCGGGATTTTGCAGGATTCAGGCTTCATGACAATGAAAATTTAACTAAAGTTAATTAAATTTACACGTCATCACAGCCGGCAAGCAGGCTATTTTCGAGGTTTAATCTGGCTGTCTCGAAATCGGCTTCGGAGAGGTTTTTGGGGATGGAGATGGGTTTATCAAAGGTGACGATGACTCTACTAAACGGCTTAGGGATGACAAAGCGGTCCCAGGAAGAGAGTCGCCAGGCAGAGCCATAGAGGATGTGGATAGGAATGATGTCGCTACCTGTGGATTGGGCGATTTTCAGCAATCCTGGCTGAACTTGGTAGCGTGGGCCTTTCGGGCCGTCCGGGGTGATACACACATCCTTGCCCTCCAATAGGGCGTTTTTCATTCCGATCAAGGCGGCGAGGGCGCGTCGGGATGATGAGCCACGAATGGAACCAATGCCGAAAGCCTCCATGGATTTAGCGAGAGTGGTTCCGTCCCGGCTAGCACTTGTTAGAACGACAGTTGAGCGATTTTTTCCGCCTGTACGTTTCCAGATAGGAGGCATGGTGAAAATACGATTGTGCCAGAGTGCGAAGATGACGGGTTTGGGATCGATCTCGGGTTGTACGACGCCGGCTTGATCATTGACGTTGTAGCGGAGGGTCAGACTCCAGAGTTTCATCACAAAAGCGGCGATGTGACCTAACACAACCGAGCTGCGTGAGGTTTTTATCGTGGCGCTTTTGGGAATCGGCATTGGTCGGAAATCCGTCGTTATGATAAGTTGATGATTTTGCAAAAATCTGCGTAGGCTTGATTCCAAGAATCGGTTTCTTGTGGAGTGTAGATTTTGAAATCAAACGATTGGCGAATGAGTTCACGGCCTTCGGTGAAGGATTTGATTTCACCGGTGGCGAGCATTTGGGTGATGATGTTGCCGCAGGATGTGGCTTCGATGGGGCCGGCTTGGACTTCGATGCCGAGGGCGTTTGCGGTCGCTTGGCAAAGAGCTTCGTTTTGGATGCCGCCTCCGCCAGCATTCAGGCGAGCATAGTTTCTGCCGGTGAGTCTAACAATTCTTTCGTAAACGACGCGGTATTTGAGGGCGAGGGAATCGGTGGCAACGCGGAGGATTTGGCCGATAGATTTTGGCACGGCTTGGCCGGATTTTTCGCAGTATTGGCGGATACGTTCTGGCATGTCGCCGGGGGAGGAGAACAGGGCGTCATCTGGATCGATGTAGGCGAAGAACGACTGGGATTCTGATGAGCGTTTGGCTAGTTCTGCGTATGAATGAACTTCCCCTTTACGATCCCAGTGGCGTTTGCATTCTTGAATGATCCAGAGGCCGCCGATGTTTTTAAGGAAACGGACGGTGTTATCGATACCGAGTTCGTTGCAGAAACCGTATGAAAGGGCTTCTTCACTGCGGATGGGAGATTTTTTTTCAACGCCCATGATGGACCATGTTCCGGAAGAGAGCCAGAGAGGTTCGGCTTCGGTAAGCGGAATACCGGCGACGGCGGAGGCGGTGTCGTGACAGGGAGCGATGACGAAGGGAATGTCGCAGCGGCCCAAGGTGTCTTTGAGTTCGGGGCGGAGGGTGCCGATGATTGTGCCGGGGTTGACGATTTTTCCAAAAATATTGCGTGGAAGTTTGAGAGCTTCGATGACTTCTTCCGACCAAGTTCCGGTTTCCGCGTTGAGGAGTTGGGAGGTGGAGGCGTTGGTTTTTTCGACGGATTGCACGCCAGTAAGCCAGTATGCGAGGATGTCTGGGATGAAAAGGATGTTGCGCGCTTGGGAGAGCGTTGCGCTGTTTTTCAAACGCAGCGAGAGAAGGTGAAGCGCGCTGTTGTAGAAATTGGTTTTTATACCGGTAAAGCTGAAAATTTCCTCCTCCGGCATGAGTTCGTGCATTTGTTCTTCTACTCCATCGATGCGTGGATCGCGGTACTGGTGTGAAACTCCGATAATTTCACCCTGTCCATCGAATAGTCCAAAATCGCAGCCCCAAGTGTCGATGCCGATGGAGCTGATTTGCTCGCCGTATTGGTCAACTGCCTTTTTTATACCTGTTAGAATTTCGTGATAGAGGCCGAAAAGGTTCCAATATAACCCCGAAGGTAGCTCGATGGCTGGGTTATCAAAACGATGGATTTCCTCCAGTTGAATTTTTCCATCGACTAGATAACTTGAAATCACTCGGCCGCTGCTAGCGCCGAGGTCGATGGCGATACGGACATTTTTCTTATCTGGATTAGGCACAGTGGTATGTTGTTGGAATGATTAGATGGATTCGACCTCAGCTGCATTTGCAATTGGATTGCGCAGTGGGGTGAGAATACCTTGGTCGAGGCGGTAGATCCATGAGTGGATGGCGAGAGCCTGGCCTCGTTCCCATGCGTCTTCGACGATGGTCGTGCGGGCGACGTGGCGGGCTTGGGAGAGGACGTTGAGTTCGCAAAGGCGGTCGAGGCGTTGGTTTTCCTCGAGCGAGTTGAGTTCGGATTTATGGACCCGGGTTAGGGTGCGGATGGGCGCGAGCCAGTTGTCAATGATACCGTGGCGGAAATTTTCCAGTGCTGCCTGAACTCCGCCGCAGCCGTAGTGGCCACAAACGATGATGTTGGTGACTTTCAAAACATCGACCGCGTATTGGAGGACGGCGAGGACATTGAAATCGGATTCTTGGACGACATTTGCGACGTTGCGGTGGACGAAAACTTCGCCTGGGGGAAGGCCGGTGATTTGGTTAGCTGGCACGCGGGAATCTGAGCAGCCGATCCAAAGGTAGCGGGGTTTTTGCTGATTGGCCAAGCGTGCGAAGAAATCGGGATCGCTCTCCCGCATTTTTTTCGCCCATATGGCGTTGTTTTTGATGAGTTGGTCGATGCTGTCCATTACTTGGCTGATGCTCAATCAAGTGTCATGGAGACTCCAGAAA
Organism: Luteolibacter sp.; assembly: GCA_044354135.1. Classification (GTDB taxonomy): domain Bacteria; phylum Verrucomicrobiota; class Verrucomicrobiia; order Verrucomicrobiales; family Akkermansiaceae; genus Luteolibacter. The sequence goes on from JBILAN010000009.1 coordinate 44,705, forward strand.
ATTATCCTAAAATTCTCAATTCTAATTGAGCATTTCAGGCAGTTATTCGTCATTGGTTATGAGTTATTAGGTGGAAATCCGTATGATTTGGAAATTTCTCAAAGCTCCGTTCTTGAATTATTTGGTAAATAAAAAATCGTACATGAACGCACCAGAATTTCCCTGATAATTAATAGCTTTTAACTAATAACTTTTGGGATGTCAGTTTTAACTTGGTAATCCCCTTAAGATGCCTGTGCGGAATCGAATTCTCGTTTTGCGGCTTTGCGGCATTCGGCGACAAAGTGGTTGCAGGCCTCACGGCAGAGGAGGGGAATGGCGAGGTTTTCGGGGTTATTGTAGGGAACTCCGTTGAAACGAGAGGCTTCACTATCGTCGAGATGAGTATTGGCGTCGAGTTTCCAGAGGATTTTTTTGGCGCAATTGTGGGCTGGGCCGCAAACTTTTTGGATGAGTTTTTGGGCGCCAGCATCGCTGATGGTTCCGGCATAGCGATACATGCCGGTTTGTCTGCCGAGTTTGTCGCGAAGGTTTTCGATGGGTAAGGTTCCTTCCTGATGTTTGATAAAAAGCGCGCTGCATGCGGGATAAAACTGATCCAGTGAGCGAAGTAGATCGTGTTCGTTATCGAGCGTGATGATCCATCCGCGGCGCAGATTGATTTTTCCCTTAGTGAAACGGTATTCGCCGTCCTCTGCGTAAGTGGAAAGATCTCGCGACATTTCTGGCCCGTGAAAATGATCGAGCCCCCCAAAAGCCGGTTGGGTGGCGAGGTCTTCGTCTTCGATGTGATAAAGCGCGTATTCGAACTCACAGTAATGGCGATGAATTCGTATTTGGCCGATTTGATTCACTCCGTCGCGGACGAGCTTTGTTAGATGATCCGCAAGTTTTGGATTCGAATTTGGCTCAGGGGATTGGGGAGCATGTTTCGCGTCGAAATCCAAAATCTGATCGAGAATGACATCTGCGATCAGCGGCTCCGTGCCGATGGCGGAGGAGTAGTAGAGAGTTTTTTCTCTCAAGTGATGAGGGTTGTGGCGGAAAACTTCTCTTTGGCTTGCTGCGGGGCCCACCTCTGGTTCGATCCCTAACAGAACGGGAATATCCTGATAAGAGTGCAGGCCATCCGAAATGAAAAACGGAACGATGACAACGTTGGTGGTTTCCGACATTTTATCCCACTCAGCAATAAATGGAGGTTCTTCCATGTAGGCATCGGTCACGCATTTGTAGCCCGCACCGGAATTCGCAATCAGATCGGCTTGGTCTTTGATCGCTTTGGTGGAGTTTTGATTCAATCCTGTGCCGTGACCGGTGATTATGAGAGTGGTGTCCTTTGGATCCGCATCAGGCGCAACTTCACGGGCACGGCGTAGGATGAGATCAGTCATCGATCGATGGACGCCGACGGGTAGGCAGTAATGCAGAGTTTTCCCATTGCGGATGGTTGTATCACCGCTGAGTCCGAGTTCACGGGGGATGACTTCTTGGGTGAAATAGCCCTCGCTGATGAAATCGGGGACGATGTAGACCTCTGGTGCGTCGATCATCAGCAGGGCTTCGCGCATGGAGGGTTCTTCTTTCCAGAAGCAGACATGAACCTCGGCAAATAGATTTTTGCGGCGGATTTCATCGGCGTGATCGAAGTAAGGCGTTGAGGAATCCGGGTTCTCGGTCGAGCCATGGCCGACAATAAGAAGAGCGGAGTTTGGTTTCGGAATTAAAGACATGTGGAAACCATGGCGAGCTTACGCAGGATTGCAAGTGGACGATAGTGTGGAATTTCCAGACTCATTATCAGTCTGTCCTCATTTTGGTTGCGGATATCTGTTTTATTATAGAGAAAAACGATGTGCGAATCCTAGGAGCCAAGAAAGACGAAATCAACCCTGTAAGAATTGGTAAAATCGTGATTTGGAACAGTGCCAGAGGCTTTGGCTGGTTGGAATGCGAGGGAGAAAGGTTGTTTGTGCATTTGAGAGAGTTTAAAGGCACGGAAATCGTGCCGGCGGAGGGTGTTGAGTTTCCTTTTTTGGTGGGTACGGATGTGCATGGCAGGCTTTGTGCAAAAGGGGTAAGCGCTAGCTTGGTCAACGGTCAGGTTAAATTCACGGGTTGGCTGCTTTTAGCGGCTCTTTTATTTTGGCCGATTGCTGGAATGACAAAATTACCCGTGGCCATTTATTGGCCGATCATGCAAATGATTATTCTCTCTGCGGTGGTTTTCAGGCTTTATGCCTACGACAAACGGCAGGCGATCCATCATGGTTTGCGAGTGCCTCAAACGATCATGCAACTCGGTGAACTCGCAGGTGGTTGGCCGGGCGCATTTGTTGCACAAAGAATCTTGCGCCATAAGAGCACAAATAAGAGCTATCAATCCATTTTCTGGGGAATCATTCTCATCTATCAAGTCATCGGTGCTGATTTGTTTTTTGATGGAAAACACAGCAAGGAAATTTGGCGAGCGATGGGAGAGTTTGAAATCATGGAGAAGATCTTCAAATGAAGTTTTTTGGAAGCCAGTCTATGATTTCGTGAGCTGTTTGATGAGCTTATGGGTGATTTCTTCGAGTTGTTGATGGGTGTTAGGTTCGGAAGGCACTGGATCGAAGCGCAGTTGTTGGTGCATATTGCAGGCAAGATCCAGATCGGTTTCGGAAACTTGATGAGCTTTGAGTTTTTTCAACCATGTAATCCATGTTTCGCCAGTTGAACGAGGTCCAAGAATTTTTGTCGCAACTTTTTCTAATTTGTGAAGAGGAGTTAGGAGTGTTGGCTGACCCGAGTTTACTGAAGATTTTTTCGATTTGATGACGACCCGGGATTTTTTGAGTCTAATTGCGATGTAGGTGATTAGAACGCCTCCAAAAACCCAGATTGCGATCGTGGCACCGAGGCGATTTGTGGGTTGATTCCGCCAGAGAAAAAAGTCCTCTTTGGTGCGTTGATAGAAATCGAGGATTGAAAGCCGTTTTTTTGTGCCAACGGATTGTATGTCTAACCAACCGCCAGGCGTTGGATCGAAGTCAACCCATGCTTGGAGTTCGTTATCCCAAACTCGAGTCCATGCATGGGCATGGGTACCACGAATGATCCATTCGTCATTCTCCTGATTTTTTTCCATCACCGAGAAACCGATGCTGTATCGTGCCGGAACATCGGCGGCTCTGAGAAGTAAGGTCGCAGCTGTGGCGAAATATTCACAATGTCCACGTTTGTTGGTGGTGAGAAAAGTTTCGATGTGGGTGGGGCGTTTTTTTGAGGAATGGATGGAGCCAATGGTTAGATGCCGAGTGTATTGAAATTCTGAATCGAAAAATTTTTTCAAGCGTTTGATTTTTTCCGCCGTAGTGGTTAGCTCTTTGAGTCCCAATGCCTCGGCCACATCATGAATGCCTCGAATTTCGTATTCATCTATAGCCAGATCTTCTTTTAAAAATGGTAGAGATTCGATGGTGAGATCATCTTTCCATCGAATGTGCCCTTGAATGATGGATTTTTGAGGGAAAATGCGGACGGTGCCGAGCGGGTTGATCTCGACACCTTCATGCATGAAGTTTTGCAATGTGGAGGAATTTCCAGGAAGGGGGAGAGGATCTCCATAGAGGCAAGCACCGCGAATTTCAAACTTGGGTAATTTCTTGGTCATTTCTGCCCGTTTCATGTTTTCACGTAGCAGATCATACGATTCATCTAATGATAGATCGATAGTTTCAAGATCTCGAAATGCTTGCTCCTCTATAGAAAAGGTTACGGGATAAGTGGCTTTCCACATGACGCCACGGTAGCGGTTGTATGTGCTGGTTCTGAGGAGTTTTGGCGGTGCTTGCCCTGGCATTGTCTTCAGTCTCCAGCGCATTTCTGAAGATTGCTTGATGGTGCCAAGCGAGCCGATGTTAGTTTGTCTCAAGGAATGAAGGTCGGCGGGTGAGCCGTGTTCATGGTATCCAAGATTGCTTGCCCATGCGTAGAGCTTCGACATGCCGATTTGTCCGACTAGGCCGAATAGGGTTACGAAGATCAACAGGGAAATGATTGCAAAAAAACGTGACCTGACGTGTGCCAGTAGCAGCCATGCGGTGAGGACGACTATGCCAATATAGTAGGCTTTCTGTTGAGCATGAGGACCGAAGCTGGCGGCTACGATGATGGCGACGAAATAGAAGTTTCCAAAGTTAAAACGAATGTTTGGATTAGTAATTCCAAGCTCCTCGTTTTTTTTATAATAAACATGTGAAAAGAAATAGAAGTTGCTGAGGTTTAGATAATTAACAAATCCAAACGACTGTATGAATTGCAGCGGAAATAGGATGACAGGAGTCCAACATAGAAGCTTGGGAACGAAATTAAAGCGGTTGCCATCGAGCCATACCGGGATAGCAATTAAGATAGTTAAAACTAGGGAAAGATGCCAAGCGCGGGCACAAGCTTGGTCATTAAAATCCCAGCGTGAACGTATCCAGTTTTGGCTTTCAATCATCAGCGCTAGAACCAAAGCCAACAAGGTTTGACCAGTCATCGCGCCCCAGAAAAGGAGCGTAGCACCGAGGATCAGTCTCGGGGGTGGTTGGATGATTTGGTTGGTCATGGAATGTTGAAATTAGAAACCGGAGAGTTGGGATGGTAACCGCATGAGGTCACGGGCTACATGGTTGGAATCGACCCAATACCCGGGGATATTCGATGGTGCTTCGTCTCTTCCGACGATGATAGGCACGCAAAGGATTCCGGCCTTACGGAGTTTTTTGATGAATTCGATTCTTTGTTCGTCCCAGCCATTTAGAACAAGCAGACAGGAGGTGATGCGGTCACAGTGTTGAATGACTGTCGATGAAAGCACATCGAAGCGAGGAATAGGGTCGATTTGGACGTTAGCGAGGACTTCCAGGAGTTTTTCAGTTCTCTCATAACCACGACCCGCGGTGACGATGTGGGCATGATCGGCAATGAACATCAGGTCGAGCAAGGCATCGCTATGATCCAAGCTGGTAATAAAAGAGGAGGAGATAGATACCATCTCCTCAAAAACCATGCGATCGCATGAGCCTGGGGAGGTATCCAGAATAAGTGCGTAGCGAGGGTAAAACGTATCTTCGAGTTCTTTGACCATGGGTCTCCCGGTGTGAGCCCAGCTTTTCCAATGAATTTGGCGTAGGGAGTCACCGGGACGGTATTCTCGGATGCTCAAGAATTCTCCGAAAGTGCCGATTGCGTTACTGGTTTCCTCACCGCCGATGCGAAAAGTGGATGAGCCCGGCATTTCGAAATGGGGCAGAGCGTAACGTTTGGGTAGGGCGATGAGGCGGGAAGGTGAAGGGCTGAGAGGGGAGCTTTTTTGAAAGAACCCGAGTGGATCAGGCATGAGCAGTTGCAGATTTTCGAGTAGGTAAACGCCTCGCTTTGCAACGGTGATCGTCAGCGGGATAGTGTGTTTTTTATGATTGGTAAGATCGAACGAGTTTTTGGATTCGTTCGATGTGAAAGTGGTATTGCGTGAAATAAGCCACCGCCAGCGGTAATAGGCGATCGTGCGGTCGTAAGCGTTTCGGATATTTTCAAAAGGTTCCTCGGTTTGACTGAATTCTAACAGGCTAGGCCGTGGATCTGGTGGGACTTGGATGAGACGTAGGTTACGGAGAGTGGATGAGTTTTTATTTCGGAGTTCCACCGAGTAGCGCAATTCCTCACCCACCGTAGCATATTTTGGAACTTTAATTTCAGCCGTAACATTAGCGCGGCGTAGGGTGGACCAAATGATCGTGAAGGCAACGAGGCCGAAGCTAAAACAAAATAACTGAAAAATAGAGTCTTTAGGATGACCGACGCAGAAGAAGCTGGCCATTGCGGTGACGATTAGGGCAAAAATTCCAGCGGATCGTATTCGTTGGCTGAGCCAGAATTGAAATGTGGCACTGCGGCAATAAAACCGGTGGAGAAATCTAAAACGCCACGATACGTCGCTTGGGCTCATTAAACAGGAACGGGAGTGTTTTTTATCAGGTCGGCTACGATTTGGCGGGCGTTAACTCCTGAGAATTTTGATTCCGGAGCGAGCACGAGACGGTGCGCGATGACATCGGTTGCAACGGCTTGTATGACTTCCGGAGTCACAAATTCGCGACCTTCGAATAAGGAAATGACTTGGGAAATTTTCATCAAAGCCAAGGATGCGCGCGGGCTGGCAGCGAGTTGGACTTCATGGATGTTACGGGTGGCGGCGACGAGTGAAACGGCGTAATGGCGGAGTTCATCGCTGAAGCGGATTTTTCTAGCAGCGGAGGATATTTCTAAAATCTGTTTGCGGGTAATCATCGGTTGGATGGAATTCACCGGATGAGATTCGATCTGATCTAACAGAATTTTTGCTTCTTCTTCAGCGCTAACATAACCGAGCTGACATTGCATGGAGAAACGATCCATCTGTGCTTCGGGAAGGGGGTAAGTGCCACGAAACTCGATAGGGTTCTGGGTGGCGATGACGAAAAATAAGCCGTCGAGATCGTAGCGTTCACCCTCGATACTGACTTGCCCTTCGCCCATCGCTTCAAGTAGCGCACTCTGGGTGCGGGGAGAGGCGCGATTGATTTCGTCTGCAAGGAGAATATCGGTGAAGACCGGACCTTTATGGAAACGAAACACTTGGGTTTTTTGATCGAGCACGGATACACCGAGAATATCTGAGGGTAAAAGGTCTGGGGTGAACTGGACCCGTTTAAACTCTGCGCCGCTGATGGCTTTGGCGAGAGCTTTGGCGAGGGTGGTTTTTCCGGTTCCTGGGAAGTCTTCTAACAAAACGTGCCCCCCAGAAAACATGCAGGCCAGGACTTTTCGTATGGTTTCCTGTTGACCCAGTATCACCTGGCCCACGGTCTGCTCCAATTGATTCGCTAATTCCGTTTCTCTCATGTTCAAGGTATATCTTCGTTGTTGTTTTGAGAGATTCAATGTACATCTTCAAATAAATGAGCATTATTACGAAACGCGGTGACGACGGAATGACGGATTTGATGTTCGGGCGTAGAATTGCAAAAACCTCGCTCCGGTTCGCTGCTCTGGGGACCATTGATGAGCTCAACGCCGCGATTGGGCTGGCGCGGGCGGCGGATGTGGAGAGTCGGAACACGGAAATTCTGGATCGGGTGCAAAATTTGTTATTTGGTCTGATGGGGCAGTTGGCCTGTTTGCCGGAGGATGCGGAACAATATCTGGAAAAAGGCTATGCCGTGGTGAGAGAGGAGGATCTCAATTGGATCACCTCGACGGCGAAGCAGATCGAAGAAGGAGGAGTGCGTTTTACGCATTGGGCCGTTCCCGGAGCTGAGGGTTCGATGGCGAGGGCTCATCTGGATCTCGCAAGAACCGTGGCAAGGCGCGCGGAGCGTCACGTGTTAGAACTCGACGAAGCCGAGGGTGGGGTTCCGGAAGTGGTGCGGCTTTTCCTGAATCGGATTTCCGATTTGATGTGGATCTTGGCGCGAAAGGAGGGGTAGGGGGGAGAAGTTAAACCACGAATTTCCAGAATACCACGAATGAAGATTGGTTATCCTAAAGAGGAAAATGAACCACTGATTAACACTGATTAACACTGATTAACACTGATTAACACTGATGCTAAGAGGATTAGAAAGAATTCTTCATTCACCTAAAAGGTGAGACTGAAAAAATTCATAACTCTTTGATTATCCGTGTCTATCTGTGTCCATCCGTGGTTCCATTTCTGTTTATAGGGTTATTCGAAGGGTCGTGAAAAGATAGCTTTTGAGTGGGTTCAGGCATTTTTCTAAACCGAGGGAGGAGGTGAAGGAGGCAGGGAGGAGATTAAATTTTTCTTGAAAAGGTAGCAACTATATTCCGCATAGTTGGTTTTTCGCCAATGTATTGAGACGTATCAGGAGTTTTCTCGCCACTGCGATGTAAGCGACTTTTGCCGGTTTGCCGCTTTCGCGCAGACGTTGGTAA
>JBILAN010000010.1:0-51775 GCA_044354135.1 Luteolibacter sp.
CGGGGGAAGACGGCGGAGTGTTCAAGCTACCTTCCGAACATCCGGCAGGCGTTCAAGGGTCAAACGAACTCCTCCGCCGCTTCCTCCGAAAGGATAGCACGTTTTTAATACACAAGGGTCGCCTCGCCGAGTCGACCCAAATCAAATCGCCTAGGCACGATCACTCTTAAAGTAGTGAGAGCCCCCCAAACGCCCTTTCCTCTATCCCCTAATCAAAAAAATCACGGTCAACTGAGGCCAGTTGACCCTACCCTGAAATAGAAATTTGACTAAGCCACAATCGATCCTAGCAGTTAGAATATCAAAATGACTCCTTAAAAGGTCTTTCAGCATTTCAGATTTTCAGCATTTATTCCCATATGTCCAAAAACATCCTACTCATCGGCGGCAATTCAGGAATTGGCCTTGCGACCGCGAAGCTTCTCCAATCACAAGGTCACCAACTCACCGTCGCCTCGCGATCTGACTCCGCTATCTCACAACTAGGAATTTTCACCCAACCCTTCGATGCAGAAAACCCCGCACCTTTCGATCTGCCCGAAGTCCTCGATGGCCTGATCTACTTTCCGGGAACGATCACGCTCAAACCTTTCCACCGACTGACCCGTGAAGATTTTCTCAGGGATTTCCAAATCAACTGCTTGGGCGCAGCTCAAGCGATCCAGTTCGCCTTGCCTGCTTTGAAAAAATCTAACAGCGCATCCATCGTTCTTTTTTCAACCGTCGCCGTCGCTCAGGGCATGGGGTTTCACGCATCCATCGCCTCAGCAAAGGCCGCGGTCGAAGGTTTGACCAAATCCCTCGCCGCCGAACTCGCCCCGAAAATCCGCGTCAATGCGATCGCGCCTTCTCTCACCGATACTCCCCTCGCTTCACCACTTCTCGGCAACGAAGCCAAACGCGAAGCCGCCGAAAAACGCCATCCGCTCCAGACCATCGGAGATCCCGACCACATTGCCCAACTCGCCGCCTTCCTCCTTTCCGATGCCTCATCCTTCATCACCGGCCAAATCCTCCACCCTGATGGAGGGCTGTCCTCCATCCGGACGTTTTGAGGAAGATTTTTCTCAATGCTTGCAGACCAGATTTAGCGGAAAATGCGAATCGATGAACGGAAAATCCCTATCGTTCTCAAGCAAAGCCACGTGATGCTGCACCACCACCGAGGCAATCAGGCAATCCATCGAGTTCCGAATCGTGATTCCCTGCTTGCGAAGTTCTCGGTAAATCGTCGCGGCTAGCTCAAACGTAGATGAGTCGTCTTCCAGATAGATCAGATTGGCAAACTGTTGCTTGGTCGCAAGGTATTCTTTCTCGTCACGAATCCCCTGCAAGACTTCTGTTAGAATAAAACCGCAAATACACAAATCCTCCCGCGCTTCAATCAGCTCAACGAGCTTGTCGGATTCGGGTGTTATTTTGTTTTTCAGGAAATCAATCCAGACAGTCGAATCCACCAACACTCTCACGAAACCCTTCCTTTCCTCATTTCCTGCAAATCACCCTCCCACTCGACTTTGCCACGCAACTTGAGCAAATCGAGCTGACCTTCCCGCCGGACCAACTGCAACAACGCATGATGCACCAAATCTTTCTGGGTCTTGAGTCCAGTTAGTTTGAGTCCTTTTCCGACAAGTTTTTCATCGAGCACAATGTTAGTTCGTTTCATTTCATACACACGATATATCTAAAATGTGTGTATGCAAGTAATTTCACCAATCTTTTCCACGGCTTGACCAACCGCCTCTCGTGTGCAACCTCCCCCGCGTTCATGATTTCTGTCCAAGCACTACGCGTTGAGTTCGGCCCGCGCATCCTCTTTAATAACCTCTCTTTCTCCGTCCAGCCGCGCGAACGCATTGCCTTCGCCGGACACAACGGAGCTGGGAAATCGACGTTGATGAAATGTATCGCTGGGATCATTCCCCCATCCGGTGGAATCATCAGCGCACCGAAAGGAACCAAGATCGGCTACCTTCCCCAAGAAGGCATTCACGTCAAAGGCCGAACCTTGTGGACCGAAACCGAATCCGCTTTCGGCGAGATCATGGCACTCAAGGAAAAGGTCGATCGCCTTTCCGACGAACTGGTGAAAATGGATCCGCGTTCCTCACCTTACGGCGATCTCTTGGAAGAAATCGGCGAGTTGGAATTGAAGCTCTACGCGAACGATCCCTCGCTGATGAAACCGAAAATCGAATCGGTCCTCAAAGGCCTCGGTTTTCAGGAAAAGGATTTCACCCGGGATTGCTCGGAATTCTCCGGTGGCTGGCAGATGCGGATCGCGATGGCGAAACTTTTCCTTCAACAACCCGAAGTCCTCCTGCTCGACGAGCCGACCAACCACCTCGACATTGAAACGCAGATTTGGGTAGAGCAATACCTCGTCAACTATCCCGGCGCGATCCTGCTCATCTCCCACGACCGCGCGCTGTTGGATACGCTTTGCACCCGCACCATCGCCTTCGCACACGGCCGCGCCGAGGAATACGCGGGCAACTTTTCCTACTTCGAACGGGAATCGGTTTTACGCAAAGAAATCCAACTCAAGCAATACACCGCGCAACAACGCGAGATCGCGGAAACCCAACGATTCATCGATCGCTTCCGCGCCTCCGCGAACAAGGCCACTCTGGTCCAATCCCGCATCAAACTGCTCGCAAAAGTCGTCCGCATTCCGGAACCCGAGCGCGATGACGCGGTGATGAATTTCAGATTCCCACCCCCACCTAACTCCGGCCACACGGTCGCCAAAGTCGAGAACGTCGCCAAAGCCTACGGCCCGCTTCAGATCTTCAACGGTTTCGATTTCGAAATCAACAAAGGCGAGAAATTCGCCATCGTCGGCCCGAACGGCGCGGGTAAATCCACTTTCTGCCGCCTCGTTACCGCTCAGGAAAAACCCGATTCCGGCAAGGTCACCCTCGGCCACAACGTTTCGCCATCGTTCTTCTCCCAGAACCACGCCGATGAACTCGATCCTGATCTAACGATTCTTGAAACCGTGCAAGCTGTCGCTTCCCGCGACGCGATGCCGCTGGTCCGCAACATTCTCGGTTGCTTCCTTTTCACCGGCGATGACGTGTTCAAAAAAATCGGCGTCCTTTCCGGAGGTGAACGCTCACGGGTCGCGCTGACCTGCATGTTGCTCAAACCCGCGAACTTCCTCATCCTCGACGAGCCTACCAACCACCTCGACATGCAATCGCAAGGTGTCCTTCAGCGCGCGTTGTTAGATTATCCGGGCAGTGTCATGATCGTTTCCCACAACCGGGATTTCCTTGATTCCCTCGTCACCAAAACCCTCGAATTCAGACCTGGCGAAGAACCACGCCTGTTCCACGGTAACATCGCTTACTACCTCGATAAGAAAGCCGAAGAGAAATCCTCCGGATTCACACCCACCCGTAAACCACCCGCGACCACAACGGATGCGGAAGTGAAAAAAGACACTCCGAAAACCGAATCCACTCCCGGCGTAAACCGCAAAGACCAACGTCGCCAAGAAGCTCAAGCCCGCGAAGCCCGCACCAAAATTCTCGCTCCGTTGGAAAAAGAACTGGAAACGCTCGAGGAAAAAATCGCCGAGCAAGAAGCGGCCCAATCCACCCTCAGCGCCGCACTTTCCAATCCCGATATTTCCAGCGACGCCGAGAAACTCCGCTCCACGACCAACGCCGTCGAAAAAGTCACCAAAGCCTTGGAACTCGCCTACTCCCGCTGGTCCGCCCTCACCGAGGAAATCGAGCAGGTGAAAGCCAAACACGGGCTGTGAGTAGCGGCGATCTTCGGTCGCCGTTCTTCAATCCACACATCCGCCGCAGGCTCTGGACTGCTGTGGTTCTTCATCCACAGCTCTCAAGGTTGATGATTTAGAAAAGCGATTGTCGGCAACAACCCTTCGCTCCGATCACCAACGCATAGAGCAAAAGCTGGGAATCATCCCAGCAGTCCATAGCCTTCGGGGAAAAAAACGCTCAGCATTGTAGGAATCCATACTCTCCACTTGAAAAAATAACTACTTTCGCTAACCTAACGCGATGAATCTCCGTCACCCCCTCATCGCATCACTTCTCTCGCTCAGCTTCATCGCCCCAGCGACGGCAAACGACAGCTCCTATTACGCCAGCGGCAACCAAATCATTCCGCTTCAAGAAACGGACATCGCCGTAAAACAAGAAGTGCTGACCATCAAGCGGATCAAGGATGACAAAGTCCAAGTCATAGTGGATTACACGTTTCATAATCCCGGTGCAGAAAAAACAATTCTTATGGGATTTGAGGCTGGATCTCCATCGGGTGATGTAAATGGCACCCCAAAGAACGGGAAACATCCTTATATCGAAAATTTCACTGTGACTCTTAATGAGAAGAATATTTCACACAAGGTTACAATTATTGTTCCTGATCGAGATGGAAAGGACGCAGACAAGGTAATATACACACTTGAGGAACTCAAAAAGCAGCAACCTCTGCCTGAGATTGACAATACAGAAGTAACAGATTTTTTCTACGTCTATCACTTCCCTGCCACTTTCCCAAAGGGCGATACACGTGTGATCCACACCTACGATTACGCTATTTCGGGATCGGTTTTGACCGAGACAGAAATCGAGTATCTACTCACGCCAGCTTTGCGTTGGGCGAACAAACAGATCGACGATTTCACCCTCATCATCGACTTGGGAGAGATTCAACAATACCATATCAATCCGACATTTTTTGAAAATACCGACCAATGGACAACCCAAGGACGAGTCAAAATATTAATGCAGGATGTGAAAAATGAAATGAGTCTGAAAACATCACGAGTCATGACAGTATGGCAACAGAAAGGTAGTGTTACTTTTCATGCAAAAAACTTTAAGCCCAACGGAGAGCTATCGTTATATTCAAACCGCATCATTCACCTCGAAGGTGTCATTGATTCGAAAACTCTGAAAACTTCACTTCAAGAAAGACCCCTTTTCTCCATTTACTATGAATCAAAACTCAAAGACGAATTCACCCGCAAAGTGCTCGAAAACATCCCGTACGCACGCCGTGGCTACGTATTTAAAAATGCCGAACTCAAAGCATTTTTCGAAGCTAAGCCATGGTATATGCCTGACCCTGAATACAAGGAAGCCGCCCTTACTGAGGACGAAAAGGAGTGGTTGAAGGAAGTAAAGGCTCTAAAAGTGGTCAATTAACCACGAATTTCGCGAATATGACGAATGACACGAATTTTTAAGGAATTGAGCCAACCTTATCATTTCAATTCGTGTGATTCGTGAAATTCGTGGTTAAAATCCCCCAATATTCCCAAAAAAATCATTCCTACTGGAGGTCAAACCACGCTAAGACCTTTCCAGCAACCATCCGAACTCATGCTCCAAAAAGGAATCCTAAACCCAGACGTTCTCCACCTCCTCGCCCGCATACGCCACACCAACACCCTCGTCATCGCCGACTGGGCGTTTCCTTACTGGGACGAAATCGAGACGGTCGACCTCACCCTGTGCCGCGGCATCCCAACGATCACCGACATCCTCGATCTCCTTCACGACAACTTCAAAGTCGGCCAAATCTGGCAAGCCGAGGAATTCCTCACCACCAACCCAAGCGAAGTGATCCATAAATACGAAACCTCGTTCAATGGTTTCAAAGGACTCTACCCAAAAGTCGAAGTCACCCGCCTCCCGCACAACGATTTCAAAAAACTCGTCCCCAACGCCATCGGTCTCATCCGCACCGGCGACACCACTGCTTACGGAAACATCATTCTCGAATCAGTTTAAAAATAATTTTCACCGCGGAGACGCAGAGGTCGCAAAGGGACGCAGAGCTCCATTCTTCTAAATCTTGAGTTTACTGAAATTAATTTCAAAATTCTCCGCGCCCCTCTCCGACCTCTGCGCCTCCGCGGTAAATCTTACCCTAAGCCTAAGTCTTTCTTGAAACTTGAGATTTGAATTTTGAAATTTATGCGCACCGCCATCACTCTCTCCCAAGTCCCCGAAGCCGCCGCAGGCCCCTTCGTTTTCCGCCAACCTCTTCCCGAGGCGTTCGCCCTTGCGAAAGAAATTGGTTTCGATGATGTCGAACTCTTCCTTCCGGGACCCAACGCGTTTTCCATTCGTGAAATCCAAGCTCTTGCAGAAACCCACGGGCTCGGAATCGCAGCCGTCGGCACTGGAGCTGGTATGGTCAAACACGGGCTTTCTCTAACCGATCCATCCCTAGACAAACGCATCGCCGCCCTCGATTTCCTCAAACAAATGATCGCCTTCGGCGGCCAGCTCGGTGCACCCGCCATTCTCGGTTCGATGCAGGGAAAACACGGCGGCGAGGTTTCCAAAGACCAAGCGCTCGAATGGCTCGCTGAAGCCCTTGTCATCGCTGGTAGAACCGCTGCGAAATTCAACATTCCTTTCATCTACGAGCCACTCAACCGCTACGAAACCAATCTCATCAATCGCCTCACCGATGGTGCTGAATTTATCGAAGCGAACTCCTTAGAAAACATCGTGCTTCTCGCCGATCTCTTCCACATGAACATCGAGGAAGCCGATCTCGCAGCATCCATCCGCGCCGCAGGCAAACACGTCGGCCACGTTCATTACGCCGATTCCAACCGCCGCGCCATGGGCCTCGGCCACACCGATCCCAAACCCATCATCGCCGCCCTGAAAGAAATCAACTACACCGGCCACCTCTCCGCAGAAATCTTCCCTCTCCACGACCCCAAAACCGCCGCCATCCAAACCATAAAATCCATCCGCAGCGTTTTGTAATCAGTCACCAGTATGAAATCTTTTATTTTCAGAAACATCACATGGCTATTATTGCTACTAATCTCAGCAACCGTCACAAATTCTTGTGTGAAGCAAGAACCTGTTTTAATGGGTTCGTCTGCAAAGTTATCTGATAGTGATATTACCAAAATGAAATCAAAAGCAAGTCGTGGCGATTGGCATGCAGCATCTAGATTATACAGTCACTATGCCTTTTACGAGCGCCGGGAAGACCTAGCTTCTCCCTATAAATGGGGCATCGAAGAACGAAACCGAAGAAGTGCATACTGAAGAATTTCCAGTATTTAAAACCACCTCAGCTCTCAGCCAAATTCAAACCATTCATCCGCAGCATATTATAAATCTAACCACAGAGACTCAGAGAACACAGAGGAGTTTTAATCAGATAAGATTTCAAATGAATATCTCTGTGAACTCCGTGTCTCTGTGGTCAAATTTCTTTTCTACAATTACTCATTTCTCCTCAACCCAAGCCTCCTTTGAAATTTAAAGTTTAAAATTTATAGTTTATGATCCCAACTCGCAAACTCGGTAAATCCGGCATCGACCTCCCCATCCTGTCCTTCGGCGCATCTTCACTTGGCGCGGAGTTCCGTTCCATCACGTTAGAGGAAGCCATGCTCTCCACCAAGACCGCCATTGATCTCGGCATGAACTTCATCGATACCTCGCCGTTCTACGGTCGCGGCATGTCCGAAATCATGCTCGGGCTCGGCCTCAAAGACATCCCGCGCGATTCCTACATCCTCGGCTCCAAGCTCGGTCGTTACTCCGATGTCCATTTCGATTTTTCCGCAAAACGCGTCGAGGAATCCGCTCACATTTCTTTGCAGCGTCTCAAGACCGATTACCTCGACATCATGTTGTTGCACGATGTTGAGTTCGTCCCGCTTGAACAAATCTGGACCGAAACCCTTCCCGCTTTGCTGAAACTCAAGCAACAAGGCAAAGTCCGCGCGATCGGTTTTTCCTGCTACCCGCTGAAAACCTTCCACACCGTCCTCGACCATATCGAGGATGAGATCGACTGCGTCCTCAGCTACAACCGTTACACCCTCCAAAACACCTCCTTTGCCACCGATCTTTTACCCCGCCTCCAAGCGAAAAACATCGGAGCCATGAACGCCGGTCCGTTTTCAGCACGCCTGCTCACCAACGCCGAACTTCCCGCTTGGTTGAAAGAACCCGAAAACGTCAAGCAAGCCGCACGCGATGCCGCCAAACTCTGCGCCGACAACGGCGTCGATATCGCCCAACTCGCCATCCAGTTCTCCTGCGAACACCCCGGCATTGCCACTACCATCGCCGGCTCCGCCAATCCCAAAAACATCGCCAAATGGGCCGAATGGTTGGCGAAACCGATCGATCGCGACCTCCTCAACCAAGTCCTAGCCATCTTCGAACCCGTAAAAGACATCGGCCACAAGGAAGGACTCGCGGAGAATAATTAAACGTGGCGGCGGATTGTATCCCCATGCCCTAATCTTTTCACTCTTCAAAATTCACCATTCACTCTTCACTCCCCCCATGCCCCCCACGAAGAAAACCGCCAAAAAGAAATCCGCGTCAAAACTGACACCCGCCGCCCTTATCCCCGAGCAACTCGCTCCACTCGTTATACGACTCCGCCGAGAAAACGTGATTCTGGACTCGGATATCGCCGAGCTTTATGGGGTCGAAACGAAAGTCCTGAATCAAGCTATCAAGCGGAACATTGAGAGATTTCCCTCTGATTTTATGTTCCAGATCAGTGACGATGAACTCGAAAACTTGAGGTCGCAAATTGCGACCTTAAAGCCGGATGATTCTTTAAGGTCACAAATTGTGACCTTAAACAACAAACGCGGACAGCACCGTAAATACCTCCCCTACGTCTTCACCGAACAAGGTGTCGCCATGCTTTCCTCTGTCCTACGCTCTCCCCGAGCCGTCGAGGTTAACATCGCCATCATGCGGACCTTCGTCCAACTCCGTTCCTTGATGCAGTCCAATAAACTCCTCGCTGAAAAAATCGAAAAACTTGAGGAAAAATACGATCAAAACTTCCAAATTGTCTTCGACGCCATTAAGCAACTCATCGCAGCCGACGAAAACCCAAGCAAAGAACTCGGATTCCACACCATCAAAGGTTAAGCACAGGCTCTGTCTTATCCCAATTTCAAATATCCCAATATCCAATCCCTTTTCCCATGCACGCCATCGAATTCACCGAACCGCAAAAAATCACTATCATCGACCGCCCGAACGAGGAAAACCCCGCCCCCGGCGAAGCCGTTGTTCGCACCCACCGCATGGGTATCTGTGGCACAGATCTCTCCTGCTACCTCGGAAAATTCCCTTTCTTCGCTTACCCCCGCACACCCGGTCATGAGCTCGGACTCGAGGTCGTTGCAGTCGGCGAGGGCGTCACCAACGTGAAACCCGGCGACAAATGCTCCCTCGAACCATACGTCAACGACCCCTCATCACCGAGCTCAAAAAAAGGTAACTCCAACTGCTGCCCCGGCGTCCAAGTCATCGGTGTGCACAACAACGGCGGCCTCCGCAAAGGCACATTCATCGTGCCTGCCCGCAAGCTTCATCCCGGCAACGATCTCTCTTACGACCAACTCGCCCTCGTCGAGACCCTCGCCATTGGTTACCACGCCGTCCAACGCGGCAACCCGAAACCCAGTGAAACCGTCCTCGTCATCGGCGCGGGCCCTATCGGCCTCGCTTGTCTTGAATTCCTGAAACTCATGGAAGGAGTCAACGTGATCGTCATGGACATGGTTCAAGGCCGACTCGATTTCTGCGCCAAAAACCTCGGCATCAAAAACGGTGTCCTCGCCAAAACCGATGGTTCCCATCTTGCCGATCTCGAAAAACTCACCAACGGAAATCTCTGCGACGTGATCATCGACGCCACCGGCTCGCCGCGTTCCATGTCCACCTGCTTCGAGTTCGCAGCCTTCACGGGCCGTATCGTCTATGTCGGAATCACCACCTCGGATCTCCAATTTCCCCACGCCCCGGTCTTCCACCGCCGCGAGCTCACCCTTCTTGCCTCCCGCAACGCCCTGCCATCCGATTTCCCGGAAATCATCAACCTCATCCGCCAAGGCAAAATCAACACCAATATCTGGATCACCCACCGCATCACCTTCGACGAAGTCCCCGAAAAATTCGCCCAATTCACCGACCCGAATTTAGGTGCAATCAAAGCCATTATTGAAGTCCGTTAAATTTCAAATCTCAAATTTCAAGTTTCAAACAAGAATGAAATTCCTTTCCAGGCTTCTATCCTCGCAAGCTATTTGCATTTAAAAAGGAAAGCTATTTCTTAAAATGAAAACACACCAACCGCCATCTATCAGAAATAGCAACACTCTGCGAAGAACACGGAGCGCATAAATCTGAGATATGGATTAGCGGAAATAGCAAAATCAAATTCTCATCAGAAATTCCTAACAAAATTCACCAACGCTTGCGAAACATTATTATTAACGAAAATTAAAATCTCTGCGACCCTCTGTGACCTCTGTGTCTCTGCGGTTAAAAACCCTACCCATTACCACTATGAAAACTTGCCCAAAATTCACCTTCGGAGTCGGCGACCGCTTCGCCAACGGCGCGCACGCACAACTCAAAGCCTTCATCGCTGCCAAGGAACTCGGCATCGACATCACTCCGGTTTGGAACAAATCCAACCGTGAGCATGACATCATTGGTTCCCAACCCCAATCCACCCGAGATGCCGCGGACCAGGCTGTCAAGGACCTCGGTTGGACCGGAGAATATCTGTTAGATGCGGATCACATCAACCTTAAAACCGTCGACCGATTCATCGCTCCCTGCAATTTCTTCACCCTCGACGTCGCCGATGACATTGGCGAGGCCGCAGATCCTGCGGACGTAGCCGCGTTCATCGATAGACATCCCGAACTCATCGGAACTGTATCTATCGCTGGCATTGACCAACCATTTACAATCACCCGCGCGGACGTAGAAAAAACCGCGAACCAATTTCTCAAAGCCACCCAGAAAGCCAAAGCGATCTACTCTCATATCGTCGCTGTGAAAGGTACGGATTTCGTCACGGAAGTTTCCATGGATGAAACCGACAGCCCGCAGACTCCACCAGAGTTATTAGTGATCCTCGCCGCCATCGCAGATCAGGAAATTCCCATCCAAACCATCGCACCGAAATTCACCGGACGCTTCAACAAGGGAGTCGATTACGTCGGCGATATCGATCAGTTCGAAAAGGAATTCAACGACGACCTCGCGGTTATCGCCCACGCGGTCGCCGCTTACGGTCTTCCGAAAACCTTGAAACTTTCGGTCCATTCCGGTTCCGACAAGTTTTCCATTTACCCCGCCATCAAACGAGCCATCGCCCGCACCGGCGCCGGACTTCACATCAAGACCGCCGGCACCAACTGGCTGGAGGAAGTCATCGGTCTCGCGGAATCCGGTGGTGCCGGACTTGCACTCGCCAAAGAAATCTACGCTCAAGCCCTTGCTAAAAAAGAAGCGCTTTGCCAGCCATACGCCACGGTCATCGATATCGATTTCGCCAAACTCCCCTCCGCCGAAACCGTCAACACATGGACCAGCGATCAATTCACCGGCGCACTCCGTCACGATCAAAGTAATCCGCTCTACGATGCGAATGTGCGCCAGCTCCTCCACGTCGGTTTCAAAATCGCAGCGATGATGGGCGAAACCTACATCAAAGCCCTCCACGACAATCGCACGATCGTTTCTCGCTGCGTTACCGAGAACCTTTTCTATCGACACATGAAGCCACTGTTTTTGTGATATAACTCCGGCAGTTTTCTCAAGATCACAGTAGCCTTATGAGATCTAACATCTCTTCCGCCAGCGCATGAGTAAAATGAGAGAAATACAGATGTAATTCAAAGATACATAAGTTATTTAAATCAAAATCCAGCTCTTAAGTATCAAGAAGTAGAAGACTTTCGGCGTTTTACCAATATCTTCATATTGCCATAAATACTTGTAACCTCTTGAAGCGTGGAAATCGTCCATGGTTGGTGCGCACCCATACCGTTTTTCGTAAACACCATATCAGCAGCAATATAAACACAGGAGTGAATCACCGAATTATTATCAGGAGTAAACATGAGAATATCACCAAATTTTTCTGGTTTATCGACGTTAACATAGTTTGCTTCTATTTCTTGAACAATTTTCTGAGGGTCAAGAAATTGATCATTCTTGGATTCCTCAAAAAAATTAATTACCGTCCAATGACAATCTCTGTATTCTCCCACCCCATCTTCTATAGGATACGTATAAATGATTTGGCGCGCTACTGGTGGCAATAGATGAATCACATCCAGACGTGAAGTCTGGTTATCCACTTTGAGCGACTCAAGCAATGGCTGGAAGTCTTTGAGATTAAAGGGGCCAGACCAATAGTTAACCAATGAATCAATGTCGGAAGATTTATCAATTTCTAGCTTAAGCAAAATCGTTTTGGTTCGCGTTAACAACTTAAGCCATGCTGCGCATAAAGAGGGATTTTTCACATTAGAGAGCAAACAACTGATGTCACTGAGACACATTGCCGTACCACGTGGATAAAGTAATTTCTCAAAAATCGCACCACTACCCTCCTCCTGTATTATAGGGTTACTACGAATTTGCTGAATTACATCAGGAGTAAACAAAAATGGATTTTCTGAAAAGTGATTGATGGAATTTTTGGCTAATAAATTGTGGATTTTCTTTCGTTCTTGGGGATCTAATTGAATAATTAATTTTTGCGTCGGATGCAAATAAACACCCTTCACATCTGGCTTGGGCTCCGCAATCACCAACTCTTCCACGAAATCCTTGTCAAAGCCGTTAATGGTCAACCATTCACGAATCTCCGCAATATCCATCTCTTCAAAAAACCATTTTTCCTCCGATTTCAAATACGGAGCGACATCAATAAAATGGGCAGGCTTTTCCGTATAAATCGTTTCCACCCTAAGCCTACCCCATGATCCAGACATATGCAGTGCGTTCAAAGGAACAGAATCAGCACCCGTTAGCGGTGAGGCGGAGACTGCAGTAGGAGTCAGAAGTTTTTGAGCAAGCCACCAACTGGAAACTATCAAACCACATGCCAAGCCTAGCCCATAAAAAAACGCGAACCATGATTTTCCTGAACATGATGAATTGTCGGTGAGATAATTTGAGGAATTTTTGCAAGTCATGAGGAGGTTACGTTCAAACCGTGAATTTTAATTTAAGTAAACCTAAAGAGGAAAATGAACCACTGATTAACACTGATTAACACTGATGCTAAGAGGATTAGAAAGAATTCTTCATTCACCTAAAAGGTGAGACTGAAAAAATTCATAACTCTTTGATTATCCGTGTCTATCTGTGTCCATCCGTGGTTCCATTTCTGTTTATAGGGTAAAAACTTACTTATTCAGATGTAAGGAGAATACACTGAAGAACCGGTCTGGAAAGGGGAAAAGAGAGTTGGAGCAAGCCCTTTTCGTTGTGGTTGACCTCATCGCCGTGGCTGACTTGTAACTCTCCGCATAAACCAGCGAGATGAAGGCGGCGACTAAAAGCGTGGCGCTGCCACAACAGCGCCTACTTCGAGCATTGTTGCCACGCTCGTGAAATAGGCACTTCGTGAGACCGCTTGGATTGGGATCTCTCCCGATCCAAGTGGCACAACCGAGATCTTTTCATTTCAAATAAGCCCTTCGCTACTTCACAGGCTTCAAGGTGAACGACTTGACGGCGATTCCGGCCTGCGGCGCATTGATGCGTGAAATCTGCAGGTTGTTCTCGCCCTGCTTGAGAGTGATCGTCACCGGATCGCTATCCTTCCATTTCCCGCATGTAAAGGGCAGCGCCATGCTAACATCGGCCCCTTCACCGTTGGCCAAGACGTTGATCGTCTGGTTGTAATTGTTGGTCACCACCAGTGCCGTCAACGCATAGGTTCCAGCTTTAGGAGCGTTGATCGTATATTCGAAGATCGAATACCTTGTCCGGGCCGCCCCGACAGGATCCTCCTTCGGGCTGTTTTTATAGTAGTCGCTGGCATACGTGTCCGCCACCCGCTCGCAGACGTTGCCGTACATATCGTAGAGACCCCAGGGATTCGGCTTCTTCTGGCCAACCGGATGCGACTTGCCGCCATCGTTGTCCTTATACCAGGCATAATCGCCGAGCTTCGATGGATCGTCGCCAAAGAACCACGCCGTCTTGCTGCCCGCACGGCAGGCGTATTCCCATTCTGCCTCCGTCGGAAGCCGAACAGCCTGCCCGGTCTTCGCAGAAAGCTTAGCGCAGAAGTTCACAGCACTCCCCGCGTGGATCGTGTCAGCCGGACAGTTCGGATCCTTGGCCGCCGTGCTGGGATTCTCGCCCGTGACAAGCTGATACTGCGCCTGCGTCACCTCGTATTTGGCCATATAGAAACCTTTGGTGAGGGTGACCTCGTGCTGCGGCACCTCAACGCAATCGAAATTTCCATCCTTAGTACTTTCACCGCCCATCACGAATGTACCCGGCTTGATGTAGACGAACTCCATGGTCACGCCTGATCCTAGATCAAGTGTCATGTTGGCCGGAGGGTTTTTCACTGCGGGTGTCATTGCCGCCCGGAATCCCCAGTTGTTGTAGGCGCCGTAACCGCCGCTGAGAAGACGTGCCCCGGACTTGGTTCTGAAAGCCTCATCTCTCAAAGCGCCGCCCCGCAAAATCGTCCGTCCCTCCTGGGCGAATCGCGGGAGCACAATCTGCGTGCCGGCCATAAAGCTCTTCATGGCCTTAACTTCACCCGTGCTGCCGGACGGTTTGCTGTATGCGGCGGCAGGTATCGTGATCACGCCGTCCTTATCGACAGCAATCTTCTTATCCGCATCCGTCATGCCAACCGCTCCCGTGACTGACTTCTCCCCTGTCGCATTCGACTCGCCGAGGTTCGTCCCGATTGCTGCCAGCGCCGTGGTCTTGGCCTTTTCGATAATATCACGCTGCGTGTGGAGTGACACGCCATACCAGAAACCCGGAGCGCCCTCTCGCAGTCCGTATACCTGCGTCTCTCCAGCAACATCGCCAAACCATTGGGCTCGCTTCACCTGCAGGAAAGCATCCTTGTTTTCACGTGCCTGTGTGGTTGCCAGGAAATCAAGATCGCTCCCGTTATATCCTGAGCCCCAGGGACCTCCCAGACATGGAACCCAGCCTTTGGGCGTCCAGTGAACCAGCGCGGCATGACCCGGCTGGGGCCGTGCCATAGTCGGAATTCCAAAAGCCCGCAGGATGAAACGCCCGAAGAACGCACGCCGCCCGCAAACCCCGCCGTTCATGATGATGTTTTGATACCGATGCAACTCGGGCCTGTCATATACCGTATCACCAGACCCGAACTTGACGTCGGTGGGGACCACCTGCACGTAACGCCAGCCGTAATCGGGATTGGCGGCGATGTCGGGCCGGTAGTTGCGCAGCATCTGACGGCCCCAGGCGGAGACATCATCCGGCTCGTCGCCATCCACCACGAACCGGATATCCCACGCTGTTAAATCCTTGAAGGCCGGATCCAGTTCGCCGTCAGCGTAGGCTTTCTCTCGGGCCAGGTAACGCTTCACCGGATCGACGGTGTCCGGGGCGAGCGCGTGTACCAGCGCAATGGCCAGCGCCAGCCGCTGCAGGATCCCTTCCTTGGCTTTCGGGCTGGCTTTCTGAATGGCAGAATAGATCTCCATCGCCTGGCCATACTTGTTGTCCTTGGCGCCGTCGGCGACAAGCATCTGCTTCATCAGTTCGGTATCGGCCAACAGCTTGTCAACCCGTGCCGCCTGCTCCGCGCCCTGCTGGGCGAACTCGGCAAGGCCCTTTGGTGTCGCGCTATTCAGGACGACGAATTTAACAAGTTTCGCATCCAGCTTGCTGTCCGCCAGCAATGGCGTCAGGTTCAGCGCTGCCGCTGCTGGCGCTGTCTTCTCCTGCGCCTTGTCCGGAGCGGCTTGCGCGGCCTTGCAGGCCTCGATGAAGGCCGTCTTATTCTGCTCGTTGATTTGCGGCAACGCCTTTTCGATCTCGGCCTTCAAGGTCTGGATCTGCGCGGCGTAGCCCGCTTCGAGTTTCTGTCCGGCTTCGGTAAGAGCAGGCGCAGGCGGTTGCGCCTGCTGCGCACCCGCTGTCATTGCCCCCAGCCCCATCAACGCCGCCAGTATTACTGCACATTCATTCTGTTTTTTTATCATGGTATTTCCTTTTCCTGTTACTTGCCAATCTCGCTAAGCACCTTGTCAATCAATGCGGTCAAATCGCTGCTGCTGATTTCCACAGCGGCATTCCGGCCCTTGATCGATTCCGGCTTGGTGATCTTCGGAGCCAGCGTTGAGCTGGGCATGCTATAGATGAAGGGCACGTCGCCAGCGCCGAACTTCGTCTTCAGGCAGTTGCCCAGCACAGACATCTCGGAACCGAACTTCGCTCCCTGCTCCCCCTCGGCCATCGCCTTTCCACACAGGAAGACAATGCCGCTCAACTGAGTCGGCGCAAAACATTCAACATAAACGTTGTAGGTCGTGGTGGCCAGCGAATCCCCGATCGTGGGGGCGGGCGAGGGATACCAGCCCCATGGGGCTGCGTCCGGCACAGACTTGGTCTCGATCATCTCCGGGATGTACTTGCCCCAGTAGTTTCGCCAGTCTGCGACATAGCGCCGCGTGTTCTCCAGATAGTATGGGTTGTCCGGATACTGGCTGCCGACGGTCTTGTAGTCTTCCATCAGGCTCGGGGCCTGGTTCAGGAAGTCCACTGCAATCCAATTCTTGAGCGCCACATCGCTCTTGCTCTGCATGAAGATGATGCCGACCGGCTTCCCGGTCTTTGCGGCGATGCTATGGCCGAGTGCTGCCGCCAGGCCCGTAGCGTCTTTCCAGTGGGAGGCAAAACGGTTATCATTCCCCCTGCCGCGCGACGTCGCGATGCTGAAACGCGAGGGGCTGCCATTGCCTTCGCGCATCGACTGGTTCGCGATCATGCGCACGATCTGCCCGGACGGTTTCGTCGCGGGCACGCTGAACGTGCCAGCCGGGGCACCAACGTACCAGACATCGCCGAACACCATGTTGGTCGCCACGCGCTCATGCACCACTTCGCCATTGATGGTAAAGCGGGCCTTCAGGGTGTAGGGCGTGGCGCCGGCCTTCATCGGCGGCAGTGTCACCTGCCACTCCTTCATGTCGGGAGTGACGGAAATCGTCTTCTTGATGTCACCGAATTCAAAATCCACCTTGCAGTCACCCTTTTCCGGCTCGGCCTGCCATTCCCCGTAGTTGCGTGTGGAACCCCAGATCGTCACCGGCTTGTCCGCCTGCAGCACTGCGTTGTCTTCGAACTGCTGGCTCAGCAGCGGCATCTTGCGGTACTCGTACACCTTGCCGACCGATGATGGATCGATTGTCTTGCCAGAGACTTTCAGGCTGCCATCCGGCCAGTCCTTGCTGGTCACCAGTTTGTTGTCGTAGTAAATGAACGGAGCCAGCGGCAGCAGCGCCTGGTTGTAGAGGCTCGGCTGGAAGCCGACGCCGCCCGTTCCGTACGCGACACCGCGCGGCGCCTTGACGTCCGGAGAGCTGACCACAATCTTCTCTCCTTCGATCTTCATGGTGGCCGGATGCCAGACCTTATCCTCACCGGCCAGATAGAAGAGCTTCACCTTGTCCTCGCTGTTGGTGAGAACCGCCGGCGCATCCAGGAGATTATCCCCCATCGCCTGGCCGACCTGTATCCCGCCGTCGGCAAAGTCGAACATGACGATCAGCGTGTCGCCCTTGACCTCGTACGACTTGAACATCGGCCCGTCGGCTACGATTTTTTTGCCATACTGGTTCTTGAGCGCGTGCAGGGCGAGGCGCTTCCCGGGCAGCGTCTTGTTGCCGTAGTGAATCGCGCCCTGGATGTCGATCTGGCAGGCCATTCCGACGTTCGGGATATCGCGTGCCAGCAAGGTTCCCAGCCGCATTTCGGCGGTGCTATCGAGACTCGGCTTGCCGGAAAGGTCACTGTCCTTGGGGCAGTAGAACTGGTGAAAGTAAACCGGCAGATCAGGCTTGTCCCAGACGAGACGCCAGCCGCGAATCATATGGTGCAGGCTGTTGTAATAGAGCAGACCGCTGCCCCGGTTCGCCCAGCCTTGGTTCCAGATCGCGCCGCGAATGGCATAGGGCACCACCGGATTCAGTCGCCCGTTGAACATCCAACTAGCACCCCGGTTGTCGCCCATGTTGCCCGGCACCGGTGCGCTGATGGCCGGCGGCTTCTCACCTTTCTTAATCATTTCCGCGTTGGCGGCGATCTGGTCTTCCAGTGACTTGTAGAAGGCGCCCCAGGCCTCCTTGTGTTCGGGCGTGCGCGGGTCGGTCGCAAGGCATTTCCGGTTGATCTCCCGGCCGTAGTCATCCTCGGCGGTCGCATAGCCCGCCCGCGGAACCCAGGCCTCGATCGCGGTCTGGCTCCAGGAGCAGTTCAGGATGCCGATCGGCACGCCCAGCTCCTTGTACAACTCATAGGCAAACGCCGTGGCCACAGCGCTGAACTCCTCCATATTTCCGGCATTCCACGCTCCAGTGGCGCGTTCGATCGGGTGCAGCGCCGAGAACACGCTGGTCACCTGGAACTCGCGGACGACCGGCTGCTTCTCCTTGCCGGCCGCAACCGACTCGGCGATGCGTTTCAACAGCGCCGCGACATCGCACTTGCCAGCTATCCACTGCATGTTCGACTGGCCGGAAGCCATCCAGACCTCGCCGACGAGGATGTTCTTGAGGACGACCTTCTTGCCGTCGCTTGCGGTGATGATCATCTCGGCCGGCTCGGCGTTCGCCTTGAGTGGGGCGAGTTTGACCAGCCATTTGCCGTTCTTACCGGCTTCGGTACTGGCCTTCTGCCCGGCGAATTCGACCGTGATCTTCGTGCTCGGCTTGCTCCAGCCCCAGACGGGCAAGTCCATTTCGCGCTGCAGAACCGCGTTGTCGGCAAAGGGCGCGCCGAGCTCGATTTCCGGCGCGGTTTTGGTCTCAGCCGCCAATGCTGCCAACGGTGCGAGCAACAGCGTGAACGCGGCGGATATCAGGGCAAAGACCCTGTGTGTCATGTGGTTCTGTTTCATCTATTGATTGTTTGGCTTATTGAGACAAATAGGCTGCATTCCGATTGCTTTCATCAGCGGAAATTTACAGCAATGAACTGCTTCTCGATTTCGGTCCGAATGAATGATTGCTGGGAATTTGCTTTTTCAGTTAGCGCAGAGAATACATTGAAGAGCCTGACTGGAAAGGGGAAAAGAGGATTTTGATTTAAAAAAAATTTACAGTTTCCTAGTTCAGCTATCTCCGCTTCGATAGCCGTGCAACAGCTAACATGATTGATTCCCACCACCATCTCTGGCGCTACTCCAAGCAAGATTATCCATGGATTCCCGAGGGTTCTCCCCTCGCCCAAGACCAGCTCGCCAACGAACTCGAAACCGTCACCTCCGCTGCTGGAGTCACCGGAACCGTTGTTGTCCAAGCACGCCAAGTCATTGAGGAATCGGATTTCCTGCTCTCGCTAGCGGATCAAACGGATCGCATCCAAGCTGTCGTTGGTTGGGTGCCTTTAATCGATGAAAATGTTGATTCGGATCTCGAACGCCTCTCCACATTCCCAAAATTCAGAGCCGTACGCCACGTCCTTCAGGAAGAACCCGATGAATATTTTCTTCGCGATGATTTTCACCGCGGACTAGCACAACTTCCCGCCTACGGCCTTTCTTACGATTTGCTGATTTTCCAACGTCAACTACCCGTGGCGATTCAACTCATCGATCGCCAACCTGACCTTGCCATCATCCTCAACCACATCGCCAAACCAGAAGCTCGCAACGGCCGCATCGACCCCGCGTGGCGCTCAGGCATGAAAGAACTGGCAAAACGCGATAATGTCATAGGCGTGAAATTTTCCGGCCTGCTAACAGAGTTTCCTTTAGGCGAAGGCGACTTCGAAACCATCTCCGCTTACTTCCATGAAACTTTGGAAATCTTTGGGTCTGGAAATGTGATGTTCGGCAGCGATTGGCCGGTCTGCCTGCTACGGACTTCCTATTCAGATTGGGCTAATACCTTCCGCACTCTTACAAGCGAGTTTTCAGAAGCTGAGCAATTGGGCCTGCATTCAGCCAATGCATCGATCTGCTACCGTCTAGATTAGTCGAAACGGTCGTTTCGTGAAGTATGAAAGTCGGGGAAATTGCCTTTTTTGAGTATAATAAGCCCCAGATAGATAACTATCTAATCAAAAACCCACGATCACGTATGCAATAGGCTAGGAGTTTTCCTCCATTGGCTCATAAACTGCTGAATTGGGTAAACGAAGTTAGACCAATGCTCGAAGGATACCAACCAGACGCTTTTTTTGATGAAATGTTTCAACCGGATGGGTCAGTCCGGCCTCATTGCAAGCCGCTTTATGATCGCATTGCGGCACTGGATCAGAAGGATTTTGATGCAAGAAAAGCCACTTGTGAGCTCTATTTCTTGAAACAGGGTGTGACCTTCAATGTTTACCACGATTCACGCGGTAGCGAGCGTATCTTTCCTTTCGATCCTGTGCCGCGTATCATTCCCGCAAATGAGTGGGATCATCTCGAATCCGGCCTGATCCAGCGGATCACAGCGCTCAATCTTTTCCTTCACGATATTTATCACGATCAGCAAATCCTAAAAGACGGCATCATCCCCCGCTCCTTTATCGAACAAGCTCGGCATTACCGGCCAGAATTTCGTGGCATCGATGTCCCCGGCGATATTTACATCCACATCTGCGGCAGTGATCTCATCCGTGACGAAAAAGGCGAATGGCTGGTCCTAGAAGACAACGGTCGCTGCCCTTCTGGTGCGTCATACTTGTTAGAAAACCGCAAAGCCCTGAAACGAGTTTTTCCAGATCTCTTCGATACTTCATCCGTTCGTTCGGTCGATTCTTATCCGTTAGAAGTTTTGGAAATGCTTCGCCATATCGCACCGCGAAAATCCGGCAATCCAGTCTGCGTATTACTCACCCCCGGCTGCCACAACAGCGCCTACTTCGAGCATTGTTACCTCGCTCGTGAAATGGGCATTGAGATTGTTGAGGGTCGGGACTTGGTCGTACGTGACAACGTGGTTTACATGCGCACCACCCGTGGCTTGGAACGTGTCGATGTCATTTATCGCCGCATTGACGACGATTTCATCGATCCGGTGGTATTCCGAAAAGATTCCGTGCTCGGTGTTCCGGGCATCATGAATGCCTATCGAGCCGGAAACGTCGCGCTAGCAAATGCGGTCGGAACTGGTGTCGCGGATGATAAAGCGATCTACGCGTTTGTTCCGGATATCATTCGTTACTATCTCGCGCAGGAGCCGATCTTACAAAGCGTTCCTACCTATCTTGCAGCTAAAGGAGACGATCTGCGTTACATTGTGGAGCACTTGCCGGAGTTGGTTGTCAAAGCCACAAACGAATCCGGAGGTTACGGCATGTTAATGGGTCCTGCGGCAAGCAAATCGGAAATCTCCGAGTTCCGCGAGCGTATCATTGCGGACCCCACCAACTACATCGCCCAGCCTGTGGTTTCGCTCTCGCGATGCCCGACGTGGTGTGATGGCAATATGGAAGGTCGCCATGTCGATCTACGACCCTACATCATTTATGGTGAAACCCCACGCATCGTCCCGGGCGGGCTCACTCGTGTCGCTCTTAAAAAAAGCTCACTCGTTGTAAACTCATCCCAAGGTGGCGGCAGTAAAGATACTTGGGTACTCCGCCATTAAAACCCATCACTTTTTCTAACCACCATGCTCTCACGTGTTGCTAACACTCTTTATTGGATGGCCCGTTATGTCGAACGAGCCGACAACCTCGCTCGCCTTATCGATGTGAATCGACATCTGCTTTTGGATAACGAATCGCTCGGCAGCAATCGTATCGCAGATTTCTGGCGACCCATCATTCTTTGCACAGGAGATGAGGATAAATTCCAATCGCTCTATCCTGAAACCCGGGGAGAGGATGTGATACGGTTTCTAACGGATGATCCGAGAAACGTCAGCAGCATCGCTTCCTGCATCGCTCAGGCGCGCGAAAGTGCCCGTACGGTTCGCGATCAGCTTTCCGATGAGATGTGGGAGGAAATAAATGCTCTGCATCTCTTTGCACGTTCGGAAGAAGCGGTATATATGTTAGAAGTTGCTCCTCCCAGATACTACGAACGGATCCGCCGTTGCGTTGCGACATTTCTCGGCATATCCGCCACCACTCATCCGCGTGATGAAGGTTGGGATTTCATGGAGCTGGGTCGGTTTCTTGAGCGTGCCGATAAAACTACCCGCTTCCTCGATACCACATCCTACCTACCTGATGACAATCAAGGTATCATCGGTGCACCCGGAATGTTACACTGGACTGCTATCCTCGGTTCTTGCGGCGCACTCGGAGCCTTTCGCTCAGGTCACCATCGCTTCGATGCCGAGGGTGCGCTGAGTTTCCTGGTTTTTTCGAGGACCTTCCCTCGCTCTGTTCGTTACTGCGTGGAGCGCGTGGACGAATGCATTCACCATATTTCAGGCAGCCAGCGCGGTGGTTTCACCAATGAGGCGGAACGCGAAAGCGGTATGCTTCTGGCTGATATAAGCTATGGCACCGCCGAGGAAGCCATGGAACTCGGCATTCATGCATACCTCGATGGATTACAGCAACGTTTCAACAACATCGGTGGACTTATCTTTGAGACTTTTGTCCTTATGCCTGATATGTTTGAATCACAACGAAGCATGCAACAACGTGGCCACGACGCGGTGACTGCTTGGAAAGCACAACAAGAGCAGCAACAACAATGAGGTTGTTATTTCTTACTGTTTATTGGTTATTAGTCATCTGAAATCAGCCTCCTGGATTGATCACCAATCTTCTTGTCACATGAAGCTCTCCGTTGTTCATCGCACTATATTCCGTTACGGAGGTCCTGTCACCGACAGTATCAACGAGCTGCATCTCGAACCGCGTATCTTTCCGTTTCAGAAAACACTATCTTCACTGATCCGAGTCTTGCCAGCAACTCGCCTGAGTAAATTCCATGATCTCTTTCAAAATACCACCCACTATTTTGAGATTCCCGGGAGTCATCAATACCTAGAAATCGAAAGCCGGATTCGTGTGCATAATTTACCGTTAGAAATTCCTGAAGAATCGCGAACTGCAGGCAAAGACGCTTACCGAACACCCGCCGTGCGCGATCGTACTTGGCCTTATTTGAACGAAAGCGCACGCGTCATTTTTCGTCCTGAAATTTGGCGAAAAGCGGTCGATCTAACATTTCCCCACGATGCCTATTTCGAAAAAGCCATAGCGATCATGAATTGGATCCACGCAGAGTTCAGCTACGAGCCTGGCAGCACCGATGTCGCGACCCGTCTCGATCAGTGTTTCGCGCAAAGACGCGGAGTCTGTCAGGATTTCACCCACGTCATGCTCGGTCTGTGCCGTGCGGCTGACATCCCCGCCCGCTATGCATCAGGCTACCTCTACAACGGCCCACGCGACCATCTCATCGGTGCCCAAGCATCCCACGCTTGGGCGGAGGTTTTTCTCCCAGTGGTCGGCTGGATCGGCTTCGACCCCACCAATAATACACTTGCAGATGCCCGTTACGTGAAAGTCGCCGTCGGCCGGGACTACGAAGATGTTGCGCCGATTCGGGGCACTTACCGTGGATCGTCTCACTGCCAAATGGATGTGGATGTGCTGGTGGAGGCGATTCCCTGACAAAATTAAAGGTCTGATTCACAGATAAAGTTCTGATTATACTCAGCAAAAACGGCTTTGGGTCTAATCGTTTAAGCTCCATGCCTTCAACCATTCTTATCTGTGTTAATCCGCGTTCATGTGTGGTTCAAATATTTTTGCAAAACAGGAGCCAAAATTGAAGCCCTAACCTAAGGAGCAGCTCAAAATGGGCTGAAAAGACTTGCGTAGCCGCATTTCCCAACCTACCTCAAGCCCATGGCTAACGAAACCACGCTCATTCTTTTCAAACCCGACGCTATTTCCAAGAACCTCACCGGCGAGGTTCTTGCCCGCTTTGCGAAACAAGGCTTTATTATTCGTGGGATCAAAATGATGACCCTCAGCGACGAAATCCTCGCCGAGCACTACTCTCACATCGCCGCCATGCCGTTTTTCCCTTCTGTCCGCGGTTTCATGCAGGAATCCCCTGTCATTGCCCTCGCTCTTGAAGGAGACCATGTCATTTCCCGCGTTCGTGATCTTCTTGGCCCGACCGATTCCACCACAGCTGCAGTTGGCACGATACGCGGAGACTTCGGTGACAAATCCGGCGACTCGAAAATGCGCAATGTCTGCCACGCTTCTGATTCGCCTGAAGCCGCCGCTGCAGAGATCAAACGCTTCTTCAAAGACGGCGAGATTTTCTCCTACTGATAACTTCTCTTACAAAAAACAAAACCCATGCCGCGTCTTTTGCAGCATGGGTTTTTTATTAGAGAAATGATATCTCAAGCACGGACTTTCGCATACGCGCGCAAGTAACCCACGCACTGAGCGATTTCGGGCAAGTTGCTTTTCCAGTTGTGCTCGTATTCAATCGATACATTGCCTTTGAAACCGTGTTTACGAACTTCATCAAGGATGGCGACGTTGTCGATCACACCTGTGCCGAACGGACGGTCGTGTGACCATTTTTCGATAGATTCGCGATCTTTCATGTGAAACGAAACCACCCGAGGAGCGATTTTTTTGATCACTTCTAACGGATTCAATCCGCTGGTTGCCCAGTGACCGGTGTCTGCGCAGATGCCAAGGTTTGCATGGCGATCTTTCACTGCGCTGAAAACGAAATCCGGATCCCACATCTTGTAGTTTGGTTTTTTCGGATGGTTATGGAACCCGACTTTGATGTCGTATTCCTTGGCGAGCTTTTCAATGAGATCGATGGAATCGATGCTCTCGGTGTTGATGCTGTAGAGTCCGAGTTTTTTTCCCAATTCAAAAATCGCACGAGCCTCGGCTTCATTGTTCGGAATGGGGATCACGCCCATGCTTTGTGCAGTGATGTTGTTTGCTTTGATGTGATCGATCACTGCTTGAAGTTTGTCCTCAGGCATGCCCGGTCCGAACTTGACGCTGTCGTGTCCACCGCCGAGTGCTTGACCGGAGAACACCTCGACCCCACCTACACCTGCCGCAGCCGCCATTTCGATAGCTTGAAATAGAGTGAATTCTTTGAGCGACCAGCACTGCACGGTGATTCCGAAACCAGCCTCAGTCAACGCCGCTTGCGGGATGGGCGCGCCTTTTGAACGGAGGGCCAATAGCACTGATGCGGCAGGAATCATGGTAAATAGTGAACGACGTTTCATCATGGATCAGAAGCTACCAGAGCTTCGCCTGGGATCAACCTCTGTTTTTTAGATCGTGGCTTGCAAAGTTGGGCGGGATGGAAAGAGTTTTGCGCAACGATATGTCCGCATCCCAAACCGCCATCCAACCGACCCGTGAGCAGGATTTTCCTGAGTGGTATCAACAAGTCATCAAAGCCGCTGATTTAGCAGAGAACTCGGAGACCCGAGGCTGCATGGTGATCAAACCGTGGGGCTATGGTATTTGGGAGCTCATCCAGCAGCAACTCGACAGGCGTTTCAAGGCGACCGGACATGAGAATGCGTATTTCCCCTTGTTGATTCCCCTCTCCTATCTTGAAAAGGAAGCGGAGCATGCTGAAGGCTTTGCTACGGAGTGCGCGGTGGTGACACATCACCGACTTGAAGCAGTAAAAGACGCGGTCACAGGAAAAACCAAGATGATCCCAACTGGGGAACTTGCTGAACCCTATGTGATCCGTCCGACATCCGAGACCATCATCGGCGCGGCGTTTGCGCGTTGGGTGCAATCGTATCGAGATCTGCCGTTATTGATCAATCAATGGGCAAACGTGATGCGCTGGGAAATGCGTCCGCGTTTGTTTTTAAGAACCGCTGAATTCCTCTGGCAAGAAGGCCACACCGCTCACGAAACGAAAGATGAGGCCATCGCTGAAACGCGCATGATCCACGGGTTATACGAAGAATTCCTCCGCGATCATTTGGCGATCCCTGTCATTCCTGGAGAAAAAACCGAGAACGAACGATTCCCAGGTGCGGACATGACCCTGACCGTCGAGGCGATGGTTCAGGATAGAAAAGCGATTCAAGCCGGAACCTCGCATTACCTCGGACAGAATTTCTCGAAAGCTCAGGACATTTCCTTCGCTGGCCGCGATGGTGCTCAGGATTTCGCACACACTACTTCGTGGGGCGTTTCCACTCGTTTGATCGGAACCTTGATCATGGCACATTCGGATGATGATGGCTTGGTGCTACCACCCCGTGTTGCCACCAAACAAATCGTCATCATTCCAGTCACTCCCAAAGAGGACACCAAAGAAGCCGTGCTAGCTTCCTGCCATGCTCTAGCGGAAACGCTCAGAACCAAAAAAACTTACCACGGTGATCCATTGCGCGTGCATGTTGATGCCCGCGATATCCAGGGTGGTCAGAAAAAATGGGATTGGGTGAAAAAAGGCACACCCATCCGTATCGAGATCGGACCACGTGATATCGAATCGCGCAAAGTTTGCATGCAGCGTCGTGACCAAGCGCCGACAGAGAAAAGCTTCATGGATAAAGAAGACTTCATCCAGAACGCAACTGACATATTACAAGAGATTCACAACAACCTCTTGGATAACGCGACAAAATTCCGCGACGCGAACATCATTCCGTGCAATCAATTGGAGGAGTTCCACGCTCACTGGAGCAAAGAAAATCCAGGTTGGCTGCTCACCCCATGGGCAGGAACATCCGACGAAGAAGAACAACTTTCCAAACAACATAAAATCACCATCCGCTGCTTGCCCATTCCAGAAGCAGGGCTTTCCAAAGAGCTGTTAGACAAAGTAAGCAGCACTTGCCTGCTCACCGGTAAACCAAGCCAGAACATCGCGATCTGGGGGCGGAGTTATTAGGGCAACCCGAGAAAATCGAGGTATAGTCGCCAAATCTTCCATCCACCAAACATCCATACGGTTGCTCCCAATGCAATATAGGGCCCGAAGGGCAATTGTTTTCCAAAACTGATTCTTCCAATCAATGCTGCAATAAGCGCGAACAAGGACGCGCTGAATAGAGAAAAAATCACCCCATTCCAACCGAATAACGCACCTATCATCGCGAGCAGATGCACATCCCCCATTCCCATTGCCTCACGAGGAATGACCACCGATTTCGTAAGCCCTCTGAGCGAAACCATTTTCTCTATCTCAAATTTCCGACCATCGGCTAATTCAATCTCTTTCTCAGAGATCACCAACTGACCCGCACCAGATTCCTCACCATCGACCACCACACTAGTAGCGTCGATAATCAAACGATCCGTTTTTCTAGAAAAAACATCCCACCAAGGAACATCTTCACCATCGATCACAAAGCACAGGGGATCCTGATCCCCATCTGGCTCTTTTAGAGACCATTCAACTTCGGATTCGAAACTCATTGAGCGCTTTCCAAAAGCCATTTTCCCAAGAATTACGACAAGCCATAATCCGAAAAATCCAAAAGCCCAACCGATACCCCCTGAGATCAGACCCTCCTTCCAAGTGAACTGGTATCCAGCCATTGAAGAAAGTTGTGGCCACACGCTGCAGCCGATCAAACCCATCACTGAACCTGCCCATGTGAGATTCGTCGGGATAATGAGATGTTCCGCATCGATGTAAGTGATCGCCACCACCAGACCAATATATACCCATAGGAAAAACACGACTTGAGGAGGAAACATCCACCACACCAGACCGAACAAAACAGCAGTCAAAATCTCCACTGCGATGTAACGGAACGGGATAGGAGCCGAACAATGCGCGCATTTTCCACGCAAAAACAACCAACTCACCACTGGGAAATTCTGGAAAAGTGTCAGCTGTGATTTGCAAATCGGACAGAATGAGCGACTCGGTTTATTCACCGACATCCCAAGTGGAACACGATAGATCACCACATTCAAAAAAGATCCAATACAAGCCCCTATCAACACCGCAGGGATCAACCATATCCAATGTTCAAGGGGAGGATCGATCATAATCCAGCTCTCCATCTAGCAATCTCGCGTTTCACGTTGTCAATCGAAGGAGCACCGATGTTAGTTCTCGCTTTGAGTGCAGTATCTACCGAGAAAACCGATTTCATGGCATGAGTGTAGGCGGAATCGATTTTTTCCAAATCTAACTGATCCAGTGGTGTTTTGCTGCTGATGGATTCTGCGACGGCTTTGCCAACCAATTCATGGGCGGTTCGGAATGGCACTCCGGACTTCACCAAAGCATCGGCGAGATCTGTTGCGAGCAACATCGGATCGCTGGCTGCAGCGAGGCATTTATCCTCGCGTATTTCCATCGCAGCAATCATTTCGGCGTTCACTGCAAGGACAAGCAGGATCGTATCCACCGAGTCGAATAACGGTGGTTTATCTTCCTGTAGATCCCGATTGTAGGTAATAGGCAAACCTTTCATTGTGACCAAAAGGTTCATCAGATTACCGACCAAGCGCCCCGTCTTACCGCGTGTGAGTTCACACACATCCGGGTTTTTCTTCTGCGGCATGAGTGAGGATCCCGTGGTATGAGCGTCGGATAGATGAACAAATCCAAACTCACTGCTGCACCACAAAATTAAATCCTCACTGAGACGTGAAAGATGAACCCCGCAAATCGAGATTGTGAACAATAGCTCAGCGACAAAATCCCTGTCAGCGATTGCATCCATGGAGTTACGAGTCACACCATCGAATCCGAGTTCGGCAGCGATCGCCTCACGATCCAAATTGATAGTGGAACCCGCTAGTGCACCAGATCCGAGCGGCGAAATATTCAGCCTCCGTCTGCAATCACTGAGTCGGCCTTTGTCGCGCTGTAGCATTTCAACATACGCAAGTAAATGATGTCCCACCGTCACGGGCTGCCCCCGTTGCAAATGGGTGTAGCCAGGCATAACGGTCGCAGCATAGCGATCGGCTTGATCGATTAAAATCTTCTGAAGGACTGAAATCGCGACGGTAATTTCATCAATCTGCGCGCGGCAATACAGGCGGGTATCGGTCGCCACCTGATCATTTCTTGATCTTGCAGTGTGGAGCTTTCCACCCACAACACCGATGCGTTTTGTGAGCTCGGACTCGATATTCATGTGGATGTCTTCGAGCGAGCTTTTGAATACGAATTTGCCAGCCAGGATATCGGCTTCGATCTCGCGTAGGCCTTTTTCAATGAGTTCGAATTCTTTTTGGGTCAACAAATCGGCTTTCGATTGCGCACGAGCGTGGGCGATCGATCCTGCAATGTCGTGAGGAAACAATCTCCAATCATACGAGATTGATTCTCCGAATTGCTGTACCAATGATGAGGTGTCTTTTGCGAAACGTCCTTTCCACATAATTCAATAACTTTGGTTTTTATAGGTTCCTGCCGCAATCAATTTCCGTTCGGCACTAGTATTTTCAAAAGCGACATCGCCTTCGATGATGACTCCCGGAGCAAACTGGATGAGTCCGGAAATTTTCAGTGAGTTGCATTTGATCAAACTCGGCACACCGAGATCATCCAACGAATCGACCAGTTTGTATTCTTCTGAGAGAGCAATATCCGGCGGCACGCCGTTGCGCGCGACGCTTAGCCTGACTTGACCATCGATTGAAATTTCATACGCATCCGAGCGCAGTGCTAACAGATCAGCTGTGGTTTTCACAGGTGCGAACCGACTCCGCGGGACATCGATTGCCAAAGCACCTTCGAAACATTCGATCGCGGATCCCATGGCGTTTTCCAATTGGAAAACGGGTATGGATTTAGGATCACGTGGATCGACCGTTTTCTTATTCTTAATCATCGGTAAAGGCAAGGCTCCGGAATCAGCAACGAGCTGTGCTTTGAGTTTTTCCAGATTCAACCATAGGCTATTGGTATTAAAATACTGGTGCTTGTCGATATTTTGAAACTCGTTCATATCTTCATCGGGGCATTGCGCGATTTCACGCAACAACAACCGTCCATCGCTTTTACGCATAGCCAAGTGACCGCCTTTTTTATCCGCTGCAGTGCGCCGCGTTACTTCCATCATGAAAGGCGCGCCAGATTTTGCAAAAAAATCTAACAGTTTATCATTAAACACCGCTCCGAGGTTATCGGAGTTAGAAACGAAGGCGTATTTCACACCTTCATTGAGCAAACGATCCAACCATCCACTACCAACCAAAGCGGGATATAAATCGCCGTGTCCGGGCGGACACCACTCTTGCTCTGGATCAGCCGGCCAATCGACTGGCTTCATCGTTGCCGCATCGATTTTTGGAACCATGTTCTGCATCATTTCCACTTCGTTCGCCGATGCCAGACTTTGGGCTGCGTAACGTTGCAAATGCGTCAAAGTATCTTCACTGGTGCTGAAGCTATTCATCAGCAACAAGCGCACTTTTTGTCCGCTCTTCTCTCTGAGCGAAAGCGTTTGCCTTACCATTAGATCGAGGAAATTTACCCCATCGCGAACTATCAACAAACTTTTCGGACCTCGCAAACCCATGCCAGTGCCGAGTCCGCCGTTTAACTTGATCACAACAACCTCAGAAAGTTTGGCATGTTTACCCCCAGATGTTAAACTTTTCGACTTCGGCAAACCACTCGCCGGTTCAATACTTTGCTCAGGAATCATCCCGTTTTCATTGCGCTGTAATGCCTCAAAATTTCTTTTGAAAACCGAAACGGGAGCATCACCCATACCGGCGGCTCTCATTTTTTTCTCAAACGCATCAAAGTCAGACATAGGTGTATCATTCACAGTCTTTGGCCATGGTAAATCCTGAATCCATACGAAATGACATATAGAACTACGGATGGACACGGATAAAGGCGGATCTAAACATCAAAAACAGATCTTATTACTAGATCTCATCTGCGTCCATCTGTTTTCATCCGTGGTTAAATTTCCAAATTAGCCAGAAATCAGACTTAGAAAAAGTCACCCCTCTGCCAAATGCTCCACGCAGAGCTGGCTCCATGTTTCGAGGCGCTCGAACAAGCCACCTTTCAACTCGGCGATGGTTGCCCAGGAAAGATCGGTTAACGCGTCTTCCCGCGAGGAAATCTGGTCGTTTTCCAATTCCACCAAATGAACCACCCCGAGATGGACTTGGCCGACCGGATTCGAATCGTCATTTAGCAGGCCGACCACGCGCATTTCGTAATCGCCTTGGATATCGAGTTCCTCATCGATCTCCCGCTGGACCGCTGCATAATAGGCTGCAGCCCCTTTGCGTCCCTCCCCCATGTCCACCGGATTAATGTGTCCGCCGACCCCGACAGAAATTTTTGAATGGAGTCGGTTTTCCCCACCTGCTTTGCCACGGGTATAATACAGCACCCGATCACCGCATTTAAAAATGCAATAAGGAATCAACTGCTTATGGCTCGGATCTTCCTCTGCAGCACCCCTATCCATGAAAAAATGATTATCATCCGTCAAAAGCACCGAAACGATATTGTCAACGCCGTCCACCCGCATTCCTTGAAAGGTCGCAAAATCTTCCAATAACTGACGTGTCACCACCAAAACTTCTTCACCTGCATATTTTGACATGCCGAGATGTTCGAAATTTCACCACCATACGACAACCTCGAAATGAAATAAGTTTTACCCATGCACCGCGTGACTCCAGCCTTGCCCCTCCGGAGACAATATAGAACCGCAGATAGACACAGTGATAGCAAAGCGGACATATACGGAGCGCAGCGTAAACAAATGGACGCAGATGAGAAAACTTACTTCATCTCCGTCAGCACCGCATGTGCTGCCTCAGCCATTTTCTTGGCACCTTCGGCATTCGGGTGGACTTTGTCTGGAATGAGCTCGGGCTTATCTTTCAGAGCAGCATACATATCGATGATCCCAACTCCCAATTCTTTCGCAAGCTTATCAAGGATAGGAATTTGTTCCTGTATCGCCGGTTCATTGATCCCCCATGCGCCATCGCCAATCACTGGCACAGGACGGCAGATGAAAATACGCGGTTTGCTATCCAATCCTTGAAAGGATGCGATCAGCTTTTTGTAGTCAGCTTCGAATTCATCTTTGAACTTCCAGTTCTGCGGTTTGGTGTCATTGGTGCCCAACTTGATAATCACGACATTGGGTTTCATCGCTAACGCATCCTGATACTTCTTCTCCTTCGAGTATGGATGGTCACCTTTATCCAACAGAGTCCGACCGCTCACACCGAAGTTCCCTACTTCCCACTTATCTCCTAACAATTCCTGAAGTTGCTTAGGATAAGGATTTCCTTTGGTCCCTGCACCCTGAGTGATGCTATCACCCACGCACGCAACCTTGACCTTCCCTTCTAACTTCGCCGTATTGATAGGATCGGCCGAAAACACCAAGGCTGCCGAAAACAACAATCCCAAAACTGCCAAAAACCGAGTTTTCAATTTCATCATGAAGCGAAGCTATTGCATAAAACTCCCTTCGGTAAATCAAAGATTTTAGCTCAACTGGAAGTTCTGGGTGATGAGCGGGACAATCCTAGTTAAAACACCTATTTTATCAGGGTTTCTTAGATTCACGGATATACGTAACCGCAAGAGGAACCATGATCAAAATCGCAGTGAGAAAACAAAATGTAATATCAGCTGAATAGGTTGGATGTGAATGGTTATTCAGATGATTACGATAAGATGAAACAGTTAGAACCACCCCAACAAAGGCATGAAATGGACCTAGGAGAAGAATAAGACTTCGAAAGAATTCAGGTCGAAAACAAG
Source organism: Luteolibacter sp. (assembly GCA_044354135.1). GTDB lineage: Bacteria > Verrucomicrobiota > Verrucomicrobiia > Verrucomicrobiales > Akkermansiaceae > Luteolibacter. The sequence continues at coordinate 32,713 of JBILAN010000010.1, forward strand.
CGAGGATTGATGCAATACCGATGCAACCAAAAGCAGCCGACGCCATCTTCAACCAATAGTCCAATAAGGGATCGTATTGAATGGGATTCGCTCCCATGAGGTAAAGCTGATAAGATGCGGCATCCCAGCTTACAAACGTGAAATAAAATGAAATCCCCCAGCCCACACTACTGAATAGGAGGCCGGCTTGAAGAGTTCTCAAGCAGCCTTTCGTTGTCGGTATCATGGTAATTAGGATAGGTCTGAATATTTTTAACGAACGCAATGATACTTATCTCTTTAGCGCTTAGATGATTGATCTTGCTCTGCCTTACACACGTCTCTGAGTGCTATAGTCAAGGGAAGCGCTGCAGCTGGAGCAAATGCAAAATCGATGAAAAACCACCAAAACGGGATTCCGCGTAACGGTATGCAGATACCTGCTAAAATCGGAATAAGGCAGCACATGATCAGGCCACATTGAATCACCCATTTGTTCCTAACCGGGTCACGTGCAGCTCCAGCAAAAAGAATCGCCAAAACAATATGAGCGAACGCAAGCCAATCGTATCCATAGAGCAAGATTGCATAATCAGATTCGAGATGCCTGAGACCATCGATGACTTTCAAAGTAAAAGTATGGATTTCACCTGTCGCTTGAGCATCCCCCCATATCGTCCTTACGATAAACTCCAACTGAGGAATCGCAGGCCATATCGTAACACCAGAAATAAAGAGACCAATGGCCACTATCCAAAGCATCAAACTGGGACGAGAAATTTTCACTTACTTTTCGAGCTTTATAGGCCACCCATGCTCAGGGAAAAGCCGTAAATTAACACAAAATGGAAAATGAGCTTGTGACCTGGGTATCATTTAAGCCAGAAAACAAATCACCGTTAATTGATCCATGAAACCATTACTCCTGATCTCGTTTTTATTCTCCCTCGCCCTTTATGCTGAGAAACCAAATCCTGCCCATTTCAAGGTTGAGGTTTTAACCGAGGGTTTCATAGATCCACAGGAAATGGTCATGTTGCCGGATGGTCGTATCCTGATTTGTCAGCGGACGGGCAACTTAAGAGTTTGGACCCCAGGCTCCAACCAACTCACGGAAGGCGGATCTTTAAAAGTGGCGATCAAGACAGGCAATACCGCCCGTGAATGCGGCTTCATCGGAATCACTGCCGATCCTGACTTTGCAAAAAACAACTGGATCTACTGCTACTATTCACTTCCGGATGTCAGCTCGCATCGGCTTTCCCGCTTCACATTCAAAGACGGCCAACTCATCCCCAGCTCGGAGCATATCTATTTCGAAGTTCCTACCGAGCGCACCGACTCGACCTGCCATGAAGGCGGATCGCTTGCATTTGGTCCAAACCGCATGCTTTACCTATCCACGGGCGATAACACCAATCCGTTTTCCAAACCCGCTACCCCTATCGAGGAAGATGTTAAAGAACGCGATGCCCAAAGATCATCATCTAACAGCAACGACCTACGCGGAAAAGTATTGAGAATCCAAATCAATCCCGACGGAACGCATAAGATCCCTGAAGGAAACTTGTTCAAACCCGGCACCGATAAAACCCGTCCCGAAATTTACACGATGGGTCTTCGCAACCCTTACCGTATAAGCATCAATCCTAAAACCAGCACGTTATACTGGAGCGAGGTCGCACCAGACAAAAAACCTACAGGAGAAGAAATCAACCAAGCGAAAACCGCAGGCTATTACGGCTGGCCCTATGTCATTACCAACACACAGGTATTCAACGATCTAGCAGGTAAGGCATTCGATCCAGCGAGCCTGAAAAACCTTTCCAAAAATAACACTGGCATTACCGACCTTCCAATCCCACGTGATCCGTTTCATTTCTATGGCCGCAGTTGCTCCATCATCGGTGGTGTCTATCACGCCACGAAAGATGAAAATGCCTTCCCAGAATATTTCGATAACTGCCTGCTTTTTTCCGACTGGAATCAGTCTTGGTTTAAATTCGCACGGCTTGATTCAGAGGAAAAAAATCTCGGGGTCGAAGATTTTCCGCTGAACTTCAAATTCCGCAAACCCATCGACCTATTCTTCAACAAAGGTGTTCTCTACGTCCTCGAATACGGCAATGGCTGGTATGACGTCAAAGATGGCAGGCTCATCCGTGTTTCCTACTCCACTTCCTTCAATCAAATCCCCGAACTCGAACTCAAAGACGATCCGCGTATTGCAGGGATGAATTTTAAAATGAAGGGTGTTAAGCTGATGATGGGCACTACCTGCATTTCCTGTCATACCGCTCAAGACAAACTCGCCGGTCCAACCTTCGCTGACATCAACGAGAAGTATGGCAAAGAACCTGATGCCGTTGATAAACTTTTCGCAAAGGTAAGAGGTGGCAGCGTTGGCGTCTGGGGTGAGCAAGCTATGCCCGCCCACACACTTAACACCGATGACGAGGTCAAAGAAATGATCAAAGCCATTCTTTCCACGAAAAGGGCTAAGGGCCATACGAAGTAATTTTTAGGCAGGGACGGCTATCCCTAGCCGTCCATATCTAACGGCCTGAACAAACTCTTCGAAAGCTATTCGTTCTAACAGACGCAAGATATGGACGTTTAAGATAAACGTCCCTGCCCATAAATTTCCACTAGTTCCCCACGCCGCAGTTTCCCTAATGAGCTGCGTGGTAATTTCTCTACGGATATGATCTTATCAAACCGATCCAAACTTGGGGCGTGTTCTTGATATTCTTCGATAATCTCATTCGGAATCTCGCCTTCGAATACAGCAGCCAATATATGCTCTTTCCGTGGATCCGGCAGCGCGATCACGGCGAACTTCTCAGAAGAAACTCGACCCGCCGCCACTTCAATAAATCGTTGTTCGACGGCCTCGATATCCACCAACACCCCAAGCACTTTCACCAGCGAATCCATTCGACCAATTAATTTGAGATGGTTACCCGAAACGACGGCACGGTCATTTGTTAGAAAATATTTCCAACAAATCGGCTCATATCTTAATCCCCCACTATCTTGAAACAGATAACCGACAAATAAAGCCTCGCCGGACAAAATCAGCCTGTCGTCTGTATCACTCTCAACCTTCCAGATCGGCAGAATCTTTAAATTCCCATCAAGAAAGGGAATGTTCAGATCAGCCATGGATTGAGTCGCAATCTGGGATCCAGCCTCAGTCATTCCGTAGCTCGCCAAAACCGGCCAACCCAAATCGCGCGCAGCTTGTCCTAAACTTTCAGGTAACCGCCCGCCACCCACCACCACCGCCCGCAAGGCTTTTGGAGCACGTAATTTTGCCGCAACCAAATCATGAACTTGAGTCGGTACTAAAGAAACATGGGTCACACCCTCTTCTTCCACCCATTGGTGAAACTTTACCACATCCCATTTTTCATCCATTTCCGCCAAACGACAACCCGCTTGAAACACCCGAGCCAGAATCGCGAATCCACCGACATGATCCACAGGCAATGCTAGACCCCATTTGGATTCTTGATCGACCCCCAAACACTCATTCACCGCCTTTGCTGAAACTAGCATCGCTCGCTTTTCATGCACTACCCATTTCGGCGCACCTGTGCTACCGGATGTTTTGAAAATGACAGCACCCCCGTTAGTTCCTAAATTTGGAACATCACCCAAACATCCGCTCACGACGCAATTCTTTGGATCCTCCCAAAACGACTGCGACAAAAATGAGGTCCTATCCATAGTAAAAGTCTCCGCAACACCCAAATCATAAACGTATCCAGGTCAGCGCGGCAAGTTCATCATCGAACCCCAATCCCGTTCCGCCTGGCACTTTGAAATCCGGTTTCCAATCGCCCAGTTTCTCCGTAAACGCATCTTTCTCGAAAAGATGATGCGTTTGCAGCCCGCAAGTCCCAATAAGACCTGGGAAAATCAACTCAGTCCGAGCGGCCTCCCATGCCGCAAATGCCTGCCCCAAGGTATGATCCATGTAGCTCGTGGTCACCGCACGCTGAGAGTTCATGATCGCCGCCTCGCCTAACAAATAGGGCTCGTCCACCGCGGGCTTAATCACCATATATTGCGCCGCCTTGCGATGCGGACCTGATTCCCTATCAACCGCCAACTGCACGCGATGTTTTTTCCACAATTCCGCCCACACGCTTTCCGAGAAAGGACAGATATCCTCAATGAAATCGATCTTGCGTTTCAAGTCATCCGAGAGATTTGAAAGAAACCGATCCGCCGTCTCAGGATCTAACAACTCATTGAAATCCACCCGCCAACTCAACGCAGGAAACTCATGCGACATCTCTTCAAGAAACTTCGCCTCCACAGCAACGTTCCGACCCGCCTTGATCTTGACCATTTCAAATCCCTTATCCACCGCCAGCGCTATATCCTTTGCGGTGCAATTCACGACAGTTGCGTGACTCTTTGGAACTTCCATTTCTTCAAATAAAGACTCCTCAGCCACACGCGCCACATGATCATATTCCGCACAACGCAGCGCCCGCTTCACAATGGGCCAAACACGCCGACCCCTCAGATCATCCAAACACTTTTCCAACGGCGGATCACCCAACTCCGGCCATGGATGAACGCAACCATATCCCTCCCCCACTTTGATCAGCACGCCCTCGAACTCACGCCTTGATGAAATGGAATTCAAAAATCCAGCCGACCTCAACCGATACGGCGAAATCCAGATATCTGTGCGTTCTAGAAATTCCATAAATTAACCTAACAGCTCCGTTGCAATAGCCAACCATTCGTCTTCCAGAGTCACATTCTTATTTGGCATGCATTTACCCGCACGTGAATACCAATAACCCGCATTTCCCAAATCCCCTTCCTCACGATGCAACCACGCATGAATCCATGATCCAGCCTTACCCGGAAGATCCTGGCAAAGATCATGCGCCTTATCCCAATTTCCTGCCCGTGCATGCCACAGACATTCCGCCACCACTCCTATCCCCACGGTGGGTTGCGGGTCGCTCAATACAGATTGCGTTAATTCCACTACATTCATCTTCTCACAGATCGAAACCCGCTCTCTTTGCTTTAGCAAACAAAAACCCTATCTAACACGAAGGAGATTTTCCTGAAAATTATCTCGTCACATCGAATATTATCCGCTTTTTTTGTGCCCGCCATGAACGCAACTAAGTCCTCCCCCTTAGTGCTTGCAGTCCTACTTGCATGCACTCCCACCCTTCCGGCCCAACTTCCATCTATCGATAAGAAGCCTTGGAAAAATCATTTCATCGTCCTGAAAAACAGGAAATTCCAATTTGCCATCACCACCGCAGGTGAAGCCGAATTTTACCCGCTCACCAATCGTGGCGAGATCATCAGCACCAGCAATCCCATCATCTTCAAAATCGAAATCCTGGAATCGAAACCTGATGGGAAATTCATCAGTAAAAAGATCGATCCCACTTCACTCAAATCCGATCAAGCCCCCGCTCTCAATCCAGATAAACCTATCACCTACAGCGGCAGCGTTACAGGCGGCGCCACATTCGAAATTACCCTCACACCAGACGACCAAGGTTTCAGTATCACTGGAAAAATCACCGATAAAGGCAAACTCACCGCCCCCCTGAATGTCGCCATCGAAATGGGACTCAGACCTTACCCAAAGGACGCAACTCTCAATAAAGAAGAACTCAAGAGATTTGCACAACGCACCAAACGCGACAAATTCGAAACCATCATCAATTCCGGAAATAAAAAGAAATACGACTTCGATGCCGGCGCCAATTTCTCCACAGATATGCCCAACGGAGTCGAAAGCCTGAGCATGAAAGCCGAGGGCCACGATTTTACCGAATTCCAAGTTGCCGTTTCAGGCAGCTCCAAAATTACCTTCCAGGATAAACATCAAATCGTTGCGGATGGAGTCGATTTCAAATGGATCATTCCTACCGAAGCCAATCCGGCTAAAGACTTGATGAAAATCAGCGCAAAATAGATCTAGCCCATCATCTAAAGGGGGATTTTCAGGCAAATACAGCATTCATACCTGTTGACGCGTCTAGAATTTCCCCTCAAGCTAGACGAGTAACCACCTGTAACTCCAATAGATATGACTTTATTCCGCCGCTTCTTCACCATCGCGCTCGCCACGTCTCTTATTTCCGTGGCCAGCGCCCAAAATCTCAAAGTAGCAACTGTAGACATGCAGGAGTTATTCAAGCAATACCACCTGACGATCGCAGCCCAAGATCAAATCGATGTTGAGCGAGCCAAGATCAACCAATCCAACGAAGAGCGTTTGGTTCGCATCAAGGAAATCGAAAGCAATCTGGAAAACTTCAAAAAGCAAATCGAAGATCCTTCGGTAAACGAATCCAAGAAGCAATCTCTCGCCAAGGATTTTAAATTGCAGCAGCAAGAAGGAATCCAGCTAGACAAGGAGCGCCGTGAATTCATCCAGCGACGCAATGAGGCATTGAACCAAAAAATGATCGAGCGTATGAAAAGCATACTCGATGACATCCGCAAATTGGTAGAGGAAAGATCGAAGGCAGATAATTACGATCTGGTCATCGACAAGTCCGGCACGAGTATCTCACAAGTTCCTGTGCTTTTATACAGCAAAGACTCCATGGACATAACCGCTAGTCTACTCAAAGTTTTGAACAAGGACGCACCTGCGACTAAGAAGCCTGAGGATAAAAAGCCTGGCGATAAGAACAAGTAATTTTATCCTTTCCATAAGGAAACATTAAACCCTCTTCCCTTTGGCTGTTAGTCTAAGTCTTTCCGATCTCGCCAACCTCATTGATGGAAACATCATCTGCGGTCAGGCGAGTTCTCGTTTTTCAGGAATGTCCGCACTCGATACGGCTTGCTCGGAAGAAATCAGCTTTCTCGGAAACGAAAAGTATCTGCCACAATTTTTAAGCACCCAAGCAGGTGCGGTCATCGTCCCCTCGGGTCACGAATTCAAAACAGATGGCCCGGCGCTGATCTCTGTCCCAAACCCCTCCCTCGCGTTCGCTGCCGTCGTGCGGCACTTCGCCAATCATGCTCGCGAGTTCAAACCCGGCATCCACCCCAATGCCATCGTATCGGATTTTGCGAAGCTCAATCCCAACAAGGTTTGCATCCACCCGGGCGCGGTCATCATGGATGGCGCCACGATTGGTGATGGCACAGAAATCGGCCCCAACACAGTAATCTACGAAAATGCAATCATCGGCGAGAACTGCCAGATCCGCGCCAACGTCACCGTCGCCGAACGCTGCATCATCGGCACCAACGTCATCATTCACCCGGGAACCGTCATCGGCTCGGATGGCTATGGCTATGAGTTTTCCGAGGGCAAACATGTCAAAATCGACCAAGTCGGAATCGTCGAAATCGGAGACGATGTGGAAATCGGCTCCAACACCACGGTCGACCGCGCACGTTTCGGCAAAACCGTCATCGGTGAAGGCACAAAAATCGATAACCTCGTCCAAATCGGTCACAACGTCATCATCGGCAAGCATTGCTTGATCGTTTCCCAATGCGGACTCGCGGGAAGCTGCCGTATCGAGGACTTCGTCACCGTCGCAGCACAATCCGGCATCGCGGGTCATGTCACGGTTGGTGCAAAAGCCATCCTTGCCGGTCGCGCTGGAGTAACCACCAATCTTGCCGGAGGCATGGCCTACGCAGGCAAACCTGCCATTCCAATGAAAGAAGACACCAAGCTCCAGGCCCACGTCCGGCGCTTACCCAAACTTCTCGAACGAGTCAAAGCGCTCGAAAAAATCATTTCTAAAGACACAACCGAATAAACTCCTACCATGTTTGATTTTTCCTGGTTCTCCCAACCCGATGCATGGGCTGCACTACTTACCCTCACCCTGTTAGAGATTGTCCTAGGAATCGATAACATCGTTTTCATTTCCATCCTCTCGGATCGCCTGCCACCAGAGCAACGCGCCAAAGGCAGAACCATAGGCCTCGGTCTTGCGATGGTGAGTCGCATCATGTTACTTGCCACGATCAGTTGGATCATGAGTCTCAAAGCCGTGTTGTTTTCCATTCCCGTGCATCCGGCTTTTTGGAAAATGTCGCCCCATGCCGCCGAGCACGAGGGACTGTTAGGAATCAGTGGCAAAAGCCTGATCCTGCTCGTCGGAGGCTTCTTCCTCATTTGGAAAGCTACCAAAGAGATCCATCACAAACTCGAAGATCACGAGGATACCCTCAAAGCCTCAAAAGTCGCCAGTTTCGGTGCGGTCCTCGCACAGATCGCCATCATTGATATCGTGTTCTCTATCGATTCCGTCATCACCGCTGCCGGCATGGCCGATCACCTTTCCGTGATGATGCTCGCCGTTGTCATTTCTGTCGGAGTGATGATGATGGCAGCAGGAACGATCAGCAACTTCGTCTCAAAACATCCTTCCGTAAAAATGCTGGCTCTCTCATTCCTGATTCTGATCGGCACCGCACTGATCGCCGAAGGCTTCCACTTCGAGATCCCCAAAGGCTACATCTACTTCGCCATGGCATTCTCGCTAAGTGTCGAACTACTGAACCTGAAAATCCGCAATCGCAGCGGATCGGTTCCGACTCCGCATTAGCCTAAAAACCGCAGTTGGATCCACAATTTTTGAGAGTTATTGGTTATTAGGAAAATTTAGTAAATACCAGAGAGCTACGGCTATGGGTATTTTCTTAGCCAATAACGTATAATTACCTAAAAAATGCAGTGATAACTGCCGATTTAAGGATCAAACCACAACACGTTCTTCCATCATCGCCTCACCCCTAACATACCGAGCAATGCTGTCAATCGTTGTCTCGGCTATCGCGTGCAAGGCTTCTTCGGTTAGAAATGCCTGATGGGAGGTAACCAACACGTTTGGAAATGTAAGCAAGCGCGATAACACATCATCCTGCAAAGCCGTCGCTGAGTGATCTTCGAAAAACACACCCTCTTCTTCCTCATACACATCCAGTGCGACACCGCCGAGTTGTTGCGATTTCAATGCATCAATCACTGCTGCGCTGTCGACCAATTTTCCACGACTTGTATTGATCAGATAAGCTCCCTTTTTCATCTGCGAAATCGTCTTTGCATTTACCAAATGAAAACTCTCTTTGGTCAACGGAAGATGCAAACTCACGATGTCGGAGGCTGAAAATACCTCCGCTTGAGGAACATAAGTGACCCCATTTTTCTCCGCCCACGCAGGATCAGGAGACAAATCATGCGCCAAAACCTTGCAACCAAATCCACGAAAGATTTGTGCGGTGATTTTACCGATTTTTCCTGTTCCGAGAATCCCCACGGTTTTTCCATGAAGATCAAAACCCACTAAGCCACTGAGTGAGAAATTCAACTCGCGCACTCGATTGTAGGCACGATGAATTTTCCGATTCAGCACAAGCAACAAGGCAAGTGTATGTTCCGCAACTGAATAGGGCGAATACGCAGGCACACGTACCACTTGGATGTCATGGCTTTTGGCTGCTTCAAGATCGATGTTATTGAAACCTGCACATCTGAGGGCGATGAGACGAATTCCCACCTCCGCCAGGTTTTTCAAACAACCGGCATTCACCGGATCATTCACAAACACGCAAACCGCTACCGCGCCTTTGGCTGATGCCGCATTTGCCTCATTCAGGCGGAAATCATGATATTGGATAGCCAGCCCGTGACGTTTCGCCTCCGCATCAAAGAACACCTTGTCATAAGGTTTGGTATCATAGAAAGCGACTTTGGGAAATTGTTCTGATGCATCACTCATGCAGGCAGACTACACATTCCAATGAAACACGCCAGACTCAAGACAAGGGCTGCACATCCGGTATCGATGGGCCGGTTGGCTGCATGAAACGGGTCTTTGCACGAAGAATCAATGTCCCGAGCAAAAAGTCCGCCAATGGCAAGACCACGTTGAAATTTTTATGCATGTAGCGGTGATGCAATAAATGATGCCCGTTGAGTTTACGGAACCACCATGGTTTTTCAACCCGACGCGCTTTTGGCAAATGCATGCACCAATGAATGTATTCATAAGTGCCATAATAAACCGAGAAAGCGAAAAATCCGCCGGCAGCGAAACCCCATTCACCCACCAACCATGAAATCAATGCAAACGGCACAACGCCAATGGCAATCAGAACCGGACCGTTCCACCATGCCATCGGAATGGTTTCTTTATCTTTCTCGTCCTGAAGATGGTAGGTCTGATCCGCTTTGAATGTTTGATGATGGACCACAGCATGCGCTCGGAAAGCATAACGGAAATTCCAAATAGGGCGATGCATGACGTAGCGATGCAGCGTCCACTCAAAAAATGAGCCGAAAACGACCCCTACGACAAAACCACCCAGACACCAGAGAGAAAACAAAAATAGAGGATTCATGTATTAAGGGACTATTGATGCGCAGAACTATAGACGAGTCTGTCTGTCCGCAAGCCTAGCTTTGTATTATATTTAGCTTATTTCCGAAAAGGTTACACCCAAATCTTCCTCGAATTTTCCAATTTTCTTGCGTTCCCGGGGGTCGATCAGGGCGATGGATGTCCCTTTCTTCCCCGCCCGTGCGGTCCTGCCGCTGCGGTGGGTGTAATATTCCAACTGCTCAGGGAGCTGATAATGGATCACAAATGACAACCCCTCGACGTCGATTCCGCGTGCTGCGACGTCCGTGGCGATCAATATCTGGGTTCTCTGGTTCTTGAACCCACGCATCACCTTGTCGCGCTCACGTTGGGATAAATCCCCCTGAATCACATCCACTGCGAAACCCAGCTTCTCAAGCTGCCGACCCAAGGCAATAGCCCCTGCCTTGGTGCGTACAAAGATCAAACCGCGCTCTTCACCACGCCTCTGAAGAAATCCTGCGAGAAATTCATTTTTCTCATCCTTGCCACACACCGCGAACCGATGATCGATGTTTTGGTTAACAACATGCGCTTTATCGATTTTGATGGTTTCGGGAACTCCAGGCATCGCGCCTTTTACCAAAGTTTGAATGGAATCCGGAAAGGTTGCGGAGAACAACCAGGTGCTGCGGCGACCGCGCGTCAGACCGAAAATCGTGACCAGATCTTTTTTGAAACCCATGCTCAACATTTCATCCGCCTCATCGAGCACGAGATGCTTCACGTCCACCAAGCTCAATGCCTTTTTCTTGATCAGATCGATCAAGCGTCCAGGGGTCGCCACGACGATGTGCGTGGGACGTTTCAAATTCGAAATCTGCCTCTCCATCGGCTCTCCACCTGCGAGGACTTCGATGAAAATCTTCTCCTTCGCGTATTTCGTGTAGCGGAACAGCTGCTTGCCGATCTGCTTAGCAAGCTCACGGGTCGGAGCGATCACCAAGCCCTGAATGACGGGTTTTCTGGAATCGATCTTCGTTAACAAGGGCAACCCAAACGCCGCCGTCTTTCCTGTTCCCGTCTGTGCCTGAGCACAAAAATCCCCACCGTTCTTGATCAAAAACGGAATAGTTTTTTCCTGCACCTCCGTCGGCGTGATGATTCCAAGCTCCTTCAAGCCCTCAACCAAATCGGCCGGTATTCCTAATGTTCTAAATGCGCTCAAAATCTTAATTTCGTGTTACCCCGCCAAATTGACTGATAATTTCCAAAATGACGAGCCATAAGAAAAAGTCGCTGATTTAAAAAATTCAAATACCCCACGCCGCGGCGATGATCCCTACCAAAAAAATCCGTGTTCTCCGTTATCAATTTTTGCCCGAGATATTAAACTCACGATTCGCCCGTAAAAAAAGCCAGCCGGAGGTAACCCCGACTGGCTTTGAAAACTCCTGATAAGGAATCTTAGTAACGGTAGTGATCCGCCTTGAAGGGACCTTCTGCGGAAATGCCGATGTAATCGGCTTGATCTTTGGTGAGCTTAGTGAGCTTCGCGCCGATTTTGGCGAGGTGCAGACGGGCCACTTCCTCGTCGAGATGCTTCGGAAGCACCGTAACTTGTCCAGCCTTGTAGGTCTCGCGGTTTTCCCAGAGATCGATTTGGGCGAGCGTCTGGTTGGTGAAGCTGTTGGACATCACGAAAGACGGATGACCGGTTCCGCAACCGAGGTTTACCAGACGGCCTTCAGCAAGCATGTAAATGCTGTTGCCAGTGGCAAAAGTGTATTTGTCCACTTGTGGTTTGATATTGAGTTTCTTAACACCTGGAGCTTTGTTCAACTTGTCCATCTGGATCTCGTTGTCGAAGTGACCAATGTTGCAAACGATGGCCTGATCTTTCATTTTCGACATGTGGTCGAGAGTGATGATGTCTTTGTTACCGGTGGTGGTGACGTAAATATCGCCCCAACCAAGTGTATCTTCAATGGTAAGAACGCGGAAACCTTCCATGGCGGCTTGCAGCGCGCAGATCGGATCGACCTCGGTCACAACCACTTGCGCGCCGGCACCACGGAGGGCTTGGGCACAACCTTTACCAACATCGCCGTAACCGCAGACCACTCCGACTTTGCCGGAGATCATCACATCGGTCGCGCGCTTGATGCCGTCTAACAGCGACTCGCGGCAGCCGTAGAGGTTGTCGAATTTCGATTTCGTCACGGAATCGTTCACGTTGATGGCGGGAACGAGAAGTTTGCCCGCCTTCGCCATCTGGTAGAGACGATGCACACCGGTTGTGGTTTCCTCGGAAACGCCTTTCCAGTCTTTTACAATGGTTTGGAAAATTCCAGGTTGTTTGACTTTGATATCTTTCAAAAGGTCTTTGATGACCTGCTCCTCTTCGCTCTCGCCCGGGCTGTCGATCCAGGTCGAACCGTTTTCCATTTCGTAGCCTTTGTGGATTAGCAGGGTCGCATCACCACCGTCATCGACGATGAGTTGTGGACCAAGGCCGTCCTTGTTGACGAGCGCCTGCCAGGTGCACCACCAATATTCTTCCAGAGTCTCGCCTTTCCAAGCGAACACCGGAATTTCACGAGCCGCAATCGCTGCTGCAGCATGATCCTGGGTGGAGAAAATATTACAAGAAACCCAGCGCACCTCGGCACCGAGATCGGCAAGTGTTTCGATCAACACCGCGGTCTGAATGGTCATGTGCAACGAGCCCATGATGCGGACACCTTGAAGCGGCTTGGTTTTACCATACTTCTCACGTGTCGCCATCAAGCCCGGCATTTCATGCTCAGCAATGTCGATTTCCTTGCGTCCGAAGTCGGCAAGGCCGATGTCTCTTACTTTATAGTCTGTGAAGCTCATATTTATTTAATCGAAGTGTTGTTTGTTTTTATAGAGTGGATGATGCGAAGGGGTTTAGACAGAAGACTTGAAGACAGAAGAAATAAGACTAGAAAAAGAGGCTCAATAGAGAGTTGATCATTTTAGGACGCAGACGCTTACGTAGTCCTTCGATCATTGATGATATTTCTTTTACTTCATCGATCAAAGGCTTCGCAACTTCCTCGGAAAAAATTCCAGCTTTAAGACCGATGTATAATTGAGTCCTAAGCTCGCCGGCAGAACCTTTTGATATCGCCAAGAATCTTCGGAACTCGCGATCGCTATCACGATCTGCACCTTCAGCAATATTGCAAGGAATCGAAAAGCAAGAACGAGCCATTTGATCTCTCAGACTATACAGACGGATATCGTCTATGAGTTTGTAAACATCCACCGCTAAACGCGATGAACGCTTCCAAACTTCAAGCTCTTCGAAATTATGCATCTCTTATCTTCTGTCTTCTGTCTAACTATCTTCTGTCTTTTACTTGATAGCTTTCTTGAGAGCAGCAACTTTGTCCGTTTTCTCCCATGTGATATCGGAATCGTCTTTTCCGAAGTGACCGTAGTTGGTGGTCTTCGAGAAGATCGGACGAAGCAGGTTGAGCTGTTTGACGATGTCTGCGGGATTGAAGGAAAACACTTTGAGAACGGCTCCGAGGATTTTCGCATCGGAAACTTTTCCTGTGCCAAAAGTATCGATGTGCACGCTGCAAGGTTCGGGGTGACCAATGGCGTAGGCGAACTGCACTTCGCATTTGCTGGCGAGTCCTGCGGCAACGACGTTCTTCGCAACCCAGCGGCCCATGTAGGCTGCGGAACGATCGACTTTCGATGCGTCTTTTCCGGAGAAAGCACCACCACCGTGGCGGCCCATGCCACCGTAGGTATCGACGATGATCTTACGACCTGTTAGACCGCTGTCGCCCTGAGGACCACCGATGACGAACTTGCCGGTCGGGTTGATCAGGAACTCGGTTTTCGAGGTCAGCATGTTTTTCGGAAGGACTTTCTTGATCACCTGTTCGATGCAGAATTTCTCGATGTCTTTGTGCGCCACATCCGCGGTGTGCTGAGTGGAAATCACCACGTTGACGATGCGGGTCGGCTTGCCATTCACATACTCGACCGAAACCTGGGTCTTCGCATCAGGACGAAGCCATGGAGCAAGTTTGCCGGCTTTGCGGATTTTTGTTAGTTCGCGGCCGAGGCGATGCGCGAACATGATGGGAGCTGGCATGAGCTCAGGAGTCTCGTCGCATGCATAACCGAACATGATGCCCTGGTCGCCTGCACCTTGCTTCTTGGTTTTCTTGCCTTCGGCTGCTTTCGCATCCACGCCTTGTGCGATATCCGGACTCTGGATGGTGAGGTAGTTGTTGATAAAAAGAGTGTCGGCATGGAACACGTCGTCGGTGTTCGTGTAACCGATTCCACGCACAGCATCGCGAATCACTTTGCCGATGTTGATGACTTCATCAATTGGCTTGGTCGTGCCTTTTTTCTTGTCTTGAAGTTTCGGGATGGTGATTTCACCACCGACCACCACGATATTGCTCTTCACAAAAGTTTCGCAAGCTACGCGGCTGGTTGGATCAATCTTAAGGCAGGCATCAAGGACAGCATCAGAAATGGTGTCCGAAACTTTATCTGGGTGGCCTTCGCCAACCGACTCCGAGGAAAAAATATAGGTGCTCATTTGTTTTTTAATTTTCGTATCGTCAAATCGTGATGCGTTGATGTAACATGTCAGCCATGTCGTCAACTATCAAATGCCTGAAACTCATTTCCGACCCGACTCGGTTGCGGATTCTCGCGCTTTTGAATCAAGATGCTCTCTCGGTCGCTGAGCTTCAGGAAATCCTCGGCATGGGCCAGAGCCGGATTTCAACCCAGCTTTCTCAGCTCAAAACCGCGGGTTTGGTCAACGATGAGCGTGCCGGAAAAAATAATGTCTACTCCGCCTCGATTCCACGCGAGCTCACATCGGTCGTTACCCACGCGATTGCAGAAATTTCCGAAACCACCGCTGACAACATCGCGCTGCAACACATCCTTTCCAAACGCAAAGACTATGCCCGCGCCTATTTCGACGAGCTTGCGGGTCGATTTGGAAAAGACTACGTCCCCGGCCGATCCTGGAAAGCCCTCGCCGAGGCCTTGATCAAATCCCTCAACTACCGCCACGTCGCCGACCTCGGTGCGGGCGAAGGCACCCTTTCCCAACTCCTCGCCCAACGCGCGGAAAAAGTCATTGCGGTCGATCTCTCCCCGAAAATGGTCGAATACGCCCAATCGCTCGCCCACAAAAACGGCCTGCATAATTTGGAATTCCGCATCGGCGATATCGAGAACCCGCCCATTGATGATGGCAGCATCGATCTCGCCATCCTCAGCCAGGCTCTGCATCATGCGGAAAATCCGCAGCGCGCGATCGAAGCCGCGCACCGCATTTTAAAACCCGGCGGACGCATCATCATCCTCGACCTCCTCCAACACACCTTCACCGAGGCCCGCGAGCTCTATGCCGATCGCTGGCTCGGCTTCTCAGAAAGCCAACTCGCCTCCATGCTCAAAAAATCCGGCTTCAGCGAAATAGAAACGCTCATCGCCGATAAGGAAGAAGCGCATCCGAAGTTTCAGACCTTGTTGGGGATTGGGTCTAAACTTTAAATTCTAAATCCGAAATTCTAAACTGTTTCCTATTTGATCGGGTGCCAATCATAACTGAATCAACTCATGAATTGGATAATCCCGATAGCAGCTATTCTCGGATTTATCTGTATCCAGTTCATTCCGCTGCCAAAATGGAAACTTCTATTTTCTTTATCTGCACTGAGTTTAATCCTAAAGAGGAAAATGAACCACTGATTAACACTGATTAACACTGATGCTAAGAGGATTAGAAAGAATTCTTCATTCACCTAAAAGGTGAGACTGAAAAAATTCATAACTCTTTGATTATCCGTGTCTATCTGTGTCCATCCGTGGTTCCATTTCTGTTTATAGGTTAATCATTGTTGGAATTGATTTGATCGCTGTGCGTCATCATTCCTCATCTCCAAATGTGATCCTTTGTATCGCCGGAACGGCAATAGGCATGGGAATTGGTTACTTTCTAAAATTGTTTCGATCAGCTTTAACAAAAAATGATTCTGCTCCGCTCCTCACAAAGCCAAATCAAAAAGAACAAGCCAAACCAGCAACAACCATTGCTCAAAAAATCACGCAACTCGGTGGACACCTTTCAGAGCCAGCATCGGCCGAGAATATTGAAATTACAGAAAAGCGATTGGATATATCTCTACCGATTGAACTCAGAGAATTCCTACTTCAACACAACGGTACGACCGAAATGTCTGACATTGGTATGTGGTCGTTTTGGTCGTGCTCTGAAATCACCAACTACTCTCAGAATACGGGAAAAAAATATTTTACTGCAGTCAGTAATATCCCCGCCGAGCTACGTGGTGATCGGCTCATCCTCTTCGCCGATGCCATGATCCATGCACCTGTTTATGGTGTTTATCTGGCACCCGGAGAACCCTACCACGGCTCCGTTTTCGAATTAACCGGCCAAACCGTCTCCGCAAACACATTTAGCGAATGGATCGACCTCTTTCTCGCCCGAGCAGAAGACGCGGTACTGAAAATTTAAGTTCCAAGCCTCAAAAAACAGCCAATACGAAGCCCCTTCTTCCAAAATTCAAAAATCAAACCTCAATAATCAAAAATCATCAATCCCGCCCACTCCCAATATCCCTCCCCACACTTTCCACTTTGCACTTCCCCCATTGCGACTTAGTTTCTCCCCCAACATGATTCGCCTCAGCCTCTTCCTCGCTCTCACTGCTCTCTACTTGCCGCAACTTCAGGCACAGTTAAAACCGACCAACGGCTCCGCGATTTACCGCTCCGTTTTACGTATCGAAGTAGCGACCCAAAACCCCGACTACCGGACCCCATGGAATACGGGTCGATTCAGCGGCGGCATTGGCACCGGATTTATTGTGGGTGAAAACCAAATCCTCACCAACGCGCACGTGGTTTCTAACCAACAACGCATTCTCATCACCGTCCACGGTAGCCCGAAAAAATATCCCGCGAAGGTCGTGCATATCGCTCACGATTGTGATCTTGCCTTGCTATCACTTGAAAACTTTTCGGACTTCAAAGACTTCCCAGTTTTTTCCTTCGGAGAAGTTCCTCAACTCGAATCCGAAGTCACTGTCATTGGCTACCCCGTGGGTGGCTCACGACTCTCTGTCACCAAAGGCATCGTCTCTCGTATCGATTTCCAACCCTACTCGCACAGCCGCGCAGATTCCCATCTCGTGGTTCAGATAGATGCCGCGATCAACCCGGGAAACTCCGGCGGACCTGTATTGCAAGATAGCAAAGTCGTCGGCGTCGCTTTTCAAGGCCTGCGCCAAGCCGATAACACCGGCTATATCATCCCGACTCCCGTTGTGAAACGTTTCATCAAAGACATCTCCGATGGAAGTTATGATCATTATGCCGAGCTTGGTATTACTGAGTTTCCGCTCCACAATCCCGCGATGCGTAAAGCTCTCAATCTGCCAAATGACGACAAAGGTGTACTTATCACCCGCGTGACTCCTACCAGCTCTGCTGATGGCATATTGAAAAACGGCGACGTACTCATCGCCCTGGATGGAAAACAAGTTGACTCCGCAGGACAGGTTCTCATCGATGGAGAAAAAGTGAATCTAGCAGAAATCGTTGAGCGCAAGTTCAGTGGAGACAAAGTTGCGGTAAAAGTCCTACGTGGAGGCGCTCCGATGGATTTCGATATTACCCTCAAGCCCCTACCCGCTTCTCAGATGTATTCTATACGCTATGAGGCACTGCCGCGATACGTCGTCTTTTCCGGTTTGGTATTTCAACCCCTAGATACTAACCTCTTCGCCGCTTCCAAGTTTACGGATGTCACGGTTCGCAGGCTCTACACCGACTACGTTTCCAAAGGCATTTTCCAAGAGAAAAAAGACATCGTCATCCTCACTCAAATCCAACCGGATTCTGTGACATCTCAAATGGAAGATTTTTCCGGACTGGCCGTGGAAAAAATCAACGGCACAACCGTCACTAGCCTCAGCCACGCTCACGAACTTCTTTATCAGAAAAATCCTCCAGAGTTTCACACCATCGAACTCTACGGCGCTAACCGACCTCTCGTAATTTCATCCGCAGAAGTTGAAGCTGCGAACAAGCGAGTGCAGTCCAATTACGGTATTTCAAAACTCCATAATCTCGTTGAGTAAACTTCATCGAGTTTGAAACATGCCCCGCGTCGCCATCGCTCTCGGCTCTAATCTCGGTAATCGCGAAGCGAACATCGCAGCGGCTATCTCTGAGCTACGTAAAATCTCCAGCTCAGAAGAAGCTTTTCTCGAGGCCTCACTATACGATACGGAACCCCAGAACTGCCCTCCCGGTTCACCCCGCTTCCTCAACACGGCTGTGGATCTCCATTTTTCTGGAAACGATCCTCTCGAACTCCTCAATCTCACAAAAAAAATCGAGCGAAAACTGGGGCGCGAACCCAATCCCGTTCGCAATTCCCCCCGCATCATTGATATCGATATCCTATTATTCGGCGAAACCATCCTCGATCACCCGGACTTGCAACTCCCCCACCCACGCATTCACGAACGGCCCTTCGTTCTCAATCCACTGAAAGAGATACGGGATTTATAAAAGGTAGCAACTATATTCCGCATAGTTGGTTTTTCGCCAATGTATTGAGACGTATCAGGAGTTTTCTCGCCACTGCGATGTAAGCGACTTTTGCCGGTTTGCCGCTTTCGCGCAGACGTTGGTAA
>JBILAN010000058.1:0-15304 GCA_044354135.1 Luteolibacter sp.
AAGCGACCACCTTCTGGGTGTTTCTTTTGATGGGAGTTCTGGCGGGTGTGGCGGCGGCGTTGAATTTGGTGCAATCCCCACAGATCCAGCCGAATAGTGGTGAGGGATTGGAGTTGAAAGCGATAGCTGCTGCAGTGGTTGGTGGAATCGCGATCACGGGAGGTCGGGGAACTTTATGGGGCGTGTTGTTAGGAATGATGTTGTTGGCGAATGTGAATCCGGCCCTCACACATTTTCATCAACCGCCTTATTGGGAGAAAGCAATCCAAGGTTTGGTCATCTTGCTTGCGGTGGCGGCGGATGGGATACGGATTAAAAAGCAAAAACATTTAAAATGAAGCAAACAGGATCCATAAAAGCTTTGTTGGTAAAACACGAAATGATCTTGCTGTGGGTTATTGCGGTGGAGGTGATTTTGTTTCAGGTGTTGGGTCAAAATTTCCTAACAACTGGAAACGTTTCCAATATTTTCAGACACTCGGCAGAAATTGGACTGCTGGCATTGGTGATGACTCCGGTGATTTTGACTGGAGGAATTGATTTGTCGGTTGGCTCACTGATGGGATTGTGCGCGGTGGTGTTTGGGATGTTGGTGAAAATTTATGGGATCGATCCTTTAACGGCAGCAGGCTTGACGGTTTTAATTGGGGCTTTAGGCGGTGGACTCAATGCTGGTTTGGTGGCGGGTATGGGATTGCGGCCTTTGATCGTGACTCTCGGAACATTTTCACTGTTCCGCGGTTTGGCAGAAGCGTTAACCCATGGCTCTAAATCCTACTCTGGTTTCTCTGAGGAATTCCTCGCATTAGGGAACTCGGATCTATTGGGTGTTCCTGCTCAGATTTGGATCGTGATCGTGGTGGCTTTGGTGATTTGGTTTCTGGTGCATCACACGACTTATGGGCGCTCGCTGCGTGCGATTGGCTACGGTGAAGATGGTGCGCGTTATGCTGGATTGCCGGTGAAACGAAATATATCCCAAGCCTACATCATAGCGGGGGCGGTGGCGGGATTGGCGGCAGTGATTCTAGTCTCACGAATGGGAGAGGCACGGGCCAACGCGGGGATGGGCTACGAATTGCTCGCGATCACTGCGGTGGTGCTGGGTGGTGTCAGCATCTTCGGTGGCGCCGGCAACGTGAGTGGAGCTTTGCTTGGCTGGATTGCCCTAGCGATTTTGAACAACGGGCTGACGAGGATTTCCGATTACGAGATCCTCGGGGAAAAAGTTTCCAGCGTAGCCAGGGAACTTTCTGGCTTGCTGACAGGTTTATTATTGATTGCGGCGCTGGCGTTGGCGATCTGTATGAAAATGCTGGCAGCCAAGCGGTCAGCAAAGCAAACTTGAATCAGATTACAAAGCCATGAAATATTCCATTCTATCTATCGCATTCACCCTGCTCGCATTGGTTTCCTGCAAGAAATCCGAGGACAGCGGAAAACTCTCTGTAGGATTTTTGCTCAAAAGCAAAGGCAATCAATATTTTGTGACCTGTGAAAAAGGCGCGCAAGCAGCAGCAAAAGATCTGGATATCGATTTACGAGTGGACGGCCCGATCAATGCAGATCCTGCAAAGCAAAATGAAATCGTCGAAAACTGGATCACCGATGGCGTGGATGTGATTGTCGCATCATGCGAAAACAAAGATTCTCTTTCCACCGCTCTACGAAAAGCAAAGCAAGCAGGGATCAAGGTAGTGACCTACGACGCCGATGCACAAGCAGACGCACGCTTGTATTTTGCGAACCAAGCCACTGCGCAAGGTATTGGTGAGAAGTTGATCGACAGCGCAGCGGAGTTGACTGGTGCCGAAGGGGAATTTGCAATCGTCACAGGAACTCTAACATCTGCGAATCTCAATGAATGGATTGAAGTGATCAAAGCGCGCCAGGCAGAGAAATATCCAAACATGAAATTGGTTGGAATCCGTCCGTGCGATGACCAGAAGGACAAGGCACAGCAAGAAGCCACTAACTTGCTAAGTGCGAATCCAAATTTGAAAGCGATCATCGCGGTTTGTTCACCAGGTGTTCCCGGTTCAGCTGAAGCTGTGAAACAAGCAGGAAAAAAAGGATCGGTCAAAGTCGTTGGACTCGGATTGCCGAGCGAGAATCGGGCTTACGTGAAAGAAGGGGTCACACAAGCCGTCATTCTTTGGAGCCCAGAAGACCTCGGATAT
This sequence comes from Luteolibacter sp., assembly GCA_044354135.1. Taxonomy (GTDB): domain Bacteria; phylum Verrucomicrobiota; class Verrucomicrobiia; order Verrucomicrobiales; family Akkermansiaceae; genus Luteolibacter. Next base: position 2,181 of record JBILAN010000058.1, read on the forward strand.
CTCGCGGTACAAGCCGGCGTGGCTCTCGCGAAAGGCGAACTCGCTGAAAAAGATGCGAAAACATTCACCGCAGGCAAACTCGGAGAACTACAAATCGAGGGCGACAGCATCATCCTAGGTAAACCTATCGCTTTCGATGCCAAGAACATTGACGATTACGATTTTTGATTTTTATCCTCTCCTTGCTCCTTGCTCTCCGCTTCTTCCTGTAGTTTCCTCGTTTCATGGATGGTTCGTTGTTGTTGTTGGGAGTGAAAGGTCCGAAGCTGACCTCGGAAGAAGTGGTAATGTTTCGGAAGCTTCAGCCAGCGGGGTTTATATTATTTAGTCGGAATATAGAGAGTTCCGCGCAGGTGCGGCGATTGACGGATGATCTGCGCGGCTTGTGTGTGGACGAGCCGATTTTAGCTATCGACCAAGAGGGCGGTCGGGTCGAACGCACCAAGGCATTCGCACCTTCATTGCCATCGGCAGTGGCGTTTGCGGCGAAGCCGGATGCAGAGCAGATTGCATGGGCGGGAGCTTTGACTGCGGATCTGCTGCGACTGCTAGGTTTCAATCTCAACTTCGCGCCAGTGTTGGATTTGGATTATTTTCCTGAGTTGCAAAATGGTTTGAATCAACGCTGCTGGGGTAGGGATCCGCAGGATGTGATCAATCGGGCTGGTGTATGGAATCGCTGGATGCGCAAGCGCGGCATATTGAGTTGCGGAAAACACTTTCCTGCCTGCGCACGTGCCAAATCCGATCCGCATCATGATCTTCCCACTTCAGATGCAACGATCAATGAGATGATGAAAGAGGACGTCATTCCCTACACGGCTCTCATGCCTGAACTGGATGCCGTGATGCTTGCGCATGTTTGTTTCCCAAATGTCGATCCGGATTTCCCCGCATCGCTCTCAAAACGCATCATCAACCAATGGCTACGTGGTCAGCTTGGGTTTGATAAACATCTTATTCTAACAGACGATCTCGATATGGCTGCTATAGGCAAACGCTACGGTCGCGGCGAAGATGTGAAACTAGCGATTTCCGCAGGCAATGATTTAGCTATGATCTGTCATGAAACCGATTCCGCAGAGATCGCTGCAAAAGCCATTGGTGAACTCCCGATTTGGATGCGAGACGATGCAAAAGAACGACTCGCCAGGTTCCGAAAAAAAATGTCACCACCCTTGGCATGGTCGGATGCGAAGTGGAAAATGACTTGTGATAAAATTTCAGAAGTCACAGCGAATATACCCGAGCCGAATGTAGCGGATGAACGGAGTGCGGTGACGAAGTATTGAGGTGAAACTTGAATTTTAAAAATTCAAGTTTCAAGAAGAGATATGAAGGTTGGTATATTGATCGCGAACATTTTTTACGGCCCTTTTCAGAGTCTTCCATGTTCAAGGTATTTTCATTTGAGCTTGACGAATACTGCCGTGAACTCCCAATTAAATATAAGTCAAATTTATTGAAGAAGTGTTCAATCGTATTGAATGCTTGAATGTGAAGACTAAAGGAAAGTGTCTCTTATGAAACGAATTCTTCTTATTAATCCGAATACCGCGAAAGAAACCGCAGATGTGATGGCGGAACAATGCCGAAAGATCGCTGAACCTGGCACCCAAGTTGATGCAACTTATATCAAATCTAGACCAGGCTTTTCGAGTTATTAGGTTTAGCTATGTGGACCTTGCGATTTGCACCAATGAGTCTATCAAAATCGCATGGCAAAATCGAATGAAGTATGACGGAATTATTGTCGCGGGATTTTCTGACGTGGGAGTGGACGCGATGAAGGAGATTCTCGATATACCCGTTCTAGGTATTGCTGAGGCATCATACCATATAGCAAGTCTTATAAGTCATCGGTTTACGGTTCTCACAGGTACAAGTAAGTGGACCCCTCCAAAGGATGACTATGTGCGCGCTCTTGGTATTGAAACAAAGGTCGCTTCATTCAGATCATATAGTGAATGGGATGAAAACGATTCCTTTGAAGAGCTTAAAAAACGCCTTCTCACAGTCGCCCGCAAAGCGATGGCTGAGGACGGAGCCGAAGCGGTTATTCTTGGTGGTGGTCCTCTTGTGGGCTATGGTAAAATCTTACAGGAAGAGCTCGGTATTCCTGTAATTGATCCAACCATTGCGACATTCAAACTTATGGAGAGTATGATTTCTCTCGGATATTCACAGAGTAAGAAAGAAAAATGGTCGCAGCCTCTCGATAAACTTGGAGACTCGTCAGGATTTATTCCCTATGATCGTGGCTGGCTGGATGAGGCTTGATTTCTTATCCTAAGCAATAGCTGTTTAAATTCATACGTGGTGGCGATGTATCAAACCAACCGCCCACCATTTTTACCACCACCTGGTCCGAGTTGAATAAGGTGGTCGGCGATGGCGATGACGTCTGGGTGATGTTCGATGATTAAAACAGAGTGACCCGCATCGCGCAGTTTGAAGATGGCGGTAAGAAGTTTTTCGACATCGCCGAAGTGGAGGCCTGTCGTCGGCTCATCGAAAAGATAGAGTGTGTGAGAAGAAGAAGGTTTGGAAAGTTCGAGTGCGAGTTTCAGGCGTTGGGCTTCGCCGCCGGAAAGGGTGTTTCCTGCTTGGCCGAGAGCGAGGTAACCGAGCCCGAGTTCATCCATGGTGTGGAGCATTCGGTAGAGCTTCGGGATGGGCCGGAAGTGGGCTTTCGCATCGGAGACCGAAAGCTCCAACACCTCGGCGATGGATTTTCCTTTGTAGGTGATTTCCAAGGTTTCGCGATTGAAACGTTTTCCAAGGCAAGCCGGGCATTCTGTCCATGCATCTGGTAAAAAATGCATTTCGATTTTGAGTTGGCCGTTGCCTTGGCAGCGCTCGCAGCGACCGCCCTTGGCGTTGAAGGAGAATCGGCCTTTGCCATAGCCACGTTGTTTGGCGAGCGGGAGCTTGGCGAAAAGATCGCGGATCAGTTCGAACGCGCCCATGAAGGTCGCGGGGTTGGATCGCGGCGACCGACCGATGGAGGATTGGTCGACCAAGATAAATTTTTCAATGTGCTCGATGCCGGAAATCGAATCGTGCGCGCCCGGTGTTTCTTTCGAGTTGTGGAAATGTTTGGCAAGAGCCTTGGCGAGGATGTCGTTCGCGAGAGTGGATTTCCCCGAGCCTGATGGACCGGAGATGACCACGACTTGGTGGAGCGGAATTTCAATCGTTAGATTTTTTAGGTTATGTTCCTTGGCGCCGTGAATGGTAAGCGAGGAGCGAAGAGCTGAGAGCTTGGAGTTGGAAGGCGAAAATCGCCGAATTTCTCCGCGTAACCATTTTCCTGTGGGGGATTGGATGGATGAGGGAAGACCTTCGGCTAAAATTTCTCCGCCGTGTGGACCGGAGCCGGGGCCCATGTCGATGAGGTGGTCGGCGGCGCGGATGATGTCTTCGTCGTGTTCGACGACGACCACCGTATTTCCCAAATCACGGAGGCGGAGGATGGCTTGGATGAGGTGTGCGGTATCGCTGGAATGCAGACCGATGGATGGTTCATCGAGCACGTAGATCACGCCGGATAGCCCTGCGCCGAGTTGGGTGGCGAGTTTGATGCGTTGGACCTCGCCTCCGGAAAGCGTGCCGGATGATCGATCCAGTGTGAGATAATCGAGGCCGACGTCTTCGAGGAACGTCAGGCGTTTTTCGACTTCAAACGCGAGTTCGTGGATGGGTGCGGGGTTGGATTTCAGGGAGGCGATCCAAGTTTTTGCTTCGTCGATTCCGAGTTGGCAGAACTCCATGATGCCGAGTGCCGAGTGAGCAGTGATCAGTGGGAGACTCGGGTTTTGAAAGGGGTTGGAAACCCCTCCTCCATATTGAACTTTGACGAACTGGAGTGCTTTTTTGAGGCGGAGGTGGTTGCAGGTGTTGCAGCCGAGACCTTCGCAGCTGGGGCAGGCACCTTCAAGGGTGTTGAAGGAAAAGTGGCGGGGTGAGAGATCGCCGAAAATTTCTCCGGTGCGGGGATTGCGGTAGGAGGTTTGGAAAGTGAGCTCCCGGTAATCGGTTTCTCCCGGTGGCATCAACAACACACGAGCTTCGGCTCCGCAGAGGCGCAGGGCGAGCTCAATGGAATCGGCGAGGCGAGCTTCGATACCCTCGCGAATGACAAGTCGGTCGATAACGATTTCAATTTTGTTAGAAACATTTTCCTCAAACGTGACTTCGGTGATTTCCTTGATTTCACCGTTGATGCGGATGCGGATGAAACCCTGGCGTTGGAGATCGCCGAGCAAGCGTTCGGGTTCGGCCGTTTCAGCTTCCGGCACGGCGGCCAGAAGGATGAGCTTGGTGCCTTCGGGTTGCGCAGCGAGCTGGGTGATGATTTCCGACGGTCCCATTTTCGTCATCGCTTCGCCGGTTTCAGGATCATGCGGCACGCCGATCGCCGCCCAGATGATGCGCAGGTAATCGTAAATCTCCGTGGCGGAGGCGACGGTGGAGCGTGGCGAAAGCCCGCCGACTCGTTGTTCAATCGCGATCGCGGGATTCAGGCCTTCGATGGAATCGACCTCTGGCTTTTCCAACTGCGAGAGAAACTGTCGCGCATAGACGGAAAGCGATTCCACGTAACGGCGCTGGCCCTCGGCGTAGAGCGTATCAAATGCCAATGACGATTTTCCCGAGCCAGAAGGGCCAGTGATGACCGTGAGCTTCCCTTTGGGAATCGATACCGTGAGGTTTTTCAAATGATGCTGACGCGCACCGCGGATGACGATTTGATCCATTCGAGGGTGAGGGTAGATCGGAACGTTCAATGATCAAGAAGAAGGGTTGATCACGTGAAGCGATTTCTTCGCGCCCTTGACGAGGCTGGAGTCGATACCTTGGTCAAATGTCGCAAGGCGTCCGCCTTTGCTGGTGGCGAGAGCAAGCAGGTAACAGTCGGTCAAATGCGGCGCATCGGGCAGGATTCGAACGAGATGATCCTGATTGAAGCTAATGTTGTCCTCCCAAAACTGGTGACCGGGAGCTGCGAGAAGACTTTTCAAAAATCGCCGCGCTTCCTGCGGAGAACCTGGGCCATTGGGATATTTAGGATTTCCGAAAATTCGCAGAAAGGCATTTTCTGTTAGAGGACATGTCACCCAACCATCACGAACCGCATGGTCTTTGAAAAATTCCAAGGCAGCCGAGGCGTGCGGATGGTCTGCATCGGCGAGGGCGATCAATACATTGACGTCAAGCAGTGAGATCATCAGCGGTTACGGGTTTTCATCACTTTTTGGAAATCCTGTTCATCGGCTTCGGTTGATAAATCCCGGATGGATTTTTCCGTGACTGCAGCGCCTCTTTTTTTCAATCGAAGAATGCCGAAAGGACCGGTTTCGTAGCGGTCATCATGATTCGCCTGAGTTTCGGTTTCAGGCATGATTTCCCTGCGCAAGGCATGCGTTACCATGTCTTTCAGAGAGATCCTGCGGCGTGCGGCCAAGGCCTTTGCTTGGATTAAAAGATCATCGGGTAAATCCATGGTGGTTTTCATTGCAAGCCAACCATACAGGAATATGGGTGATTGGCAAGCTATTTGAAGAATCCTACCCAGCTTGTGGATTGACTGTTCGGGAAAATATTCCGAGCCTGATGACATGTCCTCACCACATATCAATCGTCGTCGTTTCATGGGTAGCACTTTGGCTGCCGCCGCAGCATTTTCACCGCTTGGTTTCGGCATTGCCCATGCCGCAGATGAGAATCCAGAGATTCTTGGGCAGGGAGATTTCAAGTTCCGCTTAGATAAGGAATGGGGTTTCAAGCGTGATGCTAGCCCGGTGGCCGTTGCGGATTGTCATGAATTCGCGCGCTTGAAGTCTGGAAACCAGATTCTTTGCACGACTGAGACGGCGAACAACCTGATTGAATTTTCCCCGGACGGAAAAGTGGTGCGCACGTTCGGAACAACCTATCCGGGTATCCACGGACTGAACCTTTCCGAAGAAAACGGCGAGGAGTTTCTCTGGGTGACCGATACCAAGCGACGCATCGTGGTCAAACTGGATATGACCGGCAAAGAACTGATGACTTTGGGTTGGCCCGAAGCTTCCGGCAAATATGAAGGCGAGAAGCGTTTTTGCCCGACCGAAACGGCAGTCAATCCGGCCAACGGTGATATCTACGTCGCAGATGGTTATGGCAGTGATTATCTGCTGCATTACACGGCGAAAGGCGAGTTCAAGGCCGCATACAAACACGAGGGGTTCAATTGCATTCACGGGGTTGCTTTTGACAACCGTGATGCTGCAAATCCAAAGCTGCTGGTGACTTCGCGCGCTGCCAACAAGTTGTTCTCTCTATCATTGAGCGGGGAAAACCTCGGTCATGTCGATTTCCCAGGTGCGTGGATTTGCCGTCCGGTGATCAAGGGCGAGAATGTTTTCTTCGCGGTGATCAATTCGGGCCGGTTGAAGTGGGGTCAGGATTTCCGTGGCTTCGTCATGGTGTTGGATAAAAACAACAAGCCAGTCTCGCTGATCGGCGGTCAACCTCCGGCTGCCGCGGGTGAGGGTGAAACGGCGTTGTATCGAAACATCGATCCAAAGCCATTCCTGAACTGCCATGATGTGAGTTTTGACCAAGAGGGAAATCTCTACGTTGCGCACTGGGCATCGAAGAAAACCCATCCGTTCAAGCTGGTTCCGGCTTGATCCACGACAGCACAAGCCCGACGAGTTCTGTAATGGATTTTGTTGAATCCAGCTCCAGCGCGTCTGCTGGTGGCTCGAGGGCTTGCAGTTGCGAATCTAACAAAGTCGGAGGCATGAAATGCTCGCCGGATTCGTAGCGCTGCGTGATTCGTTGGCGTAGGGTTACGGGATCGGCTTTGAGGAAAACGAAGGCTAGAACCGGATGGGCGGCTCGAAGGATATCGCGATAAGTTTCTTTCAATGCGGAGCAGGCAATGAAAGTGGGGGTCGGCATTTGCGAACGTTCGGCAATTAGATCGGCGAGGGCTTGCAGCCAATCTTTCCTATCATCATCGGTGAGCGCCATGCCCGCTGCCATTTTTTCTCGATTAGCTGACGAATGAAAATCATCGCCATCATAAAAAATCCCCTGCGTAGTCTCGGCAAGGGCTTTACCGAGAGTGGTTTTTCCCGACGCGGCGACGCCCATGAGGATGAAGATGTTGGAGTTCATGATTGAAGTGAAATTAACCCCCACCCAAGGCGATTTTCAAAAACGGTGCGGTTCGGGATGATTTGGATTTGGTAATCGTTTCAGGAGTTCCCTGCGCAACAATCTGACCTCCGTTTTCTCCAGCTTCTGGGCCGATGTCTAAAATCCAATCGGCTTCTGCAGCTACAGCCATGTGGTGTTCGATGACGACAACCGTATGGCCTTCGTCGACGAGGCGATGGAGGATGTCGATCAAGCGTCGAATGTCTTCGTGATGGAGGCCGACCGTTGGTTCTTCGATGAGATAGAGATTGCGGGTGGTTAAACTAGCGTTGTTGAGGGTGGCTTTGGTTCCTCGGCCCTTGATAAGCTCGGAGACAAGTTTGATTCGCTGAGCTTCGCCGCCCGAGAGAGTGGGCGAAGGTTGGCCAAGCTGAAGATAGCCCAATCCGGTATCTGCCATGAGCTTGAGTGGGGCGGAGATGCGTGGTTGAGATTCGAAAAAGATCGATGCCTCATCGATGGTCATGGCTAGAACTTGACCGATGTCTTTTCCTTTGAATGTGATTTCTAAAGTCGCGGGATTGTATCGCATGCCGTTGCATTCCTCACAATGCACCCATGTCGATGGCAGGAAATCCATTTCGAGTTTTACCCGACCGTTGCCTTTGCAGTTTGGGCATCGGCCACCTTCGGTGTTGAACGAGAAACGCGATGCATCAAAACCACGCATGCGTGCCTCAGGAAGCTGGGCGAATAACGCGCGAATGTGATCAAAGACTTTCACATAAGTCGCCGGACAGGAGCGTGAGGTTTTTCCAATCGGTGATTGATCGACCTCGTAGATGGCTTTGATCGATTTCTCACCACTGACTTTGCTGAAAGGTTTTTGTTTGGCTTGGCGGTTGAAAACTGCCGCCACGCACTGGTGCATGATTGTGGATTTTCCGGAACCTGATATTCCTGATAGAACTGTCAGGCGTGAAAGTGGGATTGCGACATCGATGGATTTCAAATTATTCGCATGGCATCCAGAAATTTTGAGAAATGGGTGGGATTTGGCGACTGCTCGCCGCTCACCGCGAATGGGGTGTATGATGGGGTTCAGAAGTGCGCGAAGCGTGGGGGAGTTGAGATTCGGAATTTGAGATTTGGAATTTGAGATTTTGGGCGGCTTTCCTTCGTAAACGATTTCGCCTCCTAATCTTCCCGCACCGGGTCCCAGATCGATGAGATGATCTGCCGCTGCGATCGTATCCTCGTCGTGTTCGACGATGATGACTGAGTTGCCTTGATCCCTGAGGGCGGTAAGGGTTTTTAATAGGGCTGCGTTGTCGCGTGGGTGCAGACCGATGGTGGGTTCATCCAAGACGTAAAGCACACCGCGTAGGTTGGAGCCGAGCTGTGCGGCAAGGCGGATGCGCTGTGATTCGCCGCCAGAAAGGGTGTTGCCCGAACGATTCAGGTGAAGATAACCCAGCCCGACTTCTTGGAGAAAAGAGAGGCGCTGGGAAATTTCTGGAATGATGTCTCGTGAGATGAGTTTTTCCCGCGAATCAGTAAACTTGAGACCTTCGAAGTGGAATGATGCTTCGAAAATGGATAGTTGAGAGAGTTTGGCAATAGAGGTGTCTTTCAATCTCACTGCCGCACCAATCGAGTTAATCCGCGAGCCGTTACATGTTGGACAAACAATCAGTTCCGTATCTTCCATTCGCTCTATGGAGCGATCCGCATCTAGTTCGGCTTCGAGGACCGAATCAAAGCGTGAGGTATCCAGATGCTGGCGTCTTTTTGGAACTCTGCCATGCCCTCGGCATTCCTTGCACCAACCATGCGGGGAGTTGAATGAGAATAGGCGAGGATCCAGTTCCTCATACGAGCTGTTGCAGCAAGGGCAACTCGCTTGAGTGGAAAGTAGGATGAATTTTTTATCCGCAGTGAAGAGTTTGATCAGGCCTTTGCCGATTTGAAGAGCGCGCGTGACGACGTCTGCCAGATCTTTGGGTTTGGCATGGCGGATAAAATCCGCCGCCACAACATCAATATCGTGTTCTATGAAGCGTTCGAGTCTGGTGAAATCTTCGGCTTGTTTGAATTGCTTATCTACTAGAAGTGTCGTAAATCCATGCTTGATCGCCCACTCGGCGATTTCTGTGTGATAGCCTTTTTTCCCCCGGATCAAGGGAGCGAGAATTTTAACGGGACCTTTTTTGAGTTCCTTAAGAATATGATTTTCAATCGCTGCCAGAGATTGTTTTTCCACAGGGACGTTACACTCAGGGCAATACAAGGTGCCGAGCTTGGAGTAGAGCAATCGAATGAAATTCCATAGCTCGGTAACCGTCGCAACGGTGGATTTTCCTCCACCTTGCGACACTCGCTGTTCAATAGCGACAGTTGGAGGTAGGCCCTGTAGCTGGTCGATTTCAGGTTTCTCAAGCTGCTCGGCAAATTGGCGAGCATAGGCTGACATCGAATCGAGGAAGCGACGCTGACCTTCCGCAAAGAGGATGTCGAAAGCGAGGGTCGATTTGCCTGATCCCGATAGCCCGGAGATGACGACGAGTTGATCGCGCGGGATGTCGACGGAGATGTTTTTGAGGTTATGGTGGCGGGCACCGCGCAAACTAATTTTAGATTTTAGATTTGAAATTTGAGATTTGGGATTGGAGCGAGCCTGGAGACTCGCGGTCCCAGCTAGAGTAGTTTTAAGGTAATGGCCGGTGGGGGATTTGTGTTTGGCGATTTGTTCCGGTGTGCCAGTGGCGACGATTTGGCCGCCGTGCTTTCCGGCCTCCGGTCCGAGATCGATGATCCAGTCGGCGGATTTGATCACGTCCAGATTGTGTTCAATCACAAGCAGGGAGTGTCCCGAATCAACAAGCTTTTGAAAAACGCCTAACAGATTTTCGATATCGGAAAAGTGAAGGCCGGTAGTGGGCTCATCGAGGATTAAGAGCTTAGAGCTCAGAGCGGAGAGGGGGGAGGAAGAGAGGAGCTGGCAAAGTTTGAGACGTTGAGATTCGCCGCCCGAGAGGGTGTTGAGAGCTTGGCCGAGTTTGAGATATCCGAGGCCTACTTGGAGCAGAGGCGCGAGAGACTTTTGAATTTCTTCTATGAGGCGGAGCTCTTTTTTTGATTGATTGGCTTGGCGGTTTTCTCCTGCGCCAAGGTTATGGCGGACTTGAAAAACCGTCGCCACGGCTTCTGATGCTGTTAGGTCAAGGACATCGGCGATGGATTTTCCGTTCCACCTGTAATCGAGCGTGGAGGATTTGTAGCGGCGACCATTGCAGTCAGGACAAGTCACGTAGAGATCAGATAAAAACTGCATCTCAACTTTCTCATAGCCATTTCCTGCGCAGCGATCGCAACGACCCTCACCAGAATTGAAGGAAAAGAAGCCAGGTTTGAGAGCTGCTGATTTCGCGGCATCAGTTTCGCAGAAAAGCTGACGAATGTGATCAAATGCCCCAAGGAAAACCGCCGGCGTTGATCGTGGTGTGCGAGCAACTGCCGTTTGATCGATGAGCTCGACACCGCTTAGATATTGTGTGCCTGATATTTCTTTGATGGGTGCAGACTCCTCTTGAGTTTCAATGCCAAGTTTACGAGCGATGTTTTGAAAAATGATTTCGTGAGCTAGAGTGGATTTCCCGGATCCAGAAACACCTGTTAGACAAACGAAAAGTCCGAGTGGTAGATCGATATCCAACTTGCTGATGTTGTGGCGGGTTGCGCCTTTGATCTGGATTTTGGCCTTGCCGGGCTTGCGGCGGATTTTTGGGACGGCAATGGATTTCTCTCCGCTTAGCCAGGGGAGAGTGCCAACAGAGGCAGGATTGACGATTGATGATTGTGGATTTTTGATTTTTGATTTTTTTGGAATGGGCGCGACGCCCACGCTGCCTTGGTAGATGACGGTGCCGCCGTGTTGGCCGGCGCCGGGGCCGATGTCGACGAGGTTGTCGGCAGCTTGCATGACAGTTTGCTCGTGCTCGACGACAACGAGGGTGTTTCCTTTGTCGCGTAGGCCATGCATGATTCCGACGAGACGGTCGATGTCCCGCGGATGAAGGCCGACCGTAGGTTCATCGAGAACAAACAAGGTGCCGGTCAGAGAAGCGCCGAGGCATGTGGTGAGGTTTACTCGTTCGACTTCACCTCCAGAAAGGGTTCGGGTTTGACGATCCAGTGTGAGATAGGAGAGTCCGACTTCATTCAGGTAATGCAGGCGGGAGTGGATTTCTGTTAGGACGAGCTTGAGGGTGCTGTCCGGCACGATTGACGATTGATGATTGACGATTGCCTGCCCCGATAGAGTCGGGGTTGATTTTTGATTTTCGAAGAATGGAAGAAGCTCGGAGACGGGCATGGCCCAGAGCTCGGGGAGTGATTTCCCTTCGACTTTGAAGCAGAGGGCCTCAGGCTGGAGGCGTTTGCCGCGGCATGCATCGCAGGTCGTATAGGAGCGGTAACGGGATAAGAACACGCGGACGTGCATCTTGTAAGCTTTCGTTTCCATCCAATCGAAAAAACCTTTTACTCCATACCAACCACCAGATTTCCAGAGTTCTTCCAATTCTTCAGGCGAGCTTGATCTACGATCTCCGTAGTAGATCCATTCTTGAGTGTCATCATCGAGATCTTCCCATGGGGTATTTACATCAATTCTGCGCTCTTTACAGTGGCGGGCTAGGTCGCGTTGGCATTCCTCACCGCGTTCACCTTGGAAAGGTTTGATGGCTCCTTGTTTGATGCTTAGCGAGGGATCTGGGACGGATTTTTCCAGGTCAATCCCTATGATGCGTCCAAATCCACGGCATTTCGGACAAGCGCCGAGGGGAGAGTTGAAAGAGAAAAGTCCCGGCGTTGGCGGGCGGAGGGTGAAACCCGTTTTTGGATTACTCCAAGTGTTAGAGAAGGCTTGTGATCGCTTGGGATGAATGATGGATGCGTGGCCTTTTCCGAGATGAAAGGCGGCTTCGAGTGCTTCAAGAAGTCGGGAGAAATTAGCAGGAGTGTTTTTCAAACGATCCTGAACGATGAGTAGGGAAGGGGGTAGTTTCGCAGGCGGTGTTTCATCGGTTCGCAGAATTTCATTTTTAATGAGAACTCGAAGATAGCCCTGAGAGTTTAGGAAGGGGAATAGTTCGCTGGCTTGCGTGTCTTTTGCGACCGGGATGGGAAAGGTGATCAGAATATCCTCACCTTTCAAATGCTCTTTCGCCCATGCGGCGGCGGAGTCGGCGGAATCGGGTCGGATCTCATCCCCTGTGACAGGATCATAACCGACCGCGAGACGTGCAAAGAGAAGTTTTAGATAATCGTTGATTTCCGTTAGTGTCCCAACTGTTGAGCGGGTGGTTCGGACGTGGTTTTTTTGCTCAATGGCGATGGCTGGGGGAATGCCTGTGATCGAATCGACATCTGGTTTATCCATTCGATCGAAAAACTGCCGGACGTAGGGGGAAAATGTCTCAACATAGCGGCGTTGTCCCTCGGCATAGAGGGTGTGGTAGGCGAGGGAGGATTTTCCTGATCCCGAAGGCCCAGTGACTACGGTTAGTTTCCCCAGTGGAATATCGAGATCGATGCCTTTGAGGTTGTGCTGACGGCAACCGCGGAGGGAAATGCAGTTCTTGGCTCCTTCGCCGTCGGTAATGTCATGGCGGACAAGTGGTTTCTGGTTCTTGGTCGGCTTCGCGCTGGAGCCTGATTTTTTTTGCGGAGCGATTTCCTTGGATTTTACCGATTTTTTTGGCACGACCAGAGAATAGGCGGAAAAACCAGCTTCGCTAGTGGAAGAATTTGCAATGAATCATTTTTCTGGAAATCCGGGCATTGACAGGGACCTCGATCCCACGTAATCAATCGCCTCCCGCGCCGGTAACGGCGGAGTCGCCAAGTGGTAAGGCAATGGTTTGCAAAACCGTCATTCGTGGGTTCGATTCCCACCTCCGCCTCCAGCT
>JBILAN010000126.1:0-4708 GCA_044354135.1 Luteolibacter sp.
ACCGTGCCGCAATCGACGGAGATGAGGAGGTCGGGCTTCGCACCTTCGGACATGCATCGTTCTAAAGCCGCAAGGCTCAAGCCGTAGCCCTCGTTACCTCGTTTAGGAATGAATGTGCGTGGTTGGATCCCGTAAGCATTCAGAATTTTCGATAGCAGGGTGATGGAGGAAATGCCATCGACATCGTAGTCTCCATAGATGCAGACCGTTTGGTTTTGATCGACCGCTTCCAGGATTCGCGTCACTGCGAGCTGCATTTCCGGGATGAGAAAGGGATCGGCGAGATCGCGTAGTTTCGGATGAAGAAAGGACTCGATCTGATCCTCAGGAATCCCGCGTTGAGTCACGAGATTTCTAACAATCTCCGGATATCTAGACGGATTGTCATGATTAGATAATAGAGGATTACCACGTAAAACCCATCGGAAAGCCATTGCACACATATTTCGATGGGATTTTGTAGATAGACGAATCGCGGCTCCTTTCCGACGAATTAGCCTTTCAGTGTCACCAATTCATCGGTGTGGATGGTCTGTCTCGCACGATAGAGCGCGACGATGATGGCGAGACCGACGGCAACCTCAGCCGCTGCAACGGTGATGACGAAGAACACCAGCATCTGTCCGTTGTAGTCAGGAAGACCTTCGAAAGTGTTGAAACGGGAGAACGCGACCAAGCTGAGGTTTGCCGCACTGAGCATCAGTTCAAGGCACATGAACACGATGATGATATTGCGTCGGAGCACCACACCGGCAAGGCCGACGGAGAAGAGCAGTCCGGAGACGAGAAGGTAATCGTTTAAAGAAGGCATTTGAAATTAGAGTTTAGTTAATATGGCTTAGATCCGTCGGATTGGACTGATCCGACGGATCGGTCAGATTTCTTGGAAAGCACCACCACGCCAACTGTGGCGACGAGAAGCAAGACGCCGAGGATTTGCAGAGGAAGATTGTATTCAGTGAAAAGGGTGTGTCCGATCAGGTGTACATCTGGGAGTTTGCCGTTTGAGAGCGCTTCAGAAATCTTCGTGGATTTATCATCATAAGTGTATTTTGCGGCCGTAGCCGCTAGGGTCTCTTTGTTCAGTTCAGGAGCGGATTGATTCGGAAGTTTATGTCCAAGCACGCCGACGAGTTGGATGAAAAACACGACTACCAAAGCAAGACCTGCAAAAAGAGGAGCTCCATTTGTAGCGCGTTTTGTCTCTTCTTTTAGATCGAGCAACATGATAATGAACAAGAACAAAACCATGATCGCGCCGGAGTAGACGAGAATTTGAATGATCCCGACGAAGAAAGCGGAGAGTCCGATAAACAGTGCGGCAAGTCCGACGAAGGAAGTGACCATCGCCAGAGCACTCGATACAGGATTACGAAATGCGATCACGGCACATGCTCCGATGAGCATGATAGTTGAGAAAAGCCAGAAGAGTGTTTGGGACATTGAGATATTGGGATATTGGGATAATTAAGGGGCTGTGGATTTATTTTTGGCCATTTTTTGAAGCCAAGACATGTAGCCGTTCAGGATGCGGAGAGTTGTGTCGAAGTGATTGCGGCCTTGTTGATACAAATTCTCGTCGATTAGGGAGTCATCATCGCAGGTGATGAGTTGATCCAATACTTCATTGAGTGAGCCTCGTGCCAGAGAACAGAAACGGTAGTTGTCGAGATAATGGAATCTTCCGTGACCTTCGGCGATGTTGTGGGTAACGGATCGGGATGCACGTTTGATTTGATCCGCGAGATCAAATTCCCTTTGTTGGAGTAACAATGGTCTGATGGAGGTGAAAACAAATTTCCTGAGTTCGCGTCCTGCTTTCCAGGCCTCGAGCACCTCAAAGGTTTTTGTTTCGTTGTGATCCATCCTTAATATCCTAATTTCCAGTATCCCAATATCTTTTACTTCAATTCGTTCCATTTGTTGACTAAGCCGACGCGGACGCCTCCGATTTCGTAGAGTTTCTTTTTATTGTGAACCATTTGATCACGGGAAGTGCCGGTGATGAGGTAGTCTTTTCTGAGGTAGATGGCTTGTTCCGGGCAGACTTCTTCGCACATGCCGCAATAGATGCAGCGGATCATATCGATATCGAATTCTAGGGGGCGTTTCTCCACTTTTGCCCATGGGTCGTCGGATGGGATTTCAGATGGGGTGATCTTGATCGCTTTTGGTGGGCAGATGAACTCACAGAGTTGGCAAGAAACGCAGCGTTCGCGGCCTTGTTCATCGGTCACGAGAGTAGGGGCACCGCGATAATATTCAGGCATGTGCTCATCCCAACGTTGTTCGGGAAATTGCATTGTCACACCGAGGCCAGAGGATGCGAGTCCTTCCGCCCCAGCGGATTTACCACGCAGCGATTTGATCGCGTGGGTGAGTGTAAGGAAAAAGCCTTTGAAAATTGCGCCGAGATAAATTTTTTCTCCGGCGTCGAGTTTAGGGCGGGTGAGCTTGATGGTAGGCATGGAGGTAAAAGCTGAAAAACTAAAATGCTGAAAAGCTGAAATAAAGAGGTAATTGCTGATTAGGCGCGGAGGATTTTGGCTGGGGGTTCGGAGACTTTTGCGACCCAGATGATGGCAGCGGTCACTGCAACTAAGATGACTGAGCCTGATGCGATGATGGCGGCCTTGAATTCCGGTGCTGCGATGATGAGTGCGGCGAGGAAGACGTTGATGAGTGCGGCTTCGAAGAAGATGACCCAGCCGAGTTTCATGAGCTGGTCATAACGGAAACGCGGAACCGTCCAACGGACGAGGATGAAGAACAGGATGAAGGCGATGAGTTTCGCGAGGAAAACTCCGATGTGGATGAAACCGCCGATTTTGAAATCACCAATTGAGAAATTAGCGATTGATTGATCGAAACCAAAACCCAATGACCAACCACCGAAGAATAGCGTGATGATGAGAGCAGAGCCAATGACCATAGCCGCATATTCACCCATGAAGAACATCGCGAATTTCATGGAGGAATATTCCGTGTGATAACCACCGACGAGTTCCGTTTCACACTCTGGAAGGTCGAAAGGCATACGGTTGGTTTCTGCAAAGATTGATATCGTGAAAATGAGGAACGCGATGATTGCGGGGATGAGAAAGAGGGCGGCTTCTGCACTTGGGAGAGAGATTTTGCCATCAGTCCAGAAGGGCAGGAGTAACCAACCATTCTTCGCTTGTTCATTGACAATATTGCTGAGGTTAAGATCGCCGTAGTAAAGCAACACCGGAATGATGGAGAGGCCTAGGCAGATTTCGTAAGAGATCATTTGCGCTGTAGAACGGACACCACCAATGAAAGGAAATTTCGAATTCGATGCCCAACCAGCGATGGTGATTCCGTAAACGGTTAGTGATGAAATCGCGAAGATGAACAGCGGGCCGACATCAATATCAGCGATCACTAATTTATCAGTGTAACCGAATAAGGTGACATCCGGACCGAAAGGGATCACACATACCGTGATGAGTGCTGGAACCACAGTGAGTGCTGGAGCAAGCCAGTAGAACGCCTTGCGCACATGATCTGGAGTGAAATCTTCTTTAAGGAACAGCTTCAAACCATCGGCTATCGGTTGGATCAGACCGAAGAAATGAAAATCTTTTTTCATGCCAAGCAGCGTGAGCGGAATCCCAACTCGGTTAGGTCCGACACGGTCCTGAATGATCGCGGAGAATCTACGTTCGAAATAAACCGAGACCGGAACAAGTGGCAGCACAACCAAGAACGTGAATGTCACGACTTTGACGATGATGATTAAGAGAGTAATGAGAATTTCTGGCATGTGAGATACGTTAGACGTTATTGGTTAAAAGTTATTAGGGAAGACGTCATTGGTTGTTTTGGACGCATCCTCCTTCGAGAGTGAGTTTGGTTGAAGCGGCGCGGCGTAGGTATGAGATGTATCCGTTAAGTAAAGCGACAGCTTTTTCGATATGAGCCCGGGCCTCAGTCGTGATTTCTATGGAAGCGAGTTGTTCATCTTCCGCAGTGATAACATGATCCAGAACCTCCCATGCAGAACCTCGGGCGTTTGAACAAAATTTGGCATTATCGAGATAATGGAATCGTCCGTATCCTTCTGCGATATTCGCTGTTGTGGAACGGGCGGCGCGGAGAAGTTGATCACCTAAACGATATCGTTCTTCTTTAGGGAGTGCTTTGCATAAAGTGCGAGCAACGAAAATTCGCAGAACCCGACACGCCTGCCAGCAGTCGAGATCTTCAAATGTTCTTAATGATTCGCTCATATTCCTTTTAACTAATAACAAATAACTTCTAACTGAATCACCCATTGATAATTCCAGCAGCTTTGCGGGCGCGTTCGTTTTCGAGGAGAGCGATTTTGTAACCGGTTTCCTGGATGACGACGCCTAGCGCTCCTATTTTGGAAAGTGACATGCCATCGAATGCAGGAACGGCTGCGGCGAGTTTTTTGAAAACGTCTTCGATGGTGTGGAGGGTTGATTTCTCGCCGGAAACGGCAGAGATCAGATCGCGGAGAATTTCCCAATCGTCACGGGTGTTGGTTGGTGGTTCGATCGCGCGGTTCAGGCGTTGCAAGCGACCCGATAAGTTCACCATGGATCCGCGTTTTTCAGCGAATGCTGCACCAGGAAGCACAAGGTCAGCAAAACCAGCGGATGGATTCGCGAGAAGGGCGGACTGCACGAAGAAATCGATTTTGCTGAGATCTTCAGCTGTG
>JBILAN010000127.1:0-4657 GCA_044354135.1 Luteolibacter sp.
CGGCTTGTTTGTATGTTTTTCTATGAAGGTTAACATCACACTTTCGCTTTGCATCGGCTTGGTCGCGCTTGTTTCCTGCCAAAAGAACCCAGAACCGCATATCCTCAGTGGCACATCGATGGGGACGACATGGAAACTGGCATGGCGTGGTGATGAAGAGAGTGGTTTGGATCAAGAAGTATCCGAGGTGTTGGAGAAATGGGAACAGGTATTGAGCCAATGGCGGGAGGGATCGGATCTTTCTCGTTACAATCGCGGTGAGGCAGCGAGTGCGGAATTGCAGCGGGTCATCGACCTTGCCGAAATCGTTCACCAACAAAGCGCGGGAGCGTTCGATCATCGTCTGCTCAAAGAAACTGGCGAAGCCGGTTTCGGACCCAGTGGAAAGGGAATGGATCTTTCGGCGATCGCCAAAGGATTTGCGGTGGATCGGGTCGGAGAGAGGTTGCGCGAACTCGGAGTTGAAGATTTTGTTTTTGAATTGGGCGGCGAAATTTTGGTGGGTGACGGGGAATGGGAAGTCGCCATTGAAGCTCCGGATCCGGCGACGCAAACGATTGCGAGAACCATCAAGTTGCGCGCGCGCGCCATGGCGACGAGTGGAAACTATCGTCAGTTCACGCCGGCGTCTGGTGGACTAGCAAGTCACATTATCGATCCAAAAACCGGAACTCCGATTATTCGTCCGCCATCTTCAGTAACGGTTTACGCCAACGACTGTGCCACCGCCGATGCATGGGCGACAGCTTTGTTTGTGTTAGGGCCTGAATTTAAAACGCCGGAGGGCATTCAGGCGCAGTGGCAGGAAAGGACCCGCGATTTCTAATCGCGACCTCGTAAGTAAATCAGGAGCGGGGTGTCACACCCCCTGAGGTCTGAGGGTGAATCACCCTCCTTGTTAAATCGAACGGTCAGACATCGTCCAGTCTCATGCCGTGAGGACACGGCAGCTCCTCTTTTCATCGGTTGCAGTCGCGATTGAAAATCGCGGTTCCTATCCTTTGCTTAATCCGTAGCCTTTTTCAAAGCTGCGGCGACGAAGCCGGAGAAAAGGGGATGCGGATGATTTGGTTTCGAGAGGAATTCTGGATGGAACTGGGCACCGATGTAGAAAGGATGATCTGGGAGTTCGACAATTTCAACCAAACCTTCGTTGGCCGAGACGGATGAGATGACAAGTCCGCCTTCTTGAAGTCTATCTTGGTAATCCGAATTCACTTCGTAGCGATGACGATGACGCTCCTTGATGCGATCAACATTGCCGTAGAGATCAGCTGCTTTCGTTCCGGCGAAGAGGATGGATTCGCATGAGCCAAGGCGCATGGTTGCACCCATATTGGTGACACCTTTTTGTTCTTCTTGAAGGCAGATGACGGGATGTGGAGTGTTTTTATCAAACTCAGTCGAGTTTGCTCCTTTGAGTCCACATTTGTTACGTGCATATTCGATGGTGGCGATTTGCATGCCTAGGCAGATACCGAAGTATGGAATCTTGTTTTCGCGGGCGTATTGCGCGGCGAGAATTTTTCCTTCGATGCCGCGATCTCCGAAACCACCCGGAACGAGAATACCATCGACATCGCCGATGACGGCTTTTGCGCCTTGATCTTCGATGGCTTCTGCTTCGACACGGACGATCTGCACTTTGGTGTCGTGAAATGCGCCTGCGTGAATGAGCGATTCGTAAATGGATTTATAAGCGTCCTGCAGTTCGATGTATTTCCCGGCGACCGCGATGGTGACCTTGTGTTTCGGATGAATGACGCGCTGAACGAATTTTTCCCATTCTTCGAGTTTGGGAGAAGGTGTGTGACCTAGGCCGATTTTATCGACAACGAGTCGGTCGATCTTATCCCTGCGAAGGTCGAG
Source organism: Luteolibacter sp. (assembly GCA_044354135.1). Lineage (GTDB taxonomy): Bacteria > Verrucomicrobiota > Verrucomicrobiia > Verrucomicrobiales > Akkermansiaceae > Luteolibacter. The sequence goes on from JBILAN010000127.1 coordinate 1,870, forward strand.
CGGGCATTCGTAAATCGTGTGATCGACATCGCGGAAGGCGACAACGTTCTTTTTCTCGACGTTGCAAAACATGGCGATCTTACGGCGGTTGTCTTCATCGAGATCGGCCTCGGTGCGGCAGATGATAATGTCTGGCTGGATACCGAGTTCGCGGAGTTTAGCGACGGATTGCTGAGTGGGTTTGGTTTTAACTTCACCAGCAGCTTTGATGTAAGGGAGGAGAGTGACGTGGATGAAGCAGACGTTATCTTTGCCGACTTCTAAAGCGAACTGACGCAAGGCTTCAATGAAAAGCAGTCCTTCCATGTCTCCAACCGTGCCGCCGATTTCGGTGATGAGGACGTCGACGTCGGGGTTGTTTTTGGTGACCGTGTGCATGCGGTCTTTGATTTCATCGGTGACGTGAGGAATGAACTGCACGGTTTTTCCGAGGTATTCTCCTCGGCGTTCCTTTTTGATCACGGAATCGAATACCTGACCGGAGGTAAGGTTGTTCATTTGGGAAAGCACTCCGGAGGTGAATCGTTCGTAGTGACCGAGGTCGAGGTCGGTTTCCGCGCCGTCATCTAACACATAGACCTCACCGTGTTGGTAGGGTGACATCGTGCCGGGGTCGACGTTGAGATACGGATCGAATTTCTGCATCAGGGTTTTCAGGCCGCGAGCTTCGAGGAGGGTTCCGATAGATGCTGCGGCAAGACCTTTTCCCAGAGAGGAGACCACGCCGCCGGTGACAAAGATGTATTTCATAAATTTCAAATTTTAAGTTTGCCTTACGGCTATGAGAAAAGACTTCGTTGATTAAGTTAGTTCGCTAGTGCTCACAGATCATTCAAACTTCAAGTTGGATGACGTATCAATAAGTGTTAGATGCTACAGGTAGTTGATGTTTGAGACAGAGTTAGTGAGTTGCTGATGATAGAATGCGTTCGATTTCGAGGGCTTGTTCTGGGGTGTCTACGCCAGGTGAGGTGTCGGTTGTTAGAAGAACTTTGATGTTGGCGCCGTTTTCGAGGGCGCGGAGTTGTTCGAGGGATTCTGCCTGTTCGAGTGGGGACGGCGGCCAGGTGACGAAGGTTTCGAGGAAATCGCGGCGATAGCCGTAGATGCCTTTGTGGCGGAGAACCTGGAGGTTTTCCACGGCGTTGCGGAAAAAAGGCAGGGGGAAGCGGGAAAAGTAGAGGGCGCTGCCGTTGAGTTTGAGAACGACTTTGACAACATTGGGATCGGCGACGGCCGGATCTTTCGGATCGAGAGGATTGGCGGCGGTGACCATGTCCAAGGTTGGATCGTTGCAGAGGGCAGCGGCAAGTTCATCAATCAGTTCGGGATCGATGAGGGGTTCATCACCTTGAATGTTGAGAACGTGAGTGGCGTGCGGAATTTGTTGGATGGCCTCGGCCAAGCGGTCGGTTCCAGTTGGGTGATCAGGCGAGGTCATCACCGCTTTGCCGCCGAATGATGCGACGGCTTGGGCGATGCGTTCGTCATCAGTAGCGATGATGATTTCGGAAAGTTTCGTGGCGAGTTTGCAACGTTCCCATACGTGTTGGATGAGAGGTTTTCCTGCGATGAGATGAAGGGGCTTACCGGGGAAGCGGGTGGAGCCCCAGCGAGCCGGAAGGATGCCGATGATGTGAGGTTTAGAGGCAGGAAATGACACGCAAATAGAATAGGTTGCGCGAACTTATGGGAGAGACCATGGGACGGCAAGGACGGTTTTTGAAATTTCAAATTTCAAGTTTCAAATCTCAAGACTCGGACTCTGGTCTCTGGGCTCTGGGCTCTGGGCTCTGGACTCTGGACTCTGGACTCTGGACTCTGGACTCTGGACTCTGGACTCTTTATGAATCCCCCATGCAGATGCCGATGGCTCGGGCGGCCTGGACGACCTCGCCTTCGGGGTCGACTAAGCGGAGTTTATTGACGGCTTCTTCGATGGTCACGGAATCGACATGGTAGGCTTGATAAGAAACCATCCGACCGAAGGCCTTTTGTTTAGCGAGATTGACGGCCATGACGCCAAAACGCATGCCAAGGATGCGGTCAAGTGCTGTAGGTGCGCCACCGCGTTGGAGGTGGCCTAGGGTAGTGGCACGAGTCTCTTTATTTGTTAGATCTTGGAGTCGTTTGGCAACTTGTTCACCGATTCCGCCGAGTCTGACTTCACCTGAGCAGTTATTATCAAGGGTGACGAGATCTCCGTCGGGCATTTTCGCGCCTTCGGCGACGACGACGAGGGTGGCGTGCTGACCCTGAGCGGTGCGTTTTTTGATGAAATCTGCAATTTTTTCTAGGGAGAATGCTATTTCCGGAAGCAGAATGACGTTTGCGCCACCTGCGATGCCGCCCCAGAGGGCAATCCATCCAGCATGGCGTCCCATGACTTCCAGAACCATGATGCGTTTGTGGGACTCGGCGGTGGTGTTGAGTCGGTCTAAAGCATCGACCACCGTGGTGACTGCGCTATCGAAGCCGAAGGTCATGGCGGTGGCGGAAAGGTCGTTATCAATGGTTTTGGGAACGCCAATGATGGGCCAACCGAGGTGATACAGTTGCAGACCCGTTGTAAGAGAGCCATCGCCGCCGACGATGATGAGGGCTTCGATGTTAAGTTGGTCGATGGTTTGGCGGGCGCTATCGATGATATCCTTGGGGACTTCAGCGACCTTACCAGTGCCTATCTTGGCGGCGAAGTGGCCTTTGTTGGTTGATCCAAGAATCGTGCCGCCAAGCTTGAGAATGCCAATGGTGTCTTTAGGTGTGAGGATACGGTAGTCGCCGGGAG
>JBILAN010000059.1:0-15107 GCA_044354135.1 Luteolibacter sp.
ACGCCCATATCCAAGTCGAAGTGGCTGGCGAAACCAAAACCTACTCCCCGCAAGAAATTGCAGGCATGGTTCTCGGTAAACTCAAAGCCGATGCTGAAGCCAAGCTCGGTGAAAAAGTCACTCAGGCAGTCATCACGGTTCCTGCTTATTTCAACGATTCCCAGCGTAACGCCACCAAGGCGGCTGGTGAAATCGCCGGTCTCGAAGTTCTCCGCATCATCAACGAACCAACCGCTGCAGCTCTCGCCTACGGTCTTGACAAAAAATCCGATGAAAAAATCGCCGTATACGACCTAGGTGGTGGAACATTCGATATCTCCGTCCTCGAAATCGGTGATGGTGTCTTCGAAGTTCTCGCAACCGATGGCGACACCCAACTCGGTGGTGACGACTGGGACAACGCCCTCATCGAATACATCGTTGGCGAATTCAAGAAAGACCAAAGCATCGATCTCTCCGGCCAACCCGACGCCCTTCAGCGCATCAAAGAAGAAGCCGAGAAAGCCAAAATCGCTCTCTCTTCCAGCCAGTCCTACGACATCAACCTTCCCTTCATCACCGCAGACGCGACTGGCCCGAAACACATCCAGCTCACGCTCTCACGCGCCAAACTCGAACAACTCACCGACAAACTTTTCGAGCGCACCAAGAAACCTGTTAGAGACTGCCTCAAGGAAGCCGGCGTCTCCGCTTCCGACATCGACGAACTCGTTCTCGTCGGCGGCATGACCCGTATGCCGAAAGTCGTCGAGATCGCTCGTGAACTCGCTGGCCAAACTCCTCACCAAGGCGTCAACCCAGACGAAGTCGTCGCCATCGGGGCAGCCATCCAAGGCGGCGTTCTCCGCGGCGATGTCAAAGACGTCCTCCTTCTCGACGTCACACCGCTCACGCTCTCCATCGAGACCGAAGGCTCACGCGCCACTCCGATGATCGAGCGTAACACCACCATCCCAGCGAAGAAATCTCAAGTCTTCTCCACAGCTTCCGATAACCAACCTGCCGTTGACATCCGCATCTCCCAAGGAGAGCGCCCGATGTTCATCGACAACAAATTGTTAGGTAACTTCAAACTCGATGGCATCTCCCCAGCACGCCGTGGTGAACCACAAATCGAAGTCACCTTCGACATCGACGCCAACGGTATTCTCCATGTCTCCGCCAAGGACAAACAATCTGGCAAAGAGCAGAAAATTTCCATCCAAGGTTCCTCCGGTCTCTCGAAAGACGAAATCGAAAAAGCCAAACAAGACGCCGAGGCACACGCTGAGGAAGACCGCAAACGCGTCGAAAAAGTCGATACCGTCAACAAGGCCGAAAACCTCGCTTTCTCCGTCGAGAAGCAACTCGGCGAACTTGGCGACAAAGCTCCTGCCGAACTGAAAACTTCTCTCGAAGAAAAAGTCAAAGCCGTCCGCGACGCCATCACCAGCGACGATGTCGATAAAATCAAATCCGCCACCGCCGACCTCGAAAGCCAACTCCAAGCCCTCGCTGATGCCGCCCAACAAGCCGGCTCATCCATGGGCGCTAACCCAGATGTCGAACCAGCTGAATCATCCGAATCCTCTGAGCCGAAAAAAGCCAAAGGCAAAGTCGTCGATGCAGAAGTCGTAGATTAATAAAAACGTCGCGGCGGATTTTATCCGCCCAGCCAAACCAACTGAATCAAAAACACAGGCATGGCGGATACAATCCGCCACCTCACTAACAAAAAATTTCCACTCCCGAAAATTCGGATAGTGGCTTCTCAAACCAAACAGCAACCAATAAACCAGATAACACATATGGCTAACATCAAACCACTCGGACAACGTGTCCTCGTTAAACGCCTAGAAGCAGATGCCGTCAGCGCTGGCGGAATCGTACTTCCAGACACCGCTAAAGAAAAACCCCAGGAAGCTGAAGTCCTAAGCATCGGCACCGGCGGTAAAGACGAAAATGGCAAAACCATCGAGTTCTCCGTCAAAGTCGGCGATAAAGTCCTGATCTCCAAATACGGCGGAACCGAGGTCAAAGTCGACGGACAAGAAGTCCTCATCATCTCAGAATCCGACATCCTCGGAATTCTCAGCTAATTTCAACAAGATCTGACCAATCCGTCAGATCCGTCCAATCAGAAAAATCTAACAAATATAAATTACCACTATGGCCAAACAATTAGTATTCGACGAAGCAGCACGCCAGGCACTCCTGCGCGGTGTTGAAAAACTCGCACGTGCCGTCAAGGCAACCCTCGGACCAGCAGGTCGTAACGTCATCCTCGACAAAAAATTCGGTTCTCCAACCATCACCAAAGACGGTGTGTCGGTTGCGAAAGAAATCGAGCTCGAGTGCCCTTACGAAAACATGGGAGCCCAACTCATCCGCGAAGTTTCTTCCAAAACTTCCGACATCGCTGGTGACGGAACCACTACCGCTACCGTCCTCGCAGAAGCCATCTACAAAGAAGGCCTCCGCAACGTCACCGCAGGTGCCAACCCGATCTCGCTTCAACGCGGCATCATGAAAGCCACCGAGGCCATCGTTGCTCAACTTAAAGTTATTTCCAAGAAAGTCTCCGACACCAAGGAAATCGCCCAAGTCGCAACTGTCTCCGCTAACTGGGACACCGAAATCGGTGGCATCATCGCTGAGGCCATGGACAAAGTCGGCAAAGACGGAACCATCACCGTTGAAGAAGCCAAAGGCATCGAAACCACCCTCGACGTCGTCGAAGGCATGCAGTTCGACAAAGGCTACCTCAGCCCTTACTTCGTCACCGATCCAGAATCCATGGAAGCCAGTTTCGAAAGCGCACTGATCCTCATCCACGAGAAAAAAATCAGCTCGCTCAAAGACATGCTTCCTCTGCTTGAGAAAGTCGCTAAGTCCGGCAAGCCGCTCATCATCATCGCGGAAGACGTCGAAGGCGAAGCCCTCGCGACTCTCGTGGTCAACAAGCTCCGCGGTATCCTCAACATCGCTGCTGTCAAAGCTCCTGGTTTCGGCGATCGCCGCAAAGCCATGCTCGAAGACATCGCCATCCTCACCGGTGGCCGCGTGATCACCGAAGACCTTGGCATCAAACTGGAGTCCGTTGAACTTAGCGACCTTGGCCAAGCCAAACGCATCACGATCAGCAAAGATTCCACTGTCATCGTTGAAGGTGGCGGCACTTCCGAAGCCATCACCGGCCGAGTGAACCAAATCCGTCGTCAAATCGAAGAAACCACCAGCGATTACGATTCTGAGAAACTCCAAGAGCGCCTCGCGAAACTCGCAGGCGGGGTCGCCGTCATCAACGTCGGTGCTGCCACCGAAACCGAGATGAAAGAGAAGAAAATGCGCGTCGAAGACGCCCTTCACGCCACTCGCGCAGCGGTGGAAGAAGGCATCGTCCCAGGCGGTGGCACAGCTCTCATCCGCGCTCAAGCAGCTCTCGGTGATCTCGGCCTCACAGGTGACGAACTCACTGGCGCAGGCATCGTTGCTCGTGCCGTCGAAGCTCCGCTTCGCCAGCTCGTCGCTAACGCAGGTCGCGAAGGCGCATTGGTTGTCGAAAAAGTCAAAAACGGCAAAGGTGGCGAAGGCTACAACGTCGCAACTGATAAATTCGAAGACCTCATCAAATCCGGTGTAGTTGACCCAACCAAAGTCACTCGCTCCGCACTCCAGAACGCAGCTTCCATCGCTGGACTGCTTCTCACCACCGAAGCCCTCATCACCGACCTTCCAGAAAAGGAAGCAGCCGGTGCAGGCGGACACGGTCATGACCACGGCGGCATGGGCGGCATGATGTAACCGTAGCGGCGATCTTCGGTCGCCGATCCTATCCATAGCCGGGCACCCCGATCCATCGGAGCTGCCCGGCTTTTTCTTTATCAAAAAACTTCGACCTTTTCCCTCCATCGTTCATCCTCCCACCCATGAAACTCTTCGATCGAGTTCGCGAGATCACTCTCATTGAGAAAATCAACTCCCTGCTCTCATGGGATCAGGAAACTTATCTGCCCGGAAATTCGGCTGATTACCGCTCCAAGCAACTCGCCTACCTCGCCACTCTCGCCCACAAACTTTCCACTTCCAAGTCCTACCTCAACGCCCTCGCCAAAGCCGAAGCCAAGGATAAAGGCAAAAAAACTATCCACTCTGCAAACCTCCGCGAGCTTCGCCGCATCTCCGATCGTGCCACGAAAATCCCCACCGAACTCGTCGCCCGCGAATCATCAACCCAATCCGCCGCACACCACGCCTGGATCCACGCACGCAAACAATCCGACTTCTCAACCTTCTCCCCACACCTAGAAAACCTCGTTGATATCGCTCTACAAAAAGCCGATCTCTGGGGTTACTCCGATGAACCTTACAGCGCCTTATTAGAAGGTTATGAGCGAAAAACATCCACCCAAAGCATCGCGGATCTTTTCGATACATTGCGCAATCACCTAGCACCCATTTCTGCGGCAGCGGTTGAAAAATCAAAATCCCTCAAACCCGCCCTACCTTCCATCATCTTTCCGCTCAGCGCCCAACAGGATTTCAACGCAGTCGTCGCGGCTGAAATCGGTTTTGATTTCCGCGCAGGCCGCATCGACACCACCGCACACCCCTTCTGCACCGGCCTTGGCCCTCAGGATATCCGCATCACCACCCGCTACAATCTTCAAGATTTCACATCGTCCCTCTTCGGCATCATGCATGAAGTCGGACACGGCCTCTACGAACAAGGACTTCCACATGATGACTACGGACTTCCTTCTGGCACTGCCGTCTCTCTCGGTATCCATGAATCCCAATCCCGCCTCTGGGAAAACCAAGTCGGCCGATCACCCACGTTTTGGAAAAAATTCTACCCCATCGCCATCCAATATTTCCCGCAACTCGAGGAATTTCCGTTGGAGAAATTCATGCACTTCATCCATCGAACCGAACTCTCGGAAATCCGCGTCGAGGCCGATGAAGCCACTTACGATCTACACATCATCCTGCGTTTCCAAATCGAACGCATGCTGCTGAAAAAAGAAATCTCCGTCAAAGACGTTCCCGCAACATGGAACGAACTATTCAAAAAATCCTTCGGCTTCATCCCCAAAGACGACGCCCACGGTTGCCTCCAAGATGTCCATTGGTCATTCGGAGGAATCGGCTACTTCCCCACTTACACGCTCGGCAACATCAATGCCGCTCAACTTTTCCAAACCGCCATTTCTGATCCGAAAATCAAATCCGCCAACGACAATGCCGACTACTCACCCTTGCTCAAATGGCTGCATGAAAACATCCATCGCCACGGATCGATTCACGATCCTGTGGACCTGATGAAACTCGCAACTGGACGCGCACCAGAGACCAGGGACTACCTGAAACATCTCTCCGCCCGTTATCTCTAACAATTCACTCATCATGTTTATCGTTATCGAAGGAATAGACGGCACAGGGAAATCCACCCAGTCCAAACGCCTCGCCGAGCATTTCAGAGCTTTTGGAAAAACAGTCACCTTATCCCGCGAACCGACCGATGGACCATGGGGAACCCTGCTCCGCAAATCCGCGGAAACAGGTAGGCTGGCACCCGATGAAGAACTCCAAGCGTTCTACAATGATCGCAAACAACACGTTGAAGAACTCATCCAACCTTCCCTCGCCGCAGGACATGTCGTGATCTTGGATCGCTACTACTTCTCCACGATGGCATACCAAGGCGCACGTGGTTTCGATCCCATCCAAATTCGCAAAGACAACGAAGCCTTTGCTCCCATTCCCGATCTCCTGCTCATCCTCGACCTCGATGTCGATACCGCACTCACTCGCATTGGCTCACGTGGCGATACTGCAAACGAATTTGAACAACGCGCCAGTCTCAACCGCTGCAGAGAAATTTTTCTATCATTGAAAGATGAACCCTTCGCCAAAATCATCGACGCGAATGGAAGCACGGATGATGTCACCAAAAGCATACTCCAAGCCATTTCCTAACAACTCACAACCATCTCTTCATGATACCTCGCCGTTACGCCAGCATCTTATGCGCCTCCATCGCAGGCGGATTGGCTTGTTGGCTAGCCCCGGGAACCGCCGTGGAACGCTACGCTTTTCTCTTCACAACCATCCCCTTTACTGGAACTCAATCCACCATCGATGGTGACGGCTCACCTGAAAAACCCTACGCCCACAAAACATCCAAACAAATCAATTTCAAAAAAATCAGCCAACCCATCGACATCACCATCACCGATGATCCGAACCAAATCTTCCAATCTTCCCCGCCTTCCCCTGTAGATTACGCCATCATTCTCAAAAATTTAACCCGCCTTCATCAGGACTCCATCGCGATCGGAACCCCGCTGACATGGACCGAAACCGAAGCCATTCCTCTGGCTACTTTGGATCAACAGCTCGATACGATTCCAAACCTCATCACCGCCGCTCCATTATCCAGAGGCTCAGTCCCATCTCCCATCCCTCCCGCCTTCCGCCGCGCTTCCATTCCTCTCTCCCAACTCCACGGCAACACCGCTCTTGTCCCCATCGTAAACCGGATCCCGATTCCAGATGTCCTGTTAGGAAATAAAAATTCATTCGCAGGATTCACAGCACTCGAATCCGAACCCGATCAGGATTCCTACCCTCTCATCGCCATCTGGGATGATCGCGTAGTTCTATCTTTTCATCTTCTTGCCGCACTCAACCATCTGAACATCCCAACGTCCTCCATCCAAATCCATATAGGTCGTCACATCCATCTCGGAAAAAAATCTTACTACATCCCCATCGACAATTACGGTCGACTCAGCCTTTTTCCTGAATCCTTCAAAACCATCAAAACCACCCCGCTTCCCGTTGAGAATTTAGTCGATGCCACAGAGGAAACGTTTCGTAAAAACACTTTCAAACCCATCGTCATTCGCAACACCCACTCCGCACAAGATCTAGCTGCGATCGATTATTCCAATTCACTTATCCAAACCATCACCCTTTTTGCCAACTCATCTAACGGATTTTCCATCAAATATTATTCCACCCTCACCAAAGACATCGAAATCCTTTTCATCGCTGCCATGCTCTGCTTAATTTTCGGCATCCAAAACTTCTGCCCCGGCCGTGACGCTCGCATGCCGCTCCTCGCATTGAGCGCAGTCATCTTTGTCCTTCATTTCCTCATCGTCCATCTCACCGCTACCTGGATACCCACTCTTCCAATCCTAGCATCACTCACCGTCGCGATCTTTTTCACCCGTCGTAAAACCAACCAATACCGCCGCGGACGATTCCATTTGCCCTGGTAAAATCATTGTTGTCTTGTGTCTTCTGTCTCATAGTCTTCTGCCTCTGAATATGAATCCCGCCGAAAAAGCCGACGCTCTGATCGAAGCCCTGCCCTACCTCCAGGCCTTTCGCTCGAAAACCATTCTCATCAAAATGGGCGGCTCCGCAATGGAAGATCCCGAACTCGTTGCCAACGTCATGCGCGACATCACGTTCCTAGAAGTCGCCGGCATCAATCCCGTCGTCGTGCACGGCGGAGGAAAAGCAATCTCCGCTGCGATGGAACAATCAGGCATCGAAGCGAAATTCATCAACGGCCTCCGCTACACCAGCGAGGAGGCGATCGATATCGTTTCGCGTGTCCTTTCTAACGAAATCAATCCCAGCCTAGTGCGCATGATTCGGGACTTCGGAGGCAAAGCCATCGGCATTCCCGGAACCGATATCTTCCTCGGCGAAAAAATTAAATCTTACGACAAAGACGGCAAACCTGTCGACCTCGGCCGCGTTGGCGAAGTGATCGGCTGCCAACTCGATAACATGGACACCGCCCACAAAGCCGGAATCGTTCCTGTTATTTCGCCTCTGGCTTCCGAAATCGCCACGGGCAAGGCGCTCAACATCAATGCCGACCTTGCCGCCGCAGCCCTTGCGAAAGATTTGCGTGTTTCAAAACTCGTTTATCTCTCAGACGTCCCAGGCTTACTCCTGGATCCCAAAGATCCTTCCTCGCTGATCCAATCCATCAACGTCGAAACCGCAAACGCCCTCATCGCAGACGGCACGATCTCCGGCGGAATGATTCCCAAAATCCATTCCGCTATCGACGCGTTGAAAGCCGGAGTCCGCAAAGTCCACTTTGTCGATGGCAGACTTCCTCACGCGCTGCTATTAGAAATCTTCACCGATGGCGGCATCGGCACCGAGGTGACTCTATAGGAAAATAACTCCTATAGGACCTATAAGACCTATTTATTCTCCAGCAAAAGACTCTCTTTTTGCTAACCCCAGCTCTGCGCCCCTCCGCGACCTCTGCGTCTCCGCGGTGAAAAAAATTCAGACATCAGCAAACTCTTGCCCCGAAGGCTCCTCTCAGCTATCCCCTTGGCCGCCCATGAACGTGCAAATCGCCAACATCCAATCTTCCGCCCTCGAACTGATCGCCGCCGCCAACGATGCGCGCTCGCTAGATGATGCCCGTGTCGCCGTTCTCGGTAAAAAGGGCACCCTCACACTCGCAGGCGCTTTGATCAAAGATGTCCCCAACGAGCAAAAGGCTGCCTTCGGTCAATCACTTAACACCGCTCGTACCGCAATCACTACGGCGCTGGAAATCAAACAAGCCGCCATCCAGGAAATCGCCGACCGCGCAGCCCTCTCCGGAATCGATCTCACTCTTCCCGCCCGCTCCCTTTCCACAGGCGGCCTTCATCCTCTCACCCTGATCCGTGATGAGGCGATCCAAATTCTCCGCCGCATGGGCTTTGCCCTCGCCGATGGCCCGGAAATCGAAGACGAATACCATTGCTTCGATGCTCTCAACACTACCGCCGATCACCCCGCGCGAAATGAAAAAGATACGTTCTATTTCAACTCCGGAAAACTTCTCCGCACTCATACCTCCAGCGTCCAAATCCGGACCATGGAAAAATCCACTCCGCCTATCCGCATCATCGCTCCCGGCTCAGCCTACCGCCGCGACGAAATCGATGCCACTCACCTCTCGGTCTTCAACCAACTCGAGGGTCTCTTCGTCGATACCGACGTCACTCTCCCCGATCTCAAAGGCACTCTTGAATATTTCTTCCGTGAAATGTTCGGAACCTCCACCGAAGTCCGCTTCCGCCCGCACTTCTTCCCCTTCACCGAGCCTTCGTTTGAAATCGATGTGAAACTCCAAGTGAAAGGCCAAGAGCCACGTTGGATCGAAGTCGCTGGCTGCGGCATGGTCGATCCCGCCGTCTTCGAATCCATCAACGCCACCCGCAAGGACAACGCCCTCGACCCTGAAAAAATTACCGGCTTCGCCTTCGGCATGGGCCTAGACCGCCTCGCTATGATCCGCTGGGGTATCAAAGACATCCGCCTCCTCATCGAAAACGACAAACGCTTCCTCAAGCAGTTCGCGTAACTTCGAGATCGGAGATTGATGATTGTGGATTAAAGATTGAAGACAATGAATTCGGAACCGTTTGGATATAAGAAGTTAAGAATCTGGCAAGACGCCAGAGATTTGACGATTGCGATCCATAAGATGACTCTGAAACATCTTCCCAAATTTGAGATGTATGAAGAAGGCTCACAAATACGCCGCAGTATTAAATCCGTAAAATCGAACATCGTTGAGGGATTTGGTCGCCGCCGCCACAAAGCTGAATACATACGCTTCCTAGACTTTTCTTACGCTTCAGCGCTCGAAACCATCGATCATCTTGAAACTCTTCAAGAAACCGAATCTCTCACTAATCCAGAACTTTTCTCTTCTCTTAGCGAGCAACTTACTCATCTCTCACGTTCCATCTACCAGTTCACCAAAGGTGTAGACCTCCACCACAACGAAGATCGTGCTTAAGCCAATTCTTCCATCCACAATCCTCAATCTCCTATCTTCTATCCAGACCCCAAGACTATGAACATCTCACTTAACTGGCTCTCCACCCACCTTGACCTTTCCGGAAAATCCATCTCGGAAATTTCCGATCTTTTCACGTTCGCTGGCGTAGAAGTCGAGGGCATTATCACCAAAGGCATCGCCTCGGATAAAATCGTGGTCGCGGAAATCAAAGAAGCCGTTCAGCACCCGGATGCAGATAAACTCAAAGTCACCCAAGTCGACGCCGGCGAAGGTCATCTCCGCCAGATTGTTTGCGGTGCGAAAAACTACAAAATTGGAGACAAAGTTCCTTGCTGCCTCCCCGGCGCACAACTCCCCGCAGGCTTCACCATCGGTGAAACCAAAATGCGCGGAGTCGAATCCAAAGGTATGCTCGCCGCTGCCGAGGAAATCGGACTTCCAAAAGGTGAAGACGGCCTGCTTATTTTACCCGAGGACTCACCCATCGGCGTTCCCGTAAAAAACCTCTTTGATTCCGATACTCTGTTAGAACTCGAAGTCACTCCCAACCGTCCCGACCTCCTCTCACACGCCGGCATGGCGCGCGAGCTCGCAACCCTAATCAAAACACCTCTGATCAATGGGAACGCGGGCGCCTCGCCCGCATCTTTAATTCCTGCCGCAACTGACTTCATCAAACTCGAAGCCACCGCCGCCTGCCCGTTCTACGCCGCAACCCGCATCGACAATCTCACGGTCACCGAAAGCCCGGAATGGCTCAAGCAACGCCTCACCTCCATCGGCCTGCGCCCGATCAACAACATCGTCGATATCACCAACTACGTCCTCCACGAAACCGGACAACCTTTACACGCCTTCGATGCCGCGAAAGTCTCCGGGGCCATCGTCATCCGCCAAGCGAAAGACGGCGAGACCTTCAAAGCCCTGGATGAATCGGTTCACGTTCTAACAAGCGAGGATCTCCTCATCTCTGACGAATCCGGCACCGCCCTCGCCCTCGCCGGTGTGATGGGCGGACTCGATAGCGGCGTCACCGAATCCACCACTTCCATCATCCTCGAATCCGCCTACTTCACTCCATCAGGCATCCGCCGCACCTCGCGCCGCACCGCCCTTTCATCGGATTCCTCCTACCGCTACGAACGTGGAATCGACCCACAAGGCGTACTCCCCGCCGCCGCTTTAGCCATCAGTCTAGTGGAGAGCCGTTCTCCGAACAGCTGCATCACCCAAGCCGCAGGTCAAATCCCTCCAGTGACCGCTCCCGTCTCCCTCGATCTAACCAAACTCCACCACCTTCTAGGAAATTCCATTTCAACCGAAGCCGCCGAAGAAATCCTCACCCGCCTAGGTCTCAACAAACAATCCGACGGCACTTGGCAGATCCCATCTTTCCGCCAGGATCTCACCCGTCACATCGACCTCGCAGAGGAAATCACCCGCGTCCACGGCCTCGCGAATGTGCCATCCCGTTTCCGCGCCACACTCGTTCCTACCAGTGATGTCGATGCCGCATATGATGCAGATATGATCCTGCGCCGCCGTCTCGCCGCGCTTGGTCTTTATGAGTGCCAGACCATCAAACTCATTTCCGAAGCGCAACTCCCGGATATTCTTCCACTCCGCCCGCTCCAAGAAGGCGACCTCATTCGCGTCAAATCTCCACTCAGCGAGGATCACGCGATCATGCGCCCATCCATCGTTCCTGGCCTAGTCTCATCCGCGGAACGCAACGCCCGCCAACAGGCGAAATCCATCCGACTCTTCGAGATGGGTCGCGTCTTCCGCAACGCGGGCGGCGGCAAAGCCGTCGATCAGGAAAGCGACAGCCTTGCCATTCTCATTTCAGGAAATGCCGATCCCGCCTCATGGTCTAACAAAGATCGCGCCGCTGATCTCTACGATGCAAAAGCCATCCTCTCTGCCCTGCTTCCAAACCAAACCATTTCCCTCAAACCTAAAGACCGCGAGAATTTCGCACTCGGAGCGGAAATCAAAGCAGGAGACCAAAACATCGGTGTCTTTGCTAGATTGCTTCCATCACGCGAACGCACTTTGGATTTCATCTCCCCAGTTTTCGTTGCGGAATTTGATCTGGCAAAACTCCGAAAACTCATTTCTAACAAATCCCAGGTCGAAGACCTCCCGCAATTCCCCGGATCCACCCGCGATGCAGCGATGGAACTTTCGATCGGCACTCCGAACGCCGAAATCGAAGCCGTTCTGGAAAAATCCAACGAGCCGTTGCTCATTTCCTACGAATGCTTCGACCTCTTCACCGATCCATCCGGCCAAAAAATCGCCGCAGATCGCAAATCCATCGCTTACCGCTTCAACTACCGCGCCGCAGATCGCACCCTGAAAGCCAATGAAGTGGATGCAGCACATCAGAATATCCTGAAACTTCTAAAAACGATTAATGGGCTGGAATATAGATAGTTTCCACTGGGATCGCGAGTCTGTGACTCGCACCCACATGAATAGCAAGTAAGCATCATGAAATAATCCATATTCCCCCTCATCAACCAGCGAGTCACAGACTCGCGGTCCCAGTCCCCCCAATCATGCAGAAGCCACACAATCACAAAGGCTGGCACTCACGCGGCTACCTTCCCCACCTCGATACTCCCGATATCATCCAATCTATCACCTTCCGCCTTAATGACTCATTACCCAAAAAGGTGATTGATAGATGGAAACAGGAATTAGAAAATGTCGCATCAAAAGATAAATCAGAGTCGGAAAAAATTCTGCACAACAGGATAGCCAAGTTTGAAGATGCGGGACACGGCTCTTGTCTTCTACACAATCCAACTTGCGCAGATATAGTTCAAAATGCACTCCTTCACTTTGACGCAAACCGTTATCGTTTGCTGGAATGGTGCATCATGCCGAATCACGTGCATGTACTCATTCACTGTCCAGCCGGAACCCAAATCGGTGAAATCGTGAAAAGTTGGAAAACTCATAGTGCGCGAGAAATCAATCGAGTCCTTCTCAGACAAGGCAGCCTATGGTCACATGACTATCACGACCGCTACATCCGGGACTCGGTTCATCTGGTAAATGTCAGAAGCTACATACGTAATAATCCAGTAAATGCCGGTCTATGCCTAAGCCCTGAGGAATGGCCATGGAGCAGCGTAAGCCAGACTGGGACCGCGAGTCTGTGACTCGCACATGACTAAGATGTCAAAGCTCTATCCCATGAGCAGAATTTTTATCTCGGCATTGGCATGCGAGTCATAGACTCGCGCTCCAGTAAAGATAACACCTCAAGAAAATCATATCGACTTCAACTATCCCATGTTAAAACCTCACCCAACCCATGGATCAACCTTCCACACCATCGCCCAAAACTCCGAGATGGCTACGTTGGTTTAGCTTTGCCCAGAAAATCAGCAAAGCAATCGATAGAGATCACCTACCCATCGCAGCTGCCGGAGTCGCGTTCTTCCTCATGCTTGGGATCTTCCCGGGACTCGCCGCCCTATTCTCGGTTTATAGTTGGCTCTCGGATCCGCTAGAAATTGAGCGCCAGTTGCAGGATGAGTCAGGCGTTCTCCCGCACGAAGTCCATCAGATCATGCTCTCCCAAGTGCGAATGGTCGCGAGTGATAACAAAACTGCCGGGTTAGGAACCATCCTCAGTCTGATCATTGCCATCTGGGCTGGATCGTTTGCCATGAGAGGACTGATCCAAGGATTGAATATCGTTTTCAGACAATCCGAGAAACGAAAATTTATCAGTCTGCAGATCGCTTCGCTGGTTCTAACCGTTTTACTTCTCTTGGTTATCGCATCAGCCATTTTCCTCATCGCCATCATTCCTGTCTACGCCCGCATGCTTCCGGGCGATGAATACTCACTAAAAGTTCTAGCACTACTGAGATGGCCGTTCCTACTCACCATCATCATGTTCATGCTCGCCTTGATCTATCGCTTCGGACCCTCCAGCCAACAAGCCCCTTGGAAATGGATCAGCCCCGGAGCTATTGTGGTCACCCTACTCTGGTTAGTCGCTTCCGCCGTGTTTTCCTACTATGTCGGCAACTACACATTCTACCTCAGCGCCTACAGTTCTCTGGGCGCCATCGTCATCCTCATGCTTTGGCTTTACATCACCGCCTTCCTCATCCTCCTAGGCGCCGAAATCGATGAAGCCCTGAAGAAGAGTGAATGATGAAAATATGAGAGGACGATTGCGAGTCGTTTTGCCATTCTAGCTGTGGCGTCCCGCCACACGCCATTATCAGAAAATCCTGCCCCTACTATCGACCTAAGCAGAAAATCTAATTTCAATCTGTTCCGCTACAGGGGACTCTTACAGCAGGTCTTGATTGATAACAGGAAATCTAAATGAATGCTAGGAATTTGCTTTTTCACCTAGCGCGGAGAATACACTTGAGAGACGACCTAAAAAATGGTTCTTCGGGGAGACTTCACCTAGCTGACTTAAAAAACCATTGATAGATTCTGATTTATTTGCTGTTTTTACAACATGAATCGGAAATTGGTATATATAGTGATTGCTGGCATCGTCGCATTTTTGTTACTTGTTAGATTCGATCCCACGGGGACTTTTACAACCCTGAATCCATTCGGGCCAAAGGTGGTAATAGTTAATGTCGAAGCGGGTAAGGCTACAATCACAGATAGAGAAGATGATGACTTAAGTCATCTCAAGATGGAATGCAATAACGGGCTAGTGGTTGAATGCGATTGGGATAGAAATCCTCAAAGTGAATTTGGGTATGATATTTATGAGCCGACCGTATCCGAGGATTATAACCAATTAGCTGTAATGATTTTGTGCAGAGGGGTGATCGCGTCATATCTACGTGGAGAGTATGACTAAGCAGTATATATCTCAGGTTCAAAAATAAAGTGCCTGGCATATTTTACAAAAATAAAGTGCCTGGCATATTTTAGAATCAGTAAATCGACTATTTATTTGGGTTTCATCGGTAAATTTGACTAAAATCTGCCCCAATCTACGTGACCAACCCGCTTTCACCCAAGCATCCCCTTTTCACCTTCTCTGGGGGTTCTCCAGTGTATTCTTTGCCCAGGTGAAAAAGCAAATTCCTAGCATTCACGGAAACCCCTACGGAAATGTAATGTTAGACAATTTACCGCGAAGCGGACTTGGCCTACCCACCGAAACCGGAGGGAGCGCAGCGACTGGAAGCGGAGGTGGGAACGCCATAGCGACTTGTCGCTTCATTTTACCGCGAGCGGACTTGGCCTACCCACCGAAACCGGAGGGAGCGCAGCGACTGGA
>JBILAN010000011.1:0-50461 GCA_044354135.1 Luteolibacter sp.
TTTTACCAACGTCTGCGCGAAAGCGGCAAACCGGCAAAAGTCGCTTACATCGCAGTGGCGAGAAAACTCCTGATACGTCTCAATACATTGGCGAAAAACCAACTATGCGGAATATAGTTGCTACCTTGATTCAGGAAATCGCGATCTTGGCTTCGGTGGTGGATTTTGTGACATCTTCAGCCGTGAGCAGCTGGGATACAATCACGCACCTTCTCGCGCCGGCTGATAAAACTTCCGTTAGATTTTCCATCTTGATACCACCGATGCAGAAGGCAGGCAGAAATTGACCGACCTCAGCTTCCATGTTTGCAACTTCTTCCAGACCGATGGCAGGTCGGCCAGCTTTGGTGGGGGTCGGAAACAAAGGGCCGAAGCCGATATAATCCGCGCCATCAGCCATGGCTTGGCGGGCTTGCTGGAGGCTGTGGGTGGAGCGTCCGATCAGCATGTCTGCGCCAATAATACTACGAACGTCGTAGATAGATCCATCGTCCTGACCGATGTGGACCCCATCGGCGCCGAGTTCGACGGCGAGCTCTGGAAAATCGTTTAGGATGAAAGGAATCCCAGCCGATTTACACAGCGGGAGAATTTGTTTCGCGGCTTCGATGATCTGATCCATCTCCGCACCCTTGGCGCGCAACTGAATCACATCCGCACCACCTGTTAGAAGTTGCTGCGTGATATTCGCGACGTTACTTGGAGCTACGTAACCGAAATCGACAATCCCGTAGAGGCGGGCATGGGCGAGTTTGGATCTTCGCTGAGTTTGGTTCACAGACCTTTTTCTTCGAGAAAACGTCCAACCCAACCGATGTCATAGGTTCCATTTTCGAAATCTGGGTGATTTAAGATTTCTTGTTGGAACGGAATGGTGGTTTTGATGCCTTTGATCATGAACTCGCCGAGCGCGCGCTTCATGCGAGCAATCGCGATTTCACGCGTCGCGCCGGTGACTATTAGCTTAGCGATCATCGAGTCATAGTAGGGCGGCACGGAGTAACCGGAGTAAACGTGAGTATCGACACGCACGCCTTTTCCACCCGGAGCATACCATAGCGAAATCGTACCGGGGCTTGGCATGAACTTGTTGTAAGGATCTTCCGCGTTGATACGGCACTCGATGGAGTGACCACGAGGGCTGGATTGTAGCACGTGGCGGGAGAGCGGTTCGCCGGCTGCGACACGGATCTGCTCTTTGATGAGCTCGCAACCCATGACTTCTTCGGTCACGGGATGCTCGACCTGAATCCGGGTATTCATTTCCATGAAGTAGAAATTTTCACCCGCTTCATCGACGAGGTATTCGATGGTTCCGGCGTTCTGATAGTTGATCGCCTTGATGAGAGCGACCGATGCTTTGCCCATGCGCTCGCGCATTTCAGGGGAGATCAAAGGCGAAGGACATTCTTCGATGATCTTTTGGTTGCGGCGTTGCATCGAGCAATCACGTTCGCCAAGATGAATGAAATTTCCGTGTGAGTCCGCAATGATCTGGAACTCGATGTGGTGCGGGTTGAGCACGAGTTTTTCCAAGTAGCAATCGCCATTGCTAAAGCAGGCCATCGCTTCGTTGGAAGCAGCTTGGAAAAGGGATTTGAATTCCTCCTCTTTGAAACACGGGCGCATGCCGCGGCCACCACCACCGGCTGTGGCTTTAATCATCACAGGAAAACCAATCTCTTTCGCTTTCGCAAGAGCCTCATCGGAATCTGTTAGAATTTCAGAACCGGGAGTGATAGGGACGCCGTTTGCGACTGCCGTGGCGCGTGCGGTGGCCTTGTCACCCATCATGCGAATGACTTCAGCGGAAGGTCCGATGAAAACGATGCCGGAAGATTCACAGATATCCGCGAAACGGGCGTTCTCCGATAGAAATCCGTAGCCCGGATGAATCGCATCCGCTCCAGTAATTTCGGCGGCAGCGATGATACGGTCCGGCTTGAGATAACTGTCCTTGCTAGGACCCGGCCCGATGCATACCGCTTCATCAGCGAGTTGGACGTGCATGGAATCGACATCCGCTTCGGAATAGACGGCCACGGATTCCACTCCGAGTTCGCGACAAGCACGAATGATTCGCAGGGCGATCTCGCCACGGTTTGCTACCAAGACTCGTTTGAACATTTCGTTGGGTGATGAAAATTATTTGATGCGGAACAGAACGTCGCCGTATTGCACGGGATTTCCATCGGTAGCAACCAACGCGCAGATCGTGCCGGAGCGCTCGGCTTTGATTTCGTTCATCACTTTCATCGCCTCGATGATGCAAAGGGTCTGACCTTCGGAAACCGTGGAGCCGACTTCAACGAAGTTCGGTGCGTCCGGTGCGGGTTTACGGTAGAACGTTCCTACCATCGGAGAAGTGATTTCCGCGCCCTCGGCAGCGGGTGCAGCAGCAGCGGCGACTGGAGCAGCAGCGACTGGTGCGGCTTGAGCAGCGACACGTGGCATGCTGGCGAGCAGTCCGCTCAATGCCTCCATATCGGGGCCTTTTTTGAGCTTGAGATGAAAATCTTTTTTGGAGAGGTCGAAATCGGTGAGCCCGTGCTCATTCATCAATTCCACAATATTTCGGATTTCTTGGAGGTCCACAGTTACAGTTTGCTAAAGATTTATCTGAGATAGGATGGTGTCACCGCGACTCCATCACTTGCGGAGGGTAGGAATTCATCACGAACCACGTCAAGCATTGCATTTTTGATCTAGTTACTTTCCGAACTTGCTTCCCGCCGCCTAGGGACCAATTCTCAGCCCATGCCAAATCCTACCGAGGCCGATCCTCGCTTCAACGAGTTTATCCTACTCCAAGCCCAAAACGCCGGTCTTTTTCTCGGTCAGATCCCCAATCCTGTGTCTGGGGAGAAATCCGTGAATCTCCGTGCCGCAAAATCCGTGATCGATTCCCTGGGGATGCTGAAAAACAAAACCGCTGGAAATCTCACCGAACACGAAGCCAAACTACTCGAAACTGCCTTAAAAAACCTCATTCCCCTCTACAAAACCGTCCTCAACGACTCCGAAGCCTAATTTTTATGAAATCATTCACCCCATTCCAAATCGGCCACGTCCCCGTCGGTGGATCCGTCCCCTTTTTCATCCTCGGCCCCTGCGCGCTTGAGTCGGAACCATTCGCATGGGAAATGGCGCGTTCGCTGAAAGAAATCGCGGATCGCACAGCAATTCCCTTCGTTTTCAAAGCTTCTTTCGACAAGGCCAACCGCACCTCCGTGAATTCCTTCCGCGGTCCTGGCATCATCGAAGGCTGCCGCATACTTGGTGAAATTTCCAAGGAACTCAAAGTCCCCGTCACCACCGACATCCACACCGCCGAACAAGCGGAAATCGCTGCGGAACACATCGATCTCCTGCAAATCCCCGCCTTCCTCTGCCGCCAAACCGATCTTCTCGAAGCCGCTGCAAGGACCGGCCGCGTCGTGAACGTGAAAAAAGGCCAGTTCCTCGCACCGTGGGACTGCGTCAACATCGCCGATAAAATGCGTGCGTTCGGTTGCGATCGCTTCCTCATTACCGAACGCGGTACGACATTTGGTTACAACAATTTGGTGGTCGATATGCGCTCGCTTCACATCATGCGCAAAGAAGGAATTCCCGTAATTTTCGATGCGACCCATTCCGTGCAACGCCCCGGCGGACTTGGTGGCGCGACTGGCGGTGACGGTGAACTTGCACCGGTTCTCGCCCGCGCCGCAGTTGCCACCGGACTCGATGGTCTTTTCATGGAAGTTCACTCCGATCCTGCGAATGCGATGTCTGATGGACCGAATCAGATTCCATTAGAATTCATCGAAGATCTGTTGGTGAAACTCCTCGCGATCCATCATGCGAGTCATTGATCTTCCGCCGGAGGGCTCTGGACTGCTGCGGTGATCCGCAGCTTTAGGGGAGAGTTGTGGCAGGCGGTGAAACGGGTTGTTACCTAACGCTGCGGTGATCGACGCACGGCTTTAAAGCTGGGAATGATCCCAGCAGTCCAAGGGCGCCTGCGGCGCGTTAGAAATCATCTTCAATATTCATTCGATCCGTTTTAAATCGCTCAACACTTTTCCGAAAACTCTCAGGTGCTGTCTTTTCGAACCAAGCGGCGCTGCACCAACGATAGTTAGTTGCCACATCCACAAACCCATGTCTCACCGGATTTCCATTCACATACTTCAGTCGCGCTAAAAACGATGTCTGATGCGTAATGAAGCTTTCCCTGAAATTCATCCAAATCCGTCTGCCTTCAGCGCCATCGATTTGATTGATTCGAATAGCTGAACTCCGATGAAATTCCGAAAGCCATACACGAAGCGATTCTCCGCCGCCTTCGGGTGATTGGGCGAGAAAATGGTAATGGTTGGAAAAGACTGCCCAAGCGCGAAGACTCCAACCAAATTTTTCGGCTGTTTCTACAAGCAATTGAGTTATGGTATCGAGTTTCTCTGGCGAATCGAAAAGTTTTTCGCGGTGATAGCTGGAGGCAGTTACAAAATAGTAACCAGCATTAGTTAACCAATGAGGAGGAGCATGTGGCCAGGGGAGAGTGGTCATAGCCCTGATCTAACAGGGTAACATTCAATTGAAAAGTAATTCCGCCGGAGGCTTTGGACTGCTGCGGTGATCCGCAGCTCTGGGGCGGATGGCGTGGAACAGAGAAAACCGGTTGTTACCGTTCGCAGCGATGATCGACGCACGGCTTTAAAGCTGGGAATGATCCCAGCAGTCCAAGGGCGCCTGCGGCACTTACTTGCCCCAACGCGTCATAAGCGTGGAAGCCATGTCGCTTGGAGTTTCGGCAACGGCGATGCCGCATTCTGCGAGGATTTTTTTCTTCGCTGCTGCAGTGTCTTCTTCGCCTCCGACGATGGCACCGGCGTGGCCCATGCGGCGTCCTGGAGGCGCGGTTGCACCGGCAATAAAACCAGCGATCGGCTTCTTGCAATTGTCTTTCGCCCAACGTGCGGCTTCGACTTCTGCAGTTCCGCCGATTTCACCGATCATGATGATCGCTTCGGTTTCGGGATCTTCATTGAACATTTTCAGCACGTCGAGATGGCTCGTGCCGTTAATCGGATCACCACCGATGCCGACGCAGGTGCTCTGGCCATAGCCCATTTGAGTGAGTTGGAAAACGGCCTCGTAAGTGAGCGTGCCGGAACGTGAAACCACGCCGACATTACCGCGTTTGTGGATATAACCCGGAGCGATGCCAATGCGGCAACCGCCATGGCTTTTCTCGCCATGTCCCGGTGTGACCAAACCCGGGCAGTTAGGGCCGATCAAACGGGATTTGGAACCTTGAAGAGCGGATTTCACACGCATCATATCCATGACAGGGATCCCCTCGGTAATACAAACAATCAACTCAACACCTGCATCCATCGCTTCAAGGATCGCATCGGCTGCGAACGGAGGCGGAACGAAAATGGCGGAAGCAGTGGCACCAGTTTCTCTAACAGCTTGAGAGACCGTATCAAAAATCGGAACAGTGTTTTCAAATTTCTGACCACCTTTACCGGGCGTCACACCTGCTACAAGCTTAGTGCCGTATTGGAGAGAAAGCTGTGCGTGTCTCGCACCAAAGCTGCCGGTGATTCCTTGAACGAGGACTTTGGTGTTTTCATCAATTAGAATGGCCATATGAGTATTTCTTTAAAGTTGTTATCTAGTGTTTTAGCCAACCGCTTTTACGATTTTTTCTGCGCCGTCTGCCATGGTGTCGGCAGAAACAATATTAAGTCCGGAAGCAGCGAGTGTGGCTTTGCCGGCTTCGACGTTGTTGCCTTCGAGGCGAACCACGAGAGGAATAGGCAATCCGGTTTCTTTCGCAGCAGCGATCACGCCTTCAGCGATGACGTTACAATCCATAATACCACCGAAAATGTTGATCAGGATGCCTTTGACGTTCGGATCACCGAGGATGATTTTGAAAGCTGCGGTGACTTGTTCTTTCGAAGCGCCGCCGCCGACATCGAGAAAGTTTGCTGGCTCGCCTCCGTAATGCTTGATGATGTCCATCGTCGCCATCGCAAGACCCGCACCGTTCACCAGGCAGGCGATGTTTCCATCCAAGCCGATGTAGTTGAGGTCGTATTCCGAAGCCGCGACTTCACGTGGATCTTCTTCTTCCTTGTCGCGCATCGCGACGATGTCGGGATGGCGATAAAGCGCGTTGTCGTCGAAGCCGAACTTCGCGTCGAGCGCGAGCACGCGGCCATCGGGAGTGGTGACAAGAGGATTGATTTCCAACATCGAGCAATCGCAATCGATGAAAAGTTTGTAGAGATTTTTCAGAAGTTTGGCGAACTGCTTGGCGATATCGCCACTCAAGCCGAGCTCTGCGGTGATCTTTCGAATCTCATATGCCTGAAGGCCCAAGAGAGGATGAACCACTTGGCGGAAAATTTTCTCCGGAGTATCGTGAGCCACGTCTTCGATGCTCATTCCACCTTCAGTGGAAGCTACGATGACTGGCGCACAAGTGGCACGATCCATCAAAATCGCGAGGTAATATTCGTGAGTGATATCAACCGCTTCCGCGACCATGACCTTGCGCACCACGCGCCCTGAATCCCCGGTCTGCACGGTGACAAGAGTTTCGTTGAGCATCTTGCCCGCATATTCCGCAGCTTGCTCCGGGCTTTCGATCAAATGCACGCCGCCTTTGAATCCATTTTTGAAATGACCTTTACCGCGACCACCTGCGTGAACTTGGGCTTTGATCACCAGTTTCGATCCCGCAAATTCTTTCGCCGCGGCTGCAGCTTGCTCAGGAGTGGATGCCACTTTTCCTTTCGGACTAGGGACTTGAAAACGATCAAACAGCTCCTTCGCTTGGTATTCGTGGATATTCATAATTCGAGACGGCAAAAACCGCGCGGGTTTTAGTCTCCATCTCACCGCAGGGTCAAGCAACCCTTACAAAAAATTGTCATTTAATTTAAGAACTATGCAGATAATATGAAAAATCATCTTGGATGATTAGGTATGAGAGCTTTGAAGCCCAAAACCCCATGACCCAGCCATCCCATTTCAGCACCCGTCGCAGCTTTCTCAAAGGCATTACAGTAACCACCGCCACCGGCATCGCAATCCCTAACCTTTTGCTCCGCGCTCAAGACACACCCGCTAGCAAACGCGTTGCGGTGGGTTGCATCGGAGTGGGTGGTCGCGGTTTCAATGATTTGATGAATGTCTCGAAAGATAACGAGATCGTTGCGATCTGTGATGTCGATGCGAACCATCTCGCTAAAGCCGCCGAAAAATTTCCCAGTGCACGTCAATACAAAGATTTCCGTGAACTGTTGGAAAAAGAAAAGTCGTTAGACGGCGTGGTGATCTCGACGCCCGATCACTCACATTATCCCGCCGCAATGCATGCGATCTCGCTCGGTAAGCATGTCTGCGTGCAGAAGCCATTGGTCAATACTCTCTGGGAAGCGAACCAACTTCACGAGGCAGCCAAGAAAAAAGGCATCATCACGCAAATGGGCAATCAGGGCCACACCTATGAGGAAAACCGTTTGCTTAAAGAATGGTTCGATGCGGGAGTGGTAGGCAAGGTGAAAGAAATCTACGTTTGGACCAATCGTCCGATCTGGCCACAGAGCAAGGCTGCGGATTTCAAACCATCAACACCTGTCCCAGAAAAACTCGCTTGGGATCTATGGCTCGCGGCGATTCCGGATCGCCCTTACAGCCCGGACATCCATCCATTCAAATGGCGGGGACATTTCGATTACGGCAGTGGTGCGTTAGGAGACATGGGCTGCCATAACCTCGATCCCCTCGTCTGGTCACTAGGACTTGGAGTTCCTAACCGAATCAACGCCACCGCCGATGGCCTAACAGAAACTGCATGGCCACGCGGCGCGAAAGTCGAATACATCTGGGACGACGTCCCCGGCCACGGCCAAATCAAGCTTTACTGGTATGAGGGAAAAAACACAGATGGCTCGCCTTGCATGCCGCCACAACCCAAAGGTCTCACCCAACCTCTCAGCGATACCGGTTTCTACGTGATTGGTTCGGACGGCATCGTTTACAACCAAGGCAGTCAGGTTCAGAAACTCACCATCCTGCCGGAAGCACGCTCCGTGGAGTTTCTCTCCAACCCCCCCGCGAAAACTCTCGACCGCAGCCCAGCCCCGGGCAATTCGGAACGTGAATGGGCGCTTGCAATCAAACAAGGTAAACCATTCCCCTTCATGTCACAGTTCGATTACTCCGTACCTCTAACAGAACTTTGCCTGTTAGGCTGCCTCGCCATCCGCACCGGACAACCCATCGTCTGGGATCAGAAAACCTCCACCGCCATCAACAACGAAGCCGCCAACAAACTCGTCAAACGAGCCCAATACCGCAAGGGCTGGGAATACGCTGCGAAGGATATTTAATCATCCTTCTCCAAACTCGGATTCGGGATATGCGTGAAACTGATCCGCATCGGCGCGCTTTCTCTGACATCCTGGACGGATCCTAGATAGACCGCGTCGCGGCCATAGCGGGCGCGGAGTTTGTCCAAGGTAGCGTCGAGGCGTTGGTGCTTTTCTTTGGTTTGTGGGATTTCGGTTTCAGCATCGTCTTCTGCAATCATCGTAGCGAAGAGCTGCGGGGTGAAATTGTTGCGCTCAACCAAGTGCGTGAGCGTGACAGCAACCTGAATGAGATGCGCTCGGGCATCGGTTCGGTCACGCCAGAGTTTTCCTAACAGATGAATGAGCTGTATGGTTGAATCGGTTTCAGGAAAACGGATTTCCGGTGTCCATGCTTCGCCACGTAGAAATGCGAGGTGCATTGTAAGAGATCCTGTTAGAAGACCGTGAGAACGCAATCGTTCGCAGGCTTTGTGAAGAAGCTTGCAAAGGATAGGCCAAGCTTTCGCTGGATCGCGAAACTCCGGCGCCAAGACATGACTGTGACCGATGGATTTTTTTGCAGAGACGATATCCGGAATTTCATCGCCACGGATGAGGTGCCAGAATCGATCCCCCATGACTCCACCCCAGACATGGCGCAAACGTTCTTTTGGCGACGCGCAAAGTGCCGCGACGGTATGAATCCCTGCGGCGTGCATCCGTATTTCCATGCTGCGACCTATGCCGTTGAGTTCACGCAGTGGCAGCCCGTGCAAAATTTCCGGGAGATCTTTCTCCTCGATAAAAAACAAGCCATCGGGTTTGCGCATCTTACTCGCGGTTTTCGCAAGGTAACGATTCGGGCCGACCCCGATGGAAACCTTGATCACCGGTGAAACTTCTCGCGCGATGGTGGATTTGATATTTTCCGCAATACCTTGGATCACCGGAATTTCGCGGAGATTGAGCGGCAACCACGCCCACATTTCATCGATGCTGAGAACCGCTTCAACATGAATGCAGTTTTCCACCGCGGCGATGACTTGGTGATGAAACTTGATGTATTCCGCGGGCTTACTTTCAACGATCGCGATCCCCGGGCACATCACCCGCGCATCGCTGATCCGCGTGCCGGTTTTCACTCCGTAAGCCTTCGCCTCATACGATGCCGCGATGCAACAACTCGACTCCGCCATCACTGGAGCCACGCCAACGGGCCGACCCCGCAACTTGGGATTGAGATGTTGTTCCACGCTTGCGAAATAGGAATCGCAATCAACGAACAGCGCAGTGAGAGGACGAGACACGCCTCAGATTGTGTCGGGCTGGGTGAAATGATCAACTTTAAAAGTGTTCTTTTGAACACTTTTAAAGACTCAGGCTTTGGACTGCTGGGATCATTCCCAGCTTTGGGGGAAAGCATGGTTTATCGGAGCGATGGGTTATTACCGAATATCTCCGTAAATGGATCTCAACCTCAAAAGCTGCGGATAACCGCAGCAGTCCAAAGCCTCTGGCGGAAGAATTAACTACTTCTTCGCCTTGTTCATCGCTTGGCTGAACCAGTCGTTTCCGGCGGGTGCGGATTGCTGCGGACGGTTGTCGCGGCGTGGGGCTTGGCGGTCGTTGCCTCCAGGTGAGCCGGTGCGTTGGCGTGCTTCGAAATCCGGATTCGATTTCATCGAGAGGGCGATGCGGCTTCTTTTCAGATCCACTTCGGTGACGGTGACTTGAACTTTCTGACCAACTTTGACCACCTCGCTCGCATCGCGGACAAATTGATCGGAAAGCTGGCTGACGTGGACGAGCCCGTCCTGATGAACGCCGATATCAACGAAGGCACCGAAGGCAGTGACGTTGGTGACGATTCCCGGAAGCTTCATTCCGATTGTTAGATCACCAGGTTTCGCGACACCTTCGGCGAAGTTGAACATTTCAAATGCCTTGCGCGGATCGCGACCCGGCTTGGAAAGTTCCGCGAGAATGTCTTGGAGCGTTGGGAGACCGACTTCATCTGTTAGATAATTCTGGAGGTTGATTTTTTTCCGCAATGACTCATCGCTCATCAGATCGGCGACACCGCAGCCGATGTCTTTCGCCATTTTTTCCACCAATGCATAGCGCTCCGGGTGAACCGCGGACGCATCGAGTGGATGTTTGGCATCGCGAATACGGAGGAACCCAGCGGCTTGTTCAAAAGCTTTATCGCCAAGGCGAGGGACTTCTTTCAGCTCGGCACGTGAATTGAACCCGCCTTTTTCCGTGCGGTAAGCAATGATGTTTTCCGCAAGCGTGTTGTTCAGACCGGAAATGTAAGCGAGAAGATGTTTCGACGCGGTGTTGAGCTCGACGCCCACGCCGTTCACGCAGCTTATGACCGTGTCATCGAGTGAAGTTTTCAACGCGCGTTGATCGACATCATGTTGGTATTGGCCAACGCCAATCGCTTTCGGATCGATTTTCACCAACTCCGCCAATGGATCCATCAAGCGACGTCCGATCGAAACTGCGCCTCGAACCGTGACGTCTTCGTTTGGAAATTCTTCACGTGCGGCTTCGGATGCGGAGTAAATCGATGCGCCGCTTTCGTTGACCATGATCACGGGGATCGAAGATGGAAGTTTGAGTTTTTTGACAAAGGTCTCGGTCTCGCGTGAAGCGGTGCCGTTGCCAATGGCAATGGCTTGGATGTCGTGTTTCTTGATCAACGTCGTGAGTTCCACTGCGGCTTCATAGAGCTGACTATTCGAGCCTGCGGTGCAATATAGCACTGTGTGATGAAGAAGTTTTCCTTGGGCGTCGAGCACAACGGTTTTGCAACCCGTGCGGAAACCGGGATCGATCGCGATCGTGCGGCGACGGCCGAGCGGCGAGGCGAGCATGAGCTCGCGGAGGTTGTCGGCAAAGACCTGGATCGCGGTTTCATCGGCGCGCTTTTTACCAAGCAACCGCATTTCTGTTTCCATAGAAGGCATGAGCAGGCGCTTGCAACCATCTTCAACCGCGAGGCGGATTTGCTCGGCGGCGGCTCCTTTACCTTTCATCCATTCACTTACTGCAATCGTAGTAACTCGTTCCAGAGGAACTTCGACACGCATAAACAGAAACTCTTCCTTTTCACCGCGACGGATCGCAAGCATGCGGTGCGAAGGAATGGTTTTAAAAGACTCGGACCACTCGAAGTAGTCGCGGTATTTTTCTGCGCCTTCTTCTTTTTCCTTACCATACATGATTTTGGAGGAAACCGTTGCCTCGGCTTCGTAGATTTTGCGGACTTGGCCACGCAACGAGGCGTCGTCGGAAACGCGTTCTGCGATGATGTCGCGGGCTCCAGCGAGGGCGTCTTCCGCGGTGGCAACCTCCTTTTCCGCATCGATGTATTTCGCGGCTTCTGCTGTGGGATCGGTGTTTTGATTATCTAACAAGAAATCAGCCAGTGGCGAGAGTCCGCGTTCGATCGCTTTGGTGGCGCGGGTCTGACGTTTGGGACGGAAAGGCGCGAATACATCTTCGAGTGCAGTCAGAGTGAGCGCGGCGAGGATTTTTTTCTTCAGTTCATCGGTGAGAAGATTACGTTCTTCCAAGGATTTCAAAATCGTCGTGCGACGTGAATCGAGCTCGGCGAGTTGAAGCATGCGGTCTCGGATCGCTTGGATCTGCACTTCATCGAGTGAACCTGTGGCTTCTTTACGATAGCGGGAAAGGAAGGGAATCGTCGCGCCTTCGGTAAGTAACTTGGCGGTTGCGACAACAGAAGAAAGCTTGATGCCGGTCTCGCGGGCAATGAGTTCGAGATGGGCTTGGGAGGATGAGGCAGGTGTGGGATCAGACATGATTTTCGCGGTCGGCAATGTTACGCTGGGGACGGAGTCGGTGGCAAGCGATGCTGACACATTTCCGAGTAAAATGATCTGGTCAGTCGGGACATTGACGGGCATTCCTTGGCTGTCATGAACGCAGATGCGCCCGCGATCCTAAAACAAAGGCTGAAGTTTATCGATCTGGCGCGGTCGATTGCGATCATGTTGATGCTGGAGGGGCACTTTGTTGGGTTGACTCTTACTCTTGAGGCACGGGATCCATCGAATGTCATCTATATCACCTGGAATACGGTTCGTGGATTCACCGCGCCCCTATTTTTCACCGCGGCGGGTATGATTTTCGTGTATCTACTAACGGGAGAAAATGGTTCGTCGTTTTTCAAACAGGTTCGGGTGCGCAAAGGTTTCATCAGAGCGGCGGAATTGTTGCTGTGGGGTTACGCGCTGCAACTGAGTTTGCGGAGATGTTCGGATTATTTAAAAGGGGATTTGGGCGATTGGATTTTTGCATTTCATGTCCTGCAATGCATCGGAGTCGGGCTGATTGTTTTGATTTTGATAGCTGCGCTTCACCGCGCGATCGGTAAATTTTCTTTGGTCACTTTTTATGCGTTCGCGGCGGTGATTTGTTTATCGGTATATGTTTGGCTGAAGAGCCGGCCTGAAGGAACCTTTGTGCCAGAGGGCTGGCCGCAGATCGTTCAAAATGCATTGAATGGTCCGCGCTCGGTTTTCCCGATTACGCCATGGTTGGGTTTTGCGCTGCTCGGCGGCGCGATGGGCGCCTATTTGCGCTCACGAAACGATCAGTTCCCCACTCTCCGATCATGCGGTTGGTTTTTCATCCTCGCTGCGGGACTGAAATCGATATGGTTCTTTGCAATCTGCATTCCTATGCCAGAATACGCTTCTGACGGCATCGCGTGGTTCACCGAGCGCGCTTTCGAAGTGGTTTTATTTCTCGGAATCTTGCGCATCATTGAGATCCGTTATGGAATCGGTGCTCCGTGGATGTTGCGAATTGGACAAGAAACCTTCGCTATCTACATCTTTCACGTCATCGTCCTGTACGGCGGATTATTTGGCTTTGGCTTGAGTGACCACATCAAAGAAAACCTCGGACCATGGCAAGCTGCAGGTGGCGCGTTGTTGTTCATCGCATTTTTTGCGACTTACGCGATCGTGTTGAATATTTGGAAAACGCGAAAAAAGATCTAACCACTTAGACCGTGCAAATCTGTATCGCTTGCTTCAAACTCGCGAGTTTGTTTTTCTGCGTCGGTATGAATTCCTGCGCAACAAATCCGGTATGTCCCGTTTCCAAAATCGCGCGCATGATCGCCGGATAATTCAACTCTTGGGTTGCGTCAATTTCATTTCGACCCGGGCAACCCCCTGTGTGATAGTGGGAGAAATAACGATGCTTCGAACGGATCGTGGCGATGATATCCCCTTCCATGATCTGCATGTGATAGATGTCATAGAGCAATTTGAAATTCGGGCTAGCAAGCCGATCCGCCAATGCCACGCCCCAATCACTTTTATCACACATATAATCAGGATGATCGACGCGGGAGTTGAGCAATTCCATAATCAAAGTGATACCGAGTTTCTCTGCCGTGGGCAAAAGCCGTTCCAAACCGATCGCACAATTTTCCAAGCCTTGCAGGTCATCTAAGCCTTCGCGGTTTCCTGAAAAGCAAATCAACTGCTTCGCACCAACGCTCGCACAATCCTTGATTTTCCGTTCGTAAACTTCCACTAATGCGTCGTGATGTTCCAGGCGATTGAAGGCTTTTTCAATCATCCCAACCTTGATTCCCGAATTCGTAGTCGTCGTTGGAAACGTGACCACCGGACAATCCAAATCGTATTTTCGTATCGTTTCGAAATCCGATGTTTCTAGTAGATCGATCGCGACCAAGCCGATTTCTTTCCCTTCCCTGCAGAACTGCTCGAGTGGGATATCCTTGTAACACCAACGGCAAGCCGCGTGGCGGATTTGGTTTTGCATTCCGGAAACTTCTGGTTGCGTCATGTCATTTTTTGAATTTTCCATAATCTCTAATCGGATTCGCCGCGGAGTTTCATGCTGATCAGGGTTAGATGCAAGAAACAAGCGGTTGAAACGTAAATCATTCAAATTGCATCACATCCATTGTCGGCTAGCATCCACTGCATTAGAGCACATTCACACCTGCAACTCCGCCACAGGCCCACTTCCCGATGAAATCTTTATTGCTCCTATTCGTATTTCTATTTTCTCTCTGCGCACATCTCGCTGCCAAACCGCTCAATATCCTGTTCTTTACAGCTGACGATATGAATTACGATTCTTCGGCTGTATTCGGCGGTCCCATCAAGGATTTGACTCCCCATGTGGATCGTCTTGCTGCCGAAGGAATGCGCTTCAAACACGCTTACTCGACGGTTGCTGTTTGCCAACCCGTGCGTCAGACCATGTTTTGCGGACTCTATCCCCACCGCAGTGGCTCGACTGGGTTTACTCCTGTTAAGCCCAACGTGCGCACGCTTCACCAGCAACTTCGTGATGCTGGATACATTATCTCTTGCTACGGAAAACGAAAGCATATGCAACCTGCCGATCAATATTGTGCAGATGTGAGTGATGACGCAATCAGTCGCCATCCACAGAAACTCGCAGAGGCAACCCGCAATTTTTTGCGCAAGGCACGGGAAGAAGGAAAGCCCTTTTTCCATAACGTCAACTGCTACGATCCGCATCGTCCCTTCATCGGCATGAAAGGTCCAGATGATCTAGCCGGGGGCGATACTCCAAGCCGCTGGATCAGGCCTGAAGAAGTCACCCAAGTCCCCGGATTCTTAGAGGATTTGCCAGAAGTCCGACGAGAGCTTGCGGGCTATTATACGAATGTGCGGCGCCTGGATGACGCCCTAGGCGCGGTGTTGACCGTGCTCAAGGAAGAGGGATGTGCGGATAACACATTGGTGGTATTTTACGGAGGCGATCACGGGATGTCATTTCCGTTTGGCAAATCAAACAGTTACGAAAACAGCTCACGCGGAGCATTGATCGTTCGCTGGCCAAACGTCATCCAACCGGGATCAGTGGACCAAAATCACATGGTGACCACACTGGATTTTACGCCAACAATATTGGAAGCCACCAAGCTACCTGCCATTCCAAACATCGATGGGCGCTCCTTCCTGCCTGCACTCAAAGGGGAAAAGATGACAGGATGGGATCATGTGTTTACGGTGTATAACTCGGCATTCGGAAACAACTGGCTACCCATGCGCTGCATGCGGACCAGAGATCATTCATACATCTGGAATGCATGGAGCAATGGGACAAAGAAATACCAGACGGAAAACATGGCGGGTCTAACATGGGATGCCATGACAGCCGCAGCTAAAAAAAATCCAGCGATCAAAGAACGAACCGAATTCTATACCCATCGCACACCTGAGGAATTCTACAACCTCAACAATGATCCCTATGAACGAAATAACCTGATTAAATCAGCTGACAGTCAAGCGGAAATCGAATCCATGAGGAAACAGTTATTGACCATGATGCAGAGCACCGATGATCCATTTGCAAATGCCTTCGCCAATCGCGATAACAAGGAACTGATTCAAGAGGCCATCAAAAAACATCAAAAAGCACCATGATGCATTCGAAATGTGCTAATCTAATTCCAAATCATTTTTGTTAGAACCCAGTTGCCGTCGGATTTCACCCAAAAAAGCGTTACATCAGAACTACCATCTACGGGCCGGCCTCCTTTAACTTCGATAAATCCCTCAACCGTAGCGCGCACAATCGCGCGATCACCCTCGATCTTCACCTCACGGAATTCCGTAATCTCAAAAATCGATTCCTTGGAATTTTGGCAAATCCACGAGAAAGCAGACTCGATCTGATCCTTTGGATATGAACCATTCACTTTTTCCACGGTCGAACTTTCTAATTCGATTTGATCTGCCAATACTCCACCTAGCGAGTATGCTTTGAGCTGACGGAACACTCCACGCGATTCCGCGTCGATTGTCATAACATCTATCAGATGATCCGAGCGACGTTTCACGGCACGCTCTTCAGAAAACCACCACATACTAAACGGTATGAACAATAATACCAATACGCAGGCAATGATGATGCGTGTCTTTGTTGTCATGACTGTTTAGGGTCGTAGAAAATCCGCACATCTGCTTCTTTCGTTCCGAGCAGTTGTTGAGCACGACGCAGGGCGTCCCGTGTGGAAATATTCGGGTTCGATGGCATCGCGAGGAAGATATTGCTTTCGCCTTGAGTCCGATCCGCTCCCTCTTGCAGCATTTCCAAAATACCTGATTTCTTCAGAACCCGATAAACATCCTTGGATGCTCCTGATATCAGCAAGAACAAACCCTGGCGACGCATAAAATTAACCAAATCTTCGAGCGCCATCACGCTGGTCGCATCCAAATGACGGGCATTTTTCAAACGCAGGATAATCACCTTGATCGCAGGATCAGCAGCAGTTCGTTGAATTTGCGTACGAAACAACTCGGAGGCGCCGAAGAACAGATCACCCTCCACATGCACGATCGAAATCGCAGGAATCGGCCTCACATTGTTGCCTTCTTTTTCACGCAACTCTCCGATATCATTAAATTCGTATTCCTTGAGAAAAGGCTTACTTGCTTTACGTAAAAACAAGGTAATCGAAATCGCCACGCCAATGAAAATAGCAACATGCAAAGGCGCTAGAAGAGTAGCGATGAATGTCACAATGATAACAGCCGCATCGTCCGATGTTGAAAGCAGACAGATTCGAATTTGTTTGAGGTTAAATAGCGTAAACGAAATTGCGATGACCAAAACCGCGAGCGCTGACTTCGGAATGTAATCGATGATTTTTAAACCCGTTTCACTCGACCATGCGATTAAAATCACCAGCACCAATGTAAATAATCCCGCGAAAACCGACGATGCCTTGGTTGCAGCGCCTGAGTTATAATTCAAACTGGTTCGCGTCAATGAACCCGATGCAGGCATCCCTCCGGCAAGGGCTGATGCCAAGTTCGAAAAACCAACTGAAAGCATATCCTGATTTACGTCCGTACGGTCTCCGGTCTGTGAAGCAATCGATTTCGCCATCAGGGTGTTTTCCAATGATGCGAGAAATGCGATTGCCAAACCCAAGCCCAAGAGAGCGGAAATATCATTGAAAATCCCGTGACGGAACAGATTCGGTAGATTCGGTATCAATTCCGCGAAGCCGAATGTATGGAACGTTTCCTGTCCCTCAAACGGCCCGATTTCGAAATGGATCAGCGATCCAAAAATCGCCGAGCCCAGAAGCAATGCGATCGAAAACGCAGGCCAGTTCTTTTTCCATCGCTTGAACCCATAGTAGATTGAAAGTGTCACCGCTCCAATAACAAGCGGCACCCATTGTATGTGCTTGATGGAACGCAGCAACTCACCAACCAATCCAAAAAATGTCGCAGTTTGCTCGGTATCTACAAATTCACTCAAACCTAACAAAGGTTTAAGTTGATTACCGATAATAAGCACTGCAGCACCTGCCATATAACCCACCAACACGCTGCGAGAAACGTATTGCAAAAGATCCGCAACTTTCAGTACTGCACCTAACATGGATGCAATCGCGACAATAAAAACCAATAACGGTAGCAACTCTGGAATGCGACAATGCATAGCCGGATTCACTGCAAAAAAGCTAAATAACATAAACGCCGTCGCGTTAGTCGGCCCGAGGACATTGTATCGAGAACTCGCAAAAAATGGCGCTATCATCGCCGCAACCGCCGCACTCACCACACCGTAAATCACATCGACCCCCGCAATTGCCGAATAAGCAATCGCCTGAGGTAACGCCAATAGGGTGACGTTAGTTGCCGCTCTCAAATCATCAGTGAACTTCTTTTTCGAGTAGTCGCCGACGGAGCCAATGCGTGGGGATAAATCGATTTTTTCCTCGTTAAAATAATCGCGGGTGGCGCGGTAAAAATTTTTAATGACGTTTCCGAAACCCATTTAGCTTCCTTAAATTAGTGGAAACGCGCACGCCTGAAAAGCCACAAACCTAACAAAACACAAAAAATATTCGGGGCCCAAAGTGCGAACGCAGCGCCAGCATCGGTATCGAATTTATCCGATAACACCGTGAATAGAAAATACGCGGCGCCAATCAAAAGACTGATAATTAGACCACCAGAAGTATCTTTTCGGCGGCTTTTCAAACCCAGTGGAACGGCGATAAATGCAAATGCCAGACAAGCCATGGAAAAAGAGTAACGTTTGGTGATCTCTGCACGGAAAGCAACTTTTTGAGACTCCTTCAGATCCGGATTTTCTATCATGTATTGCCGTATTTCAGCATTCGTCATCGCACTGGCTTTGACCTTTTTTTTGCGATCATCACCAAAATCAAACAGCCACGGCTCAGCCTCACCCGCAAAAACCAGCTCAGATGTGCCATCCTCTTTTTTGGATTCAATAAAGGTATCGATCAATTTAAGACGCAGCTGCTTTTTCTCCTCATCCACAATCAACGAAACACTGCCGGCATGCACGTAAGCCTCAGTGCGGATCGGCTTTCCCTTATCGCCATTTGAAACCTGATAAAGATTAAAACCTTTCAAGGTGTCGCCATCGCGCGCTTCAACAAACACTTTTTGATTTTTAAATTTTGATTGCACGATACCTGGATCCAGTAATGAGCGTGGGTCACGTTTCACCTGCTCGTAAACAAGATCGGTAAGCGATGCCTTGGCGAGAGGCACGATGTTCACGTTGATCCATAAACAAGCCAACGATAGCACTGCCCCGATGATGAAAACCGGAAGCGCCAATCGAAACAAACTAAGACCCGCCACCCGCAAACTGGTTACCTCGTTATCGCCAGACATCCTGCCAAATACCAACAACGCAGCGGATAGAAAGCCCCATGGAATCGTGAACATCAGAGAAAACGGCAGGACGTTGACCACAAACCGAACCACCAGACCCAATGGCGCCGCCTGTTCCACAAGTAATGGCCGCGCCTGTTTGAAAAGATTCCCCATCACCAATACCATGCTGAGGATAAAAACAGCATAGATCGTCCCCAGAATAATCTGTTTGGCGATATAGCGATCGAAAAGGCGCATACCAGAGATTCATTGGCTAAAACCCATCTTGCAAGTGGCAAGATTCATCAGATGACCTTGAATCTAAAAAAATCGCTCATCACTCACTCATTTTCTTAACTTGTAAGAGCAAAAGCACTATAGTTGTATAAGTGACGTGCGCCACATCCGTTTACTTACCCTGCTGCTGAGTGCGATCCAGCTTTCCTCAGCTGAACCCCTCACCTTCAGCAATCTTCCGCTGGGCAGTGAACAAAAACCCCTGATTTTAAGAACCTATATGCCGGATCCTGGGCTGGATGCTGGATATTTCGCAAATCACGGGAAAAGCTCGCCCTCCCCAAAATACAATCCGACTAAGGGCGAGGATGTAAAAGGCGAGTATTTGCCGATCAAAGGACTTCCTGCAGCCATCGGCGTCAATCATGGTCCGGCACTATCTTATGCGTTCGACACGGTCGAATGCCGCATCGCTTACGCATGGCAAGGCGGCTTTCTGGACATGTATCCGTATTGGGGCGACCCCAAACGCGGCAACCGCCTGAGCAACAATTACGTCCCTCATCTCGTCGGCACTCTTTTCTACAAGGCAGACGCAACATCGGAAATCTTCGTGGATGGGAAACCGCTTACCGATCTATCAGATCCTAAATACATTGGTTACGACCTCAAGGACGGATCACCTGTTTTCACTTATTCACGCGGCGGGAAAACATTCAGTAACAGTCTCGTACCTAACAAAAAAATACCTCTCTCATATGATTTCACTATCTCTTCCATGGATGCAAAAAGCATTACCTTCGGAAAGGGCGGAACCAATCCCAACGGAAACGTGCTTAAGCATACATTTACGGGAGAAAATATCAAAGTTTACCAAGGCTTTCCCCGCGACCTGAAAATCAAGACCTCCACCGTCGCCAACGGGCAAATCCTTTTTGAAAATCTCGGTTGTTCCGCTTGTCACTCCATCGACGGCTCTGTTGGCCACGGCCCAACGCTCGCAGGCTTTTTCGGCAGCGAACGTATGATCGAAGGCAGCCCGACGCCGATCAAAGCGGATGCCGCCTACATTCTGGAATCGATCAAAAATCCGAATGCAAAAACCGCGAAAAATTTCCCGCCCAACTACATGCCGCCCTATCAGTTGTCCGATCCCGAATACGACTCCCTGAACCTCTACATCCAATCGGTCGCCAAAGGCGAATGATGCAAGACCTCACAAAATGAAACCCGCATTACTGATCGCTTTTCTAACATTGACGCTCCCGCTCTATGCCGGGAGCTTTCTGGATAGCTACAAACTCGAGACCATCAAATTACCCGACGGCGTCCCTGCCGAAGTTGGCGGGCTTGCTTTCGATCCGGACGGAAAACTCTACGTCAGCCTCCGCCGCTCGGATGTTTTACGCGCAAATCCTGTGGCTGATCCCAATGCCTTCGACTGGAAACTTTTCGCCAGTGGATTCCATGAAGGCTGCGGTATCATCGCTCCCGAATCCGGTAAAATTCTCGTTTCACAAATGGCCGAGCTGACCTCGGCGTCCGATACCGATGGCGATGGTGTCGCCGACAGCTACCGCAACGTAGCCGATGGCTGGGGACTCTCCGGCAACTACCATGAAACCAATGACATTTGTCCCGATGGCAAGGGCGGATATTTTCTCGCCATCGGCACCGCATCTTACAACGGGCCGACCTTTGAGCATACTAAAGGAAATTACTCAGAGCTCGGCCGCCGGGGACGGAATTATTCCTCAGTCCAATACCGCGGCTGGATCATGCACCTCGATAAAAACGGCACGCTCACTCCTTGGGCATCGGGCTTCCGCATGCACAACGGAATTTTCACAGATCCCGATGGAGAAACCTGGTGCTCCGACAACCAAGGCGACTGGAAAGATATCACGCCTTTTTACCACATCGAAAAAGGCAACTTTTACGGTCATCCCTCGTCGCTGGTGTGGGACAAAGATTGGCCCAAGGATAAAGATCCGTTGCTCACTTACCGCAATGACCTCGATGCCTACAACAAGCATCGCACCAAAGCCGCGGTATTACTTCCACATTCCTTTTGTCGTTCTGGAGCAAAGCCCATCATGATTCCCAAAGACGGCTCGTTCGGAAAACATTTCGCAGGACAGTTCATTCTCCCGGATAACAACAGCCAATCCCTCTGCCGCATCATGATTGAAAAAGTCGATGGCGTTCACCAAGGCATGGCGACCTATCTGCTGAACGGCTCCAGCCTGCATTCTGGAAACAATCGCCATGTTTTCTCGCCCGATGGCAAACAACTCTACATCGGACAAACCGTCCGCGGTTGGGGAAAACTCGCCGAGGGCCTGCAACGCATCACTTACAACGGGGGCACTCCTTTCGACATCACCACCATCAACATCACACCGGAAGGTTTCAAACTGAACTTCACCAAAGACATTCCGGAAATCAAAGCATCCGACATCAGCGTCACCAGTGCGGTCTATCAACCACGTTGGACCTATGGCAGCGCAGCAGAAGACAAGCGCACACATCAGATCACAAAAATCGAATCTAACGGAAAACAATCCGTTACGATCTCACTCTCAGGCTTCGAACCCGGACGCCTTTACGAACTCAAACTTCCCGAAGTCAAAGACTCAGAAGAAACCAAAATCCATAATCAGTTATTCTATTACACCGCTCACAAGATTCCGGGAAATTGATTTCAGAGCAGTATGACTGTGTAAGAGCCCCCTCAACGCTACAATTCAAAAGTAAAATAAACTGCGCTGATCTACTTTGCCTCGGCGACTAACAAATCGATAAGCGGTTTGGGATCTGGAAGCCCGTGAGGATGATGATCTCCGTTTTCTTTGGGGAAAAGTTTCACGCGTCCTTTGTTTTGTTCCCAAAACTCGACGAGTTTTGCGGCGTTATCCTCGTAAGGAACGGTGCAATCCGCTGTGCCGTGGCAGGAGACAAGCAGCACGTCGGCCTTGATGGCGGGAAGGAGTCGATCGATTGGACGGATTGATTTTTCGATGGCTGTTGCATCGTCGGCGAAACCGAACACCGTTTTGTATTTCTCCCAATCGCCTTTGCTGCCTTTGCTTTGCTTGATGAGTTGAAATCCACCCGGCCATGAACGGATATCACAGACGCCATTATCCAGATAAAGCACACTGGCACGATCCGGATGAAGGCGAACCCATGCGTTGACGTAAAGACCACCGCGGGAAATACCGAGCAACGCAGGTTTAGCTGAGAGACCGCGTTTCTCGTGGAGTTCCTTATAAAGCTTTTCCCAAACTGCCATGGCATTGGGAGATCCGAATTGATTGCTCTGTGCGACATAAGCCACATGCCAACCTTTTTCGACAAGACCGCTTTCCAGGGTTTTGAGATGCCCTGCGAACTCGCCGATCCAGAGCCATGGTTTTCCATCCGCAGCAGTGGCGGGGATTTTCAACGACACTTTCGCGCCATCGATTTCGAAAATCTCGGCCGTCTGGCCGAGAGATTTATCCAGAATGAATATGCAAGAGATTGCGATGAGCTGGAGGATGGATCGGATTTTCATAAAAAGATTGTTAGATGATGAGATACTTCAAAAGATCGAAATGATTGGAGCCGGAAAGGTGAACGTTTACTTTTCCGGCTTACTAAGATCAGTGAGCTCAAGCTTACGAAACTCGACCTCCACTCCTTCTGCTTGGAGGGCGATTTGACCTTTCGTAACCGTGGCCTTGCTCCCGTGATTCACTAAAGCGCCGTTCACATGGACGATGATTTCATCTCCCTTGCATTCAATCTCCATGGTATTCCATTCGCCAAGCGGCTTCTCTGATCCATCTGTGAGATTGATGATACGGCGCGCATCTTCCTTAGTTCCTCCAAAAGCCTGACCTTCTTTGCGAGGACGGCGTTTTTCCATATCCGGAACTTCAATATTCTCACCAATGCACCAGAAATCTCCGGCTTGTTCTGACATCATCTGAACCTCAATGGATTTGGGAAACATCTCATAAAGCACGCGTGGCTTGGAAGCATGCACCAAAACCCCGCAGTTGCCGGGTTTGTTCGCAAAGCGATATTCAACCACCAACTTATAATCGGAATAGACCGCATCGGTAATAAGATGCCCAAGCGGCTTACCCATGCTCACCAACTTGCCATCACGCACGATGAAAGACGGTTCAATTTTTGGGTCCTTATCCGCTGCGGGCACATCCACATGCCAACCGCTTAGATCTTTGCCGTTAAAAAGGCTTTTCGGTTCAGCCATGGCCACAACCGCCGATAATATAAAAATGGTAGCTATACGCATATCAGACCCATAGCGCATCCCCAGATAGCCGCCAAGCGCATTCCTTGGGTAAAATAAGGAGCATATACCCTAAAACAGCCTTACCCCCTGCCCACTCCGAAACGTCTATCAATGTCTTTGCGATTGAATTCTGTTAGAGTGGGTCGACCATCGGCGGCGCAGTAGGGTAGATCGCATTCAAACAATTCCTCCAAAAGGCTTCGTGCTTCGACAAGGCGCGGGATGACCCGTTTTACCGCCTTGCTGGCGATGATTCTGGCGAGTCTCTCGAAGGTGAGTTTTCCAGCGGATCCAAGGCGTGGCGGAGATCTTCAAAAATCTCACTTGACGAATGTATCAAATTTGATACACATATCCTTGATGACCACCCCCGCATCACGACCGCTCAAAACACGTTTTTTCTCCACAGAGACTGGAAATGAGCCCGTGAGGGAATGGCTTCTCATGCTTACAAAAGACGAAATGAAAATCATCGGTAGCGATATCCTTGCAGTTCAGTGGGCTTGGCCAATCGGAAAACCTTTGGTCGATTCCATAGGACAAGGAATGTGGGAAGTTCGCTCATCTTTGGGTGAACGGATCGCCAGAGTTTTCTTTATCGTTCAGAGGGAAGAAATCATTCTTCTACATGGAATTATCAAAAAAGGACAAACAGCACCTACACACGAAATCAGCTTAGCGCGTAAACGTCAGGCAATCTATTTGAAATATTATGAAACAAGAAATGAAAACCAAAGCGTCAAAAAAAGGAAACCCACATCGGGGAAGTAGTTTTGCGGATTTTCTTGAAAATCAAGGTGTCGCGCCAGAAGTCAACGTTCTTGCATTGAAGCGTGTTCTCTCTTTACAGCTTCAAGAAATCATTGAAGCGGAAAAGGTAAGTAAAACTCAGCTCGCGGCGCGAATGCACACAAGTCGGGCAGCGGTGGATCGCTTGCTCGATCCATCCAACTCTTCTCTGACCTTTGCTAGCGTGGGCAAAGCCGCTGCGGCTCTGGGCAGAAAAGTTGAGGTGCGCTTCGTTTCCGCCTGAAATCCCCATACCTGCTCAACTATCCCCTCCCTACTCCGAAGCGTCTATCAATGTCTTTGCGATTGAATTCTGTTAGGGTCGGCCTGCCATCAGCGGCGCAATAGGGAAGATCGCATTCAAACAATTCTTCTAAAAGACTTTGTGCCTCCGCGATACGTGGGACGACTCGCTTGGCAGCTTTGTTTGCGATGATTCTAGCGAGTCTTTCAAAAGTAAATTTTCCGGCCGATACAGGACCGTGGAGGGTATCTTCTAAAATCTCGCTGAGGAAAATTTTCGGGTCTTCGGTTTGTAGAAATGCAGGAAGGCTGCGCAGTTGCAGGGTGTTGCCACCGAACGCCTCAACCTCCAGACCGGCTTCTAACAACGCGATTTTTTCGCGCAGCAAATGATCGAGATCGCGGGGATCCAGCTCGATCAAGACCGGAACCAACAGATTCTGAGTTTCCATGCCTTCTTTCCGGCTTTTTGTGAGTTGCTCGAAAATGATTCGTTCGCGCGCGGCTTTCGGATCGAACAACACCAAGCCACTGTCGCTTTCGAAAATGACATATCGATCCTGCAACATCCCGAGCAAACGGAATTGGGGAGCTTTGGAGATTCGCTCATCAATATTTGCCGCGATGTCCGACTCATCCGCTGCGATCATGACCATCTCCTGCTGCGAAGGATGAAACATCGCCGCACGCGAAACGACTTTCTCCTCTGTTGTGGCAATGGGACCGGAATCGCTGGCGGGTGATGGAGCAAGCTGTGGCAGCGGGTTGCGCGGTCTAGGCTTCAGGCAATCGGCAACGGCTTGGGAAATCAAATCGCGGATTTCATTGGGGCGATGAAACCTCACTTCCTTTTTCGCAGGATGAACATTCACATCCACCAACTGCGGTTCCATTTCCATCCACAACCACGCCGCCGGATGCAGCCCGTCTTGCAGGTTTCCGCGAAAGCCCTCCGCTAAACCTTTCGAGATCGCCACATCCTCAATCGGCCTGCCGTTGAGAAAAACGAATTGATGACGTCGGCCTTTGCGTGCGTGTTGCGCGGGAAGAATGAATCCGCTGACCTGCATGCCAGATCCCATTGCCTCAGGAATTTCCACAAGTTCACCACCAAGTTCATTTCCTAACAACTGCCGCACCCGATCCGCCGTGCGGACGACGCCAGGAAGATCGAAAACAACTCGGTCATCTTTCCTGAAACGGAATCGCACGCCCGGGGCGGCGAGTGCGTGGAGACGAAGTTGCTGTTCCACGTAGGCGGACTCTGTGGTCTCGGCGCGCATGAACTTGCGCCTTGCTGGCATGTTGAAAAATAAATTCCGAGCTTCGATCACCGTGCCAGGAGCGCCGCCAGCATCGCGGACATCGCGGAGTTTTCCACCATCGACGATGATTTCCGTGCCGGTCAAAGAGTCTGCCTGACGCGTAACCATGCGGAACTTGGCCACGCTCGCGATGCTCGGAACCGCCTCGCCACGAAATCCCAAGGTTAAAATATTCGCCAAATCCGCTGAAGTCCGCAGTTTGCTGGTCGCGTGCCTTTCGAGAGAGAGCAAGGCATCTTCCCTCGCCATGCCGCAACCATCATCCGTCACGCGGATCAGGTTCACCCCGCCTTTTTCAATATCCACCATCACTTCCCGAGCGCCAGCATCGAGGCTGTTTTCGACGAGTTCTTTCACCACGCTGGCCGGCCGCTCCACGACTTCCCCCGCCGCAACTTGGCTGGCTAAGATTTCAGGTAAAACACGGACAACTGGCACGCCACGATTTAGTCCTCGCGATTCGCTTTCAGCAATCTTCAATTGACCCATTCCCTCCTCCGACTAGCCTGCCCCCATTCATGGCTGGCTTTTTCAAAAAACTTTTCAACGCAATCATCGACAAATCGGAGGTTGATTGGGACGAACTTGAGGCAAATCTCATCGCTGCCGACCTCGGGGGAAAACTGAGCACGGGCATCGTGGACGAGCTCTACGACCTGGGGCGCAAGGTTTCTGCCCAAGACGTGGTCGATATCACCCGCAAGCGTCTTTCTAAAATTCTTCCCGAAGATTGCCCGCCACTTGCACCCCGTGCGGACGGCAATCCATTTGTCATTCTGGTCGTCGGCGTGAACGGCACGGGGAAAACCACCTCTTCCGCCAAACTCGGGATGTGGTTCAAAAATCGCGGCCACAGCGTGATGCTCGCAGCAGCCGATACGTTTCGTGCGGCAGCGGTGGAACAACTCCAGCGTTGGGGGGATCGACTCG
Organism: Luteolibacter sp.; assembly: GCA_044354135.1. Lineage (GTDB taxonomy): Bacteria > Verrucomicrobiota > Verrucomicrobiia > Verrucomicrobiales > Akkermansiaceae > Luteolibacter. Next base: position 26,900 of record JBILAN010000011.1, read on the forward strand.
ATATTCCCGTGGTCACCGGAGCAGCGAACTCCGATCCCTCATCCGTCTGCTTCAAAGCACACCAACAAGCGATTTCTGATAAAAAACAATTTCTAATCTGCGATACCGCGGGCCGCATCCACACCCGCCACAACCTGATGGAAGAGCTTGGGAAAATCCGTCGTACGATCGCCAAGCAAGACGCAAGCGCGCCGCATCTTACTTTGTTAGTCGTCGATGCCTCAACCGGTTCGAACGCACTCAACCAAGCCAAAGAATTTCACAAAGCCAGCCCGCTCGATGGTTTGATCATTACCAAGCTCGATGGCTCAGGAAAAGGCGGGATCGCTTTCACGATCTTCGATCAACTCGGCGTCGCCCCACGTTTCATCGGAACCGGCGAAGAACCCGAGGCGTTTTCGATGTTTGAGAAAGAACGATTTGTGGCGGAAGTACTTTAGATGGTTACGGCCATTTTTCTACAGGGAGGGAGGAGAACTTGGAGAAGAGGAGAGTTTTTGAATCCAAATAAATGAACCACAGATGAACACAGATGAACGTTAATTTTCAGAGACTTAAGCTGAATTCATGATTCATCTAATGGATGGAAGCGATGATCGGCGTAACTCATTCATTATCTGTGTCTATCTGCGTCCATCTGCGGTTTCCTCCTTTTCCTCCTCCCTCCTTGTAGAAAAAAGCCATTACACCCTCTCAGCCTGAAACAGGATTGCAGACAGCACTGAGTTAACGCAGTTTTGAGCAGCACATGAATTACCAAGAATCTATCGAGTGGTTGTTCGGAACCCAGCAGTTTGGAATCAAGCTTGGCTTGGAAGGACCGCGGAATTTACTCAAACAATTTCTCGCGTTCCCCAAACACGGGGTGCAGGTCGCGCACATTGCGGGAACAAATGGCAAGGGAAGCGTGAGTGCGATCATGGATCGCTGTGCACGTTCTTGCGGAAAACGCACCGGGCTTTTCACCTCACCGCACTTGATCGATTACCGCGAACGGATGCGGGTTTCCGGGGAAATGATTTCCGAGGAACGTTGCGCGGAGTTGATCACGGAGGCACGCAAAGTTTGTTCACGTCTCGAAGTACACCCGACCTTTTTTGAAATCACCTTGGCGGTCGCGATGCGCTGGTTCCGCGAAATGGATTGCGAGTTGATCATTTTGGAAACCGGAATGGGCGGACGCTTGGATGCGACCACGGCGGTGCCTGCGGATGTTTGCGTGATCACGCCGATCGGCTTGGATCACACGCAGTGGCTCGGCGATACATTGGCGCTGGTCGCCGCGGAAAAGGCCGGAATTTTTCTCGAAGGCGTCCCGGCATTTTCCTCACCACAGGAAGACGAAGCGCGAATCACTCTCGAAAAAGAAGCGAATCAGAGACGAACCCCACTGAGTTTCATTGAACAGCCGCTCGAAGGATACGGCATCGCCCTGCCCGGCAAGCACCAGAAATGGAATGCAGCACTCGCACTGGCTGCTTTGCATGCGTTGAAGCTACCCTTGAATTTTGAATCCGTCGCCGATGGCTTAGCGAAAGTAAAATGGCCAGGCCGATTCGAGCGCATCATGAGCGGTGATCTGGAAATCATCCTAGATGGCGCGCACAATCCACACGCCGCAAACGTTTTACGCGAAACATGGGTCGATGAAATCGGCGAAGGCAAAGGGACTTTGATTTTCGGTGCGGTCGAATCCAAAGACATCACCGGCATCCTCGATGAACTGCGCGGACTGAATCAGCGAATCATTTTCTGCAAGGTCGGGACAACGCGTGGGCTGCCTACTGCCGATTTGATCAATAGCTTGACGAGCAACGAGCAGGCCGGCGCGGAGTGTTACGACACATTCACCGAAGCGCTTGCTGCCGCGCGCAATTACAAACAGATAATCCTTGTCGCAGGATCGCTGTTCCTCGTTGGAGAAGCAAGAGCCGTACTCTTCGATAAAACTTTCCTCGCCAGCGTGCAGTGAGTTAAAGAACAAATGTCACGACGGCATTTTAAAAATGAGGCACGGAAGAAGAATGGAGCAGAGGGAGTTATTTCTAGTAGCTCAGATATTTCAACTAGCCTGATATTTTTAAGAATATCATTTCTTCTCCGTGAGCTCCTTTCTTCCTCCGTGCCTCATTTCCAAAAAATCACCGAACAACCCTTCAGGTTTTAAAGTCCCTCGTCTGAAACGCCAACCATCCAATCGTGAAAAGACTCACATTCAGCCCCATCAAAAAGGCGTAGCTTTCGATAATTTTCGGCCAGGAGATGTATTGCTCAACGAGAAATACCCATGCACTCATGCGCCAGGTGACGAAATAGCTTTCATAGGGTTTGAAGAAATGAAAACCCTGTAAGATCATATCCACAAAGAGAATGGTGAGTGTGATAATCGTCGCAGCTGCAGGTTTGATTTTGAAACAGGAAAACATGAACGCGATGGATGAAAGCGTGATCATTGAGATGCCTATCCCTGCGGCAGAGAGAGCGAGTCTACCTGCTCCATCCCACCAATCTGGATACGCAGCGAAGACTTTCATTTTTGGCTCTATCACAAATAAGCCACCTTCCCATCCCACCGCTGCAACCGCCATCGCGTAACCACTGACACCCACGAAAAAGACGAAGCTAAAGGTATAGAGGCAGACCGCCGTGTATTTAACTAACAACAAACGGAAGCGACTGATCGGACGTGCGAAGACCATTCTAAGATTTCCATCTTCATTCTCTTTGGCGACAATATCTCCGGCTACTAAAGCGAAATATATCGAGCCTAAGATAAACATACTCAGCAGCATGATCATAAAGGTTATGGTCAGCGAGCTGTAATACGTGCTGAACTCTAAGCCGTTTCTCTCTATATTCCCGCGCATATAATTCGCGCCTGATTCCAATTTATAAATGGTAAGAATCAACGCCTCCATCGCGAGAAACGCCCCGTAACCCATCCACGTGCGTGGCCGCGCAAATAATTTTCGGAGCTCACCACGAAGTTGTTGAAGAAAAATCATACTAGAATCCGCAGTTAGGGTTAAGTTTTTTCAACGCAGAGGTGCAGAGGACGCAAAGGGGCGTGGAGAAGGAGTTGTGTTTTGATTGAAATCCGAATGAAATTTGTTTGATTTGGATTATACCCGTAGAATTAATCCACCTTTTCTCCGACTTGTAATTTCTCACCTCCACACAGAAGCAAAGTATTGGCTCCATAAATTCCGTCCAAGCTGTAACAGCTTCACTAGTTTGAAAGATTCGCCTTCGCTCATTCTGCTTTGCGCTCCTTTCCGGCCTCTGCGCCTCTGCGGTGAAAATTTCAAATTTCATCAAGGATTTGAGGTTCATATCAGTTAGGGCTGCCTCGTCCGTCGAGAATTTCCATATACAAATCTTCCAGAGAACGACGAACTTTCGCGAACTCACGCACACGCACTCCTGCTTTCACTAATGCATCAACCACCAGCGCGGAATCGACCGATGCAGGCAACTCGATTCGCCCGGCTTGAGGGATGCTCCCATCGAAGCCAGCGATCACCGGTTGAGCTACCGACCATGTTTCCAGATCACACTGATAAGAAGGCGTGTCATCCTTAAGGTTTTTCACCGAGCCTTCGAACACGCGTTGTCCCTCACGTAAGATCGCCACCCGATCGCACATCAGTTCGACCTCAGCAAGAAGGTGTGAGTTGAACAGCACTGTCATACCTTTCCGCTCACGGAGTCCAAGAATGAAATCGCGAAACCATTTGATCCCCTCGGGATCGAGGCCATCGGTAGGCTCATCTAACAAAAGCAATTCCGGCTCCGGCAACAAAGCCTGTGCCAAAGCCAGGCGCTGCCGCATGCCGTGGCTGTAGGTGCGGACTTTCGAGCCGATTCTTTGTTCCAGCCCGACGCGCCTGACAACTTCGCATGCGGCCTTTTCATCAAAACCGCCAGAATAACTCATCAGGATTTTGAGATTATCCCAGCCCGTCATGTAATCGTAAAACGCCGGCGCTTCAAAGATCGCTCCGACTTTGCGCAATGCCTTGCTGCGATTCTGTTGGACAGAAATTCCATCGATCAACACTTCGCCTTGGTCTGGAGAAACCATTCCGAGAATAATCCCCAATGTAGTGCTCTTTCCCGCACCATTGTGCCCGAGCAAGCCATAGATTTCGCCACGCTCGAGCCTGAATCCAACGTTATGGAGAGCGGTTTTGCCGCCAAACGTTTTATTGAGTTCTCTTGCTTCCAACATAAGTTCAATTTATTCCGTTGTTACAAATCGAACTTTATCCGACATACTGAAATCGGCGTATAGAAAATTGGTTTTTTCATCATGCCATCCTTCTTTGTCGCTAACCAAAGGTATGCGCTCAGGTCTTTCATCATTTCCTAAAAATGATAATTGATCGATGCGTCGACCATTCTGAGTGATATTCCAATTGTAGCTGCATCCCGTTTTTTTGAATTCCGTTTTATCACACGGGCAGTGGAATGCATCTTCACTCTCCACATATCCAAATAACACAGTCTCAAGCACAGGCTCATCGGAGTTTTTACTTGCTCGACCCAGCGCCAACACTGGCAAGACATCTCTGTGATCTCCCAAATACATCTGCAGCCCCGCGCCGATTTGACGTAGATTAGCAATGCATGTTGCCTGTCGGCTTTTTTCTACCATTGAAAGGCTAACCGGAACAGCAATCGCAGATATTGCGACGATGATCGCAATCGTTATCAAAATTTCTGTCAGGGTAAACCCATGTTTGTGCATCTTTCTCATCTCTGTCCGAATTCGTTTCCTCTCAGTCCCTGCATCACTTCATTCATTGCTTCCATCAAAGGCGCGAGATCGAGCTTCGTATCCGCGCTGGCCTTATTGAAATAAGCGCGCATCCCCTCTTCGCTGATTTTTGTTAGTAAATCTTCATCCATTTCCTGTGCCCTTGCCATGTCTGCTTCGGTTCTGCCTTCTTGAATTTCACTCAATCCTTTTTGAACAAATTCTTTCCTCTGCTCAGGCGGCATTTGATCCAGCGCTTCCATGAAACGCCCCATGGTTTCGACAATTGTTAGATCGACGAACAAATTTTTCTCTCGGGCATCAAGCTTTCTGAAGAAATCTTCAGCGCTTTGGTTTTCTCGATTCTTTTGGCGTTCCGCAAAATCGAGTCGGTTCACCATATCCGCGATTCGGCGAATTTCATTTTCTCGTTCTTCAGCCTCGGAGCTCGAACCTGAGTCCTCTGACCAATCATCAAATGCCAATTCACTGATTTCGTTCTCAAGTCGTTCCGCTGTGATTTTTTTGGATGCCGCGACCGAGCGCACTGCAAAAACCAAGATCCAGATCACAGCCAGGGCCGCCACGGCCTTGATGATTATCGCTTTATTCGCATTCACGCCACGACGTTAAGCGAAGTTCGGGCACAAGCAAGGGGAGCTGAGCAAAGAAATCTTATTTTTTCTCCCCCAGTAGCTCGGAAATCTTTGCGACCACCTGTTCCGCAAGCTTTTGAGAGCCCGCAGGAGTGTAGTGAACATCTCTAGGTTTAATAAACATTTCAGGCTCAAAGGCAGCCGAAAGCTTGTGTAGGTCATTGATTGCAACTCCGTGTTTCTGCATCACGCGGGCAGCGACTTCGTTGTATTTCGTGTCGTCGCCAACGTTACGTCCCATCTCATCCTCGGGCACCAGCGTGGTGTTCGCCCAGATCAGAGTCGCGCCAGTGGCTTTCAACTGCTCCACCAATTGATCGAGATTTTTTTCATATTCAGGAAGAGGCACGGAAATTTTGCCGTTCACCTTATCGCGGTTGCCTGCTTTCTCCATTTGTGGATTGCGGTAACAAAGATCCCACAAGCCCCAGTTGAAATGAATGACATCCCAATCTTTATCACCGAGCCAGCTATCCAATTTTTTCAAACCAATCACCGTATCACCGCAGTTGTCTTTGGGTCTCACCACATTGGCTTTTCCCTTCAATCCCTCGCGCACCATGTTGGTGTAGCCCATGGAAATCGAATCTCCCAAGATGAGAACTTTTGGTAAATTTGGATCGATCGTTACCTTATCAACCAACTTCCTCTTATCTGCCTCTGGCGTGAAAAATTCCTTTTCGGATTTTTTTGTCGGAGCTTCTGCTTTCGTCTCGGCTTGAGCCATAGGTAGGAAAGCGAAGAATAATAGCTGTAGAGTGATTAGGTGTTTAAGTGACATGAGTTCATTCGCTTGCGAGGTCGCGATTGCAGTTGCCGACATACTGGAGGAAAAGAGGACGGCCATCTCCGCTACGCTTCGATTCGCGGTTCCTTACTGGAGTCACGCCTCATTCCACTCCCCGAACTTACGGAATTTATCGTAGCGTTGCTGGAGCAGAGTATCTGTGCTGAGAGAGCGAAGGTGATCGAGTTCTTGCGAGATATGTTCGCGGAAAGAGATAGCGGTTGCTTCGTGATCGCGATGAGCTCCGCCGATAGGCTCCGGAATAACTCCATCGATCAAGCCAAGTTCCATGAGATCAGGAGCGACGAGTTTCATCGCCTCAGCTGCTTCTGGGGCATGTTTGCGATGTTTCCAGAGAATCGCCGCACAACCTTCAGGTGATATCACGGAGTAATAAGCATTTTCCATCATCAAGACGCGATCTGCGACGCCGATTCCAAGGGCGCCACCCGAGCCACCCTCGCCAATGACAACCGCGATGATGGGAGTTTTGATCGACATCATTTCACGGAGGTTGAAAGCGATCGCCTCGGCGATGTTACGCTCTTCAGCGCCGATCCCAGGAAAGGCTCCTGGAGTGTCGATGAGTGCGATGATGGGCATGGAAAATTTCTCTGCGAGTTTCATCAAGCGGAGAGACTTGCGATAACCTTCTGGATGAGCGGAACCGAAATTGCGTTTGAGATTCTCCTTCGTGTCGCGGCCTTTTTGATGCCCTAGCACAACGCATTTATGCTCACCCAACATGGCAAAACCGCCTGGCATCGAGGCGTCATCCCCAATGTGGCGATCGCCGTGAAGCTCGCTGAAATCGGAAAAAGCGAGGGATACATAATCGAGCATGAAGGGGCGCTGGGTGTGGCGGGCGATTTGCACACGCTGCCAGGGGGTCAGGTTTTGATATATCGCAGAGCGGGTTTCGGCGAGTTTACGTTCCATCGTCGCAATTTCAGCCGATAAGTCGAGATTTTGAGCAGCCGATTTCGAGCGAAGCTTTTCGATCTCTTTTTCTAATTCAGCGGCAGGTTTTTCAAATTCAAGGAGATGCATGATGAGAGAAAATTTAAAGTTTGGGCGCGGAGCGGAAGTTCAACTGGGGTGAGTTTACGGGATATAAAGAAAGACACAAGACTGTAAGATATGGACGCTTAGGGATAAGCGTCCCTGCCTCACTTTTTCTTCGCTGAGCGAATTTCGGCGATATTTCCGTTGCGGGTGAGGAGGTAGAGCTCTTCAAGATCGGCTTCTTTGATGAAAATTCCGCGGGGTGGGGTTTCATTGCCTTGATCGAAGGGTAGGATTTGCAGGGCAGGATTTTTGAGGGAGATACTTTTTTGTGTCGATCGATATTCAGGAGCGGTGGGAAGAACCACTTTCCCGTTCAGCTCTGCGCGACGCGACGCAATCGTCGTGGTTCCCGCTGGTGGCACTGCACCTTGAATCTTTAGAATGGGGTAATCGCAAATAAATTTTGCATCTTCCCATAGTGAAATGGAATTGCGGTACGGCTCGATAAGGATGCGATAATTAAGCGACATCAGAGTCATTTCATCGCCGACTTTTAAATTTTTCATCTCCATCATGTCATTTAGGTGCATGATCATATCGAGTGAAGTTTCGTGTCGACCTGCGATGGCTAAGTATGAGTCGCCGGATTTCACTTTATAAGTGATTTTGCCGGTTCGGAAATCGGAGGAGAGCACTTCATCGAGATTCATCATACTAACGATGCGGCGGGCTTGCGGTGCGGCTGGAGACGAGGAAAAGACATTGATGATCGCCATAAGTTTCTCGCGTCCTTCGCGAATTTTTCCGAGAGCGATGAGTTCGTGAGCTTTTTGAAACGCGCGATCGCCAGGCTCGAAGTCCGGGATTTCCGCTGCATCTAGCACTTTGGTGAAATCTTCCTCTTTTGTGTCACGCAACACCACGCCGGCTTCCGGGAAGATTCTTGTGAAGACCCCTCCCAAAGGCTCAACAGCGATGTGATAGGAAAACATGCCGGAAAACGTTGCTATGCCCACAACGACGAGGCCTACGACGATTTTGATAATGAGCCAGATTCTCATGCGGCGATGCGTGTGTGGGATTTCACTAGATCAGGCCTTTTCTACGTAAATCGAAGGCGTTAATTTCATGCGAGCGAAGAATCATTTCGAATGCGAATTTCAAAACAGAGATTTCCCATGCGTCATCGACGCCTTCAATGATGGCACGGGAAGGATTTCCGGTGCGGCGAATGTCTTCCAACACCCGCTCACGAACGGCTTCGATGGAGTCATGGATCATCTCCTCATTCACCGCCCCACGCTTGAAGCGAAAACCGTATTGGAGAAATGCGAGATCTTGGCCCTGCTCTTTGAGTTTTTCCACGAGCGCATCGAAACGAGCGCGGGCGTTATCATCAAAACCTTCGAGTTCGATCTCGCGATACGGCTCAGGACGCAGAATCCGCGGCTTCATGGCTTCGACTTCGCCGGTGCGGATCCGGACTTTCCCCACTTGATCCATCGGCTCACTCAGAAGTTGGAATTCGAAACGCGTTTCTCCAAATGTCTGGATGCGATGATCTGGCTCGTGAAGAACACGAGTGGTTTCCATGGCATATTGGATGTCGTCTGGGGTGGGCATGAGTGGAGTAAATGCTGAAATACTGAAAAGCTGAAATGGAGTCAAAGCACAGTGGGTGCTAACCAACTCCAAGACAATGCCGAAGTCAAAAAGGATTCATGATCTTACCTGACTCCTGACCGCTGACAAAAAAGGGTGGATGCCTTGCGACAACCACCCTTTTGAAATTTTTGAAAGCCTAACGAATTAGCCTTTTTTGCTGGTGATGAATTTTACAACGTCATTCACAGCCTGAAGCTTTTCTGCCTCATCGTCTGGAACTTCTACGTCGAATTCCTCTTCGAGAGCCATAACGAGCTCGACGGTATCGAGTGAGTCGGCACCTAGGTCCTCAACGAACTTGGCTTCTAAAGTTACTTGGTCGGCACTGACTCCGAGTTGGTCTACAATGATTTCCTTGACGCGTTCTTCGATCGATTTGTCTGACATGTGTTGAGTGGTTGTGTGTTGGTGTAAGAAATGGTTAACGCCTAGACGCCTTCGTTGGCAACCATGAAAAGCGGAAAAGTGGGAAAGCGATAGGAAAATCTTTGAAAAGACGGAAGATTTGGAGACAAAAGACAGAAGACTTGAGGCAATCGCTCCTGCACATTATCTTCTGTCTTCTGTCTCCAAATCTTCTGTCTTTTCTTCCCCATAATCAACGATTTCACCGGTGAAATTGCTGCGGATTTGACTCATGAGTTGTTCGGCGGGTTGGTTATTTTTCTCACTGAAACCGCCGTAGGTCAATCCATCGATTCTGTTGCGCTTCATGCCAGCAGGGGTTTCATATTCGATGAAAGCAATGCCTTTGGTGGCCCATTTACGGAGATCTAGCACTCGCATGCTCTGGTATGGGATGTTTTTGCCATCGGCGGTGATGAGTGACTTTTCATCGACGATGACGCGGCGGCGGATCGTACGGAGTAGGAAAAACAGGGTGATGAGAGACAATCCAACGCAGATAAAAAAGACATTGATTTGCTCCTTTATTTTTCCTGCGTCATAGGGCTTTTCAATGGGTTCTTCATCGAATTCAAGTTTTCCCGAAAAATCACGCCAGAGATGGTTGTGTTGCAGGGTTTTAACTTGGTTGAAATCCATCAAAACCTCCGGCCATGCCATAGGAAGCTGAGGCTTGATGTCCGCAGGAAGAACTGAGGGATCTTTCGGGAAATCCACCGTTTGTTTGGAGGCAAATTCCCGCCAAGTTCCCTCGGTCAACGGCGTCTCCGCGTTCATTTTTGAAAAGGTCGAGGTTGCCTTCTCAAAGGTCGCGTGAAGGTAGTATTCGTAATTTTTTTGCCGATATCCCGTATTGCCATCGATGTAAAACCACACGCTGAACACGCTGAACATTGCCAAAATCACACCAGCTCGCAGCAAAAACCATGGAGTAGGTTTACAAACGATTTTTTCGGCATGACTACTCATAAGTGTGCTGACCCTAAAGATACTTATCCGTCACAGCGCCTTCGCTCGCGCTCGTCACGAGTTTGGCGTATTTCGCCAAGACTCCGTATTTGTAACGGGGTTCCGGGCGCACCCATTTCGCTTTGCGGGCAGCGATTTCGGCTTCTGGAAGATTGACGGAAATGCGGTTCTCGACGGCGTTGATTTCGATTTCATCACCATTTTCAAGGATGCCGATGGTGCCGCCTTCAAAAGCTTCGGGGGTGATGTGGCCGACCACGAAACCGTGGCTACCGCCGGAGAATCGGCCATCGGTGATGAGCGCAACGTCTTTGCCGAGACCCATGCCCATGACGGCGGAAGTTGGGCCAAGCATTTCGCGCATGCCAGGACCGCCTTTCGGGCCTTCCAAGCGGATGACGATCACATCGCCTTTCTGGATTTCTTTGGCGAGAATGGCTTTCATCGCGCAATCCTCGGAGTTGAACACGCGGGCTTTGCCTTTGAACACTTCGCCTTCCTTACCGGAAATTTTCGCGACCGCGCCACCTTCAGCAAGGTTGCCGTAAAGGACGCGGAGGTGGCTGTCTTTTTTGATCGGGTTGTCGAGCGGACGGATGATCTGCTGATCGGCCGGGTAGGGCTTGGCGAGTTTTTCCAAATTCTCGCGCATGGTGCGACCCGTCACCGTCATGCAATCGCCGTGCAGAAGTCCCGCATCCAATAACATTTTCATCAGAGGCACCGTGCCACCGATGCGAACGAGATCAGCCATCGCGTATTTGCCAGAGGGCTTAAGATCAGCGAGAACAGGAGTTTTTTTACCGATGCGTTCAAAATCATCCAACGTGATTTCCACGCCGGCCGCATGTGCCATCGCAGGTATGTGAAGGCAGGCATTGGTGGAGCCGCCGAGCGCGATGAGGACAGTGATCGCATTTTCGAAAGCCTTTTTCGTCATGATGTCGCGCGGCTTAATACCGAGCTTGATAAGATTTAGTACCGCTGCGCCGGCATCAAAACAATCGCGCATCTTGTCATCGGAAATCGCCGCTTGTGCGGAACTGTTAGGGAGCGACATACCGAGCGCTTCGATCGCACTCGCCATGGTGTTCGCGGTATACATTCCACCGCAAGAACCCGGACCAGGAATCGCGCAAGACTCGACGTGATCTAACTCTTCATCGGTGAACTCGCCGTTCGCGTGTTTGCCAACCGCTTCGAACACGGAAACGATATCCAAATCTTTTTCCTCGCCTTTGATCTTGCCGCAGCCTGGTAAAATTGTTCCGCCATAGACGAACACCGCAGGACGATTCATCCGACCCATCGTCATCACGCAGGCAGGCATGTTTTTATCGCAACCCCCGATCGCGACAAAACCGTCCATGCCTTCGCAGCCGACCACGGTTTCGATCGAATCCGCGATCACTTCGCGGGAAACCAGCGAGTATTTCATCCCCTCGGTGCCCATCGAGATTCCGTCGGAAATGGTGATTGTGTTGAAAATGATGCCCTTACCGCCTGCTGCATCAACCCCTTTTGAGGACTCAATCGCGAGCTTGTCGATGTGAACGTTACAAGGCGTGACCTGACTCCATGTGGAGGCGATACCAATCTGGGGTTTGGCAAAATCGGCTTTTTCAAAACCCACGGCATAAAGCATGGCGCGGCTAGGTGCGCGGTCAGGGCCATCAAGCATCAAACTGGAAAAGGGGCGTTGTTCGTCGTTCATCGATGGCGGATGATTGCCCAAACACGGCGAGTTGGCAAACGGTCTTTCCGCAATTTAGCTCCAAAAAATCCTATGGCGTAACCCAAGTAATTACTCTAGATTTTATCATTATGAAAAAGGTTTTTGGCCTGTTTTTCTTTGGATTTGCAGTGATTTCGGCAAGCGCTGACGATATCGAAAAGCGCCGCGCCGAGAAAACGGGTAAGAAATTCAAGGAATATCATACGGTCAGCGGTCAGGTTTATCGAAATGTCACGATCACCAAAATCACCGATGCTGGGATTTCCATCACGCACGCGGATGGCTTGGCACGACTGAGGTTTGAGCATTTGAAACCTGATCAACGAAAAGAATTCGGGATCACACAAGAAGGTGCTGAGGCAATTTACTCTAGGGAAATGAAGGCAAAGGCGGCCTATGAGGTTGAGGTGCTCGCCAAGCAAAGAGAGCAGCAGAAAGCTCACGAAGAGCTCCTCGCCAAGAAGACATTAGCCCTCTTGGAGGCAGAACGTTTGGCGGCAACACGAGATCAGAAACAACAGGTTGCCACTAAAATCGAATCCACCTTAGAAATCCCTATTTTACCGAATATCAGGGGATCCAATAACTCAGTTCTCTACCCGACTCAGCGCTACTCCCCCTCCCAAAAAGCCATTTACTACAGTAATGGCGGCTATGTTTATCCCGGCAGCTACGGCGGCTATTACTATTCCCCCGGCAGCGGGCATTACTATAACCCCGGCCATCATCACCATGATTCCCCTGTAAGGCCTAGTTGCCCTACGAATCAGCGCAACAGCGTCTTCAGCATCAGGATTAAGTGAGACTGCGAGGAATTCTCAATAATCCGGGCTTTTACCGTGAAATCTCATCCATTCTTTGGTTAAGAACTCTTCGAACGCTGGGGTTGATTTTAAGCACAGATTGCAAGGAATTCACGGAGTGATTGCTAAAGCGCTGGTTTAAATGAAAGATTCCTCAACACGAGTTGAAGAAATCGCTTTACAAATCCACCCTATTTTCTACCTTCCGCGCCCCGCCGCCAAATTGGCTGCCAAATTTTAACCAATTTCTGTTATGAGAGTACTTTCTTCACTAGCTTCCGCTAAGCGCCGTCACGCTGATTGCCAAGTCGTCAGCCGCAAAGGCACGAACTACGTGATCTGCAAAACCAATCCCAAGTTCAAAGCCCGCCAAGGCGCGACCAAAGGAACCCGCCTATCCAAGAAGGGTGTGAAATAATTTCCCGAGCCGTTGTTTTCATAGTTAAGGTTCTAAAAGGGGCGATCTTTAGAGATCGCCCCTTTTTTTAGGTGTGAAGGGAGAAGTGTGAATGATGAATAGTAAAATAGGAGCGCAAAGCAGGAATCACCATTGACTCCGCTTCGCTCCGTCAAAGCGGTTACGTCTTCACCTAAGTTTTGACTGCACGTTACAACTCGCTCTGCTTTCACCATTCACTCTTCATCATTCACTCTTCAATAATCCGTCGACGGTAAGCTCGACGAAAGAGCCTGGGAGGCCCGAGTATTCGAGTTTGCCAGCGGAATCGATGATGAAAATAGCAGGGCGCGCCTTGATGCGATAGAGCGAGGAAATTTCATTTTTGGAATCAATGATATTGTTCCACTTGATGGTCTCATCTGCCTGCAATTTTCGGACGCTTGCGAGCGACTCTGGAGTGATACCTATGACGGAAACGGGTTTCCCTGCATATTTATCCACCAGTCGATTGGTGATCTCGATGACTTTGTTGATATCCGCAAATTCAGCATCCCAAAACAAAATGACGGTGATTTTACCTTTGAAATCGGCGTTCTTGACGATGCGGCCTGCGACATCTGAACCTGAAAATTCGGGAGGAGTTCGACCTTTAATGAGATGATTGATGACGAAAAGTTCATCGGCAGCTACTGTTGCAACTTCAAGTTCACCAATTTTTTCATCCGCAGCTTGAATAATGGCCATGCGCAGATGGGTCAGGCGTTTCTCCAGAATTTCAGGAGAATCGCCCAAATTTTTAAGCAGCAACGCAGCCCCCAAAGCGGCGATCCCTTGGCATTTCTTATCGGGATTTTTACTAATGACTTTTTCTAACATCGACAACGCTCGCGGCGAACCGCTTTGGGTAAGAGCGATGCAAAACGTACCAATCTTTGATTTTCCGATATGGCGTTCCTCAAAGCCATCCATAATGGCTTTGCGTTGCTTCGCGGTCGCAGCATCGGTTGTTGGGACATGATGGGTGAGATTGAGATAAAAGGCGGCGTAGGGAATACTCCAATCCTGATGCAAGGAGCGGCCAATAGCAGCCCAAAGCTCGGTGGCTGCTTGCTCTGGAGATGGCCGTTTTACAACAAGCGCTTGCCTTTCCGCATCAGTCTTTGCAATTTTCATTTTGAGTATCCAACTCTCTTGTGAAAGTTCGTAGGTGCGCTTGATGCGTTCCGCCTCCGTTGGCGATGCCACGGCCTGTGTTATAGAGACAAAGGAAATGAAAATGAGGATTTTATGCATGGGGATGTGCGGGTGAGTTAGGATGGTAAGCGAGGTCTTGAGAGAGATCACTTCCAAGTCCAGTTAAAGATCATTTCAATATCTGGATGAAGCGAATGATGAGCTGGACAACCACGGGCTGCCGCTTCAAAAAGCGCGCGCTCTGGATGATCTGCAGGAATCGGCATGTTGATATCCACTTCGAGTTTTGAAATCCGGCGTGGGGTATCGGTGGACATGTGCTTGCGGACATCGACATTCAATCCATCCAAGGAAATTTGTTTCCGCTCTGCGACAATGCCCATCACCGTCGCCATGCAAGCACCGAGACCAGTTGCTAGTAGATCCGTTGGTGAAAAAGATTCGCCTTTGCCATTGTTATCAACGGGCGCATCCGTGCTTAAAATATTGCCGGAAGGAAGATGGGTCGCGGAGCAGCGGAGTCCACCTTGATAGGTGAGTTGGATAGTGACCATAAGTATATTTACTCGTTGTGAATGACAGGTTCTTCTACCGGATCGCTTTTTGAAAGAACGATACGGAAGCCATAATAATCCGTGTGAATATTTGGCGGCACAGGATTACGCCAGCCTAACAGAAGATTTTCATTGCGATAAGAATTCCAACCACCTCCACGCAACACCCCAAGTGAAGTGATTTCTCCAATCGATATATCGTCTTCCACCCATTCATGAACATTACCACTGAGATCGTAAATATTGAATTTATTAGGTTCAAATTTACCAACCGGAGAGGTCCTAGCAAATCCATCAGTATATCCTCCAATGATGTCTGATGCCGATGTACCCCCTATTCCCGCGGCTGTGGTATCTGCATAATTCCCGAATCCTTCTGGCGGCGGCCAATAGGCGCCCCAAGCGTAGATGATGGATTTGTTGACATCGCGCTGACTCGGACCATCACCCACTTCTCTCTTCAATCCCGCAAACTGGCTCCATTCCAAATCCGTTGGCAGGCGATAATAATGCGTTTGACCGATAAGTTCTTCATCGCGCTCTTTTTCTGTTAGCCAATTGCAAAATGCCAATGCGTCATCGCGCGAAACATTAACCACAGGATGATCCTGGGCTTGCTCAAAATCCGGCTTATGAGGTCGCTCGTATTTCTTGCTCTTTAAAAACACTTCGTAATCCATGACACGAGTTTCGAAAGCGGATACCATGAGATCCGGCTCCACGGGTTCGAAACGCATATCAATCCCATTGAGCCATTTTTTTCCGAAAACAACTCCCTTACTCCGTTGCAGCTTGGCGGTGAGCGAGAGGCTTTCTCCCTCTTTCACTCGTGCATTGAGCGTGTGGTGTTTGTATCCCTCCAAAATAATGAGCAGCTCGACGGATCCGGGTATCACTCTGGGAATGTGCAGCGTGCTTGCGGTGGATCCGAAATGCATGCCGTTCATATAAACCTCCGCACCGGGAGGATCGGTCATCAATTCCACCGCTCCATATTTGTATTCTCCGACCACCAACCGGAAGGGCTTGAGATTATCACGCCTGGCGCGATCACTCAGGGACGGACTCTTGAAATTTTGATCCACCTCGGCGGTAATTTGGTTATCCTGAGTGAAGAATCCTTGTTGGATGCCATTCCCACGCACCCAGTCAATGAAGGCGATGATGTCAGGTTGCCCGGCGAGCACCACCGTCGAATTTTCGCCGTCTTCAGAAAAGGAGATGAAATCGAAGTTATCTCTCAGACGTTTGGAAGACCGCAGGAAGTCGTCCCATACCTCTGTTGAAATATAGCGTGAAGTGACATGCTTGTCGCCTTCCGGCAGGTAGGTGAGGCCGTTATGATCCTGCCATATTTCCCCGGTTTTCGGTGGTGAGAAATTCTGCAATTCGCGAACAATAAGTATCGGATCTGATATCGAGCCTGGGGTGACCGTTTCGGAGATCACGACATCTTTATAACCGCTTTTTTGAATAGTGTATTCAACCTTACTGCCAACTAAAGCTCTCAGCGTCCCAATTTCTGTCGGCGTATTTCCAACCCATTCTCCATCTACTGAAAAGACATCTGCGTTATCGGGAATCGTCACGATGCGAATCAAGCGCTCCGCGGTCACTGGGGTCATCGTAATGACCTTGTTCCATGGCAGCCATTCGCTGTCTTTCAGAGCATTCCAAGCCGTCCACCCAGCGAAGCCGAAAAGGATGGCACTGGTTGCCCAAATTGAAAACACATGACGATGCCGGCGAGTCCCGCGCTGTATACATTGAAGGGCTTGGGCAAGTTCGCCTGCGGTGGTGATATTGCGTTTATTGATCCGAGGATCGCAAACATCACAGATGATTTTATTGAGCTCGAGCCAACGTTTGCGCTCAAGTCCGGTGGGCAACTCATCAGGCAGCTCTGGGAAATCCAATCGATCCTTTCCTGTAGCAATTTCGTAAAGAACTTTACCCAGAGAATAAATATCTGCCTGAGCAGAACCAGGACCCTCAGGCGGAACAAATCCTTCAGTACCTACGAAAGTTCTCTGATCCCGCGCCGCAACCAAGCCAATATCCGCGAGCTTAGCTTTGCCGTTTACAAAAATCACATTCGAGGGCTTGACGTCACGGTGTGCCAATCCCTTTTGGTGTAAGTGATCCAGCGCCTCTGCGAGTCTTATGCCAACATCGATACAAATCGAAGTGTCCCAACGAACGCTCTTTTTCCCATCCGCTCGCAAGGTTCGTGCTTCGTATTCAATGGGATTGATATCCTGTCCGGCATTCACGTCATCGCCCAACTCCATGACGTAGTAATAAAACGAGCGCCCATCGGGACTGCGACCAACGTGAAGAACGTTAACCAGAGCGGGATGATCCCGGGAAATCGGCTCATATTTGAGAATACCTTCGAACTCGCGTTCAAATGTTCTCTCATCATCAAAATCCTCTCGCCAAACAACTTTCACCGCACGCAATGCACCCGTCACACCACGCGCCATCCACACTTCACCGTAAGCGCCGCCGCCAATTTTTCGTAGGACGTCGTGATCAGGTATGGTCGGATGACTGCGTATCGGAACTCGCATGGCTACCCTGTCTCTTCTTCTAATTTTGCGAGTTCTTTCTTAAGCACAGCACCCACGCGATGCTTCGCCAGATAAACCTGCGCCATACTGACGTTGAGCTTTTTCTGAACCTTGTCCGCATCCCACTGACGAATCACATAGTAATCGAAAATCTGATACTGCTTCGGAGAAACTTGGGCCTTCACGCGAGATAAGGCGGCATTAGCGATTCCTTGTTTCCATTCCACATCCCACAGGCGCTCTAACACATCTCCATTGGGATCTTCTACGCGATCGATAACAGCGGTTTTTCTGTCATCCGCCCACTCACCTTCGAGCATCGCTGTATCTTTTTTGCGTTTGCGAAATTGATCATTGATCCGCCAACGCGTCATGTTCATCAACCATGTTTTGAAAGAACCTTGTTCGGGATCATAGAGCTGCTTCTTGCTCTGTTTGGCGATGGAAAGAATGGTTTCTTGAACGCAGTCAAAGGCCTCCTCCGATCGCAGGCCGGCCTTGATCGCAACCGCGTAAATAAGCCTCCAATATGTCTGATAAAACTCATCCCAAGTGCGCTGATCCTCCCAGTTATCCAACCTTGCGATCAAACTCTTGCGGGTTTTCGCATAGGCCTGCTGGATTACGTCATCCTCTTTTGAGGCTTCTGGGTCGTTATTCTCGGACATCGTTATATTACCTAGCATCTAAAACATGGGTTGTCTTTCCCCAAAAATCCAAAATTTCAGGTAGGTGAGGCCTCAGATTCGGTCGTCCGCAGGCTTTTTTCCCAGAAATAGCGGCGAAAAATGACTTTTACCGCAGCGGTAAGAGGCACAGCAAGCAAAGCTCCGACAAAGCCGCCGAGCAACAATGACCAAAACAACATCGAGAAAATCACCGTCAGTGGGTGGAGTCCGACAGAATCGCCAACAATTTTGGGAGCTGTTAAGAGCGAGTTGATTTGCTGCACTCCTGCAAAAATTAAAATGATACAACCCACATACGGCCAAGGTTCAAGATTAAATGGCACATCGTTTCCTGTCTGGGCATGCAAGTAAGCAATGATGCAGGCTGGAATCAGGCAAAGAATATTTCCGATATAAGGGATGATTCCTAAAATCGCCATAAAAACACCGACTAAAAGTGCGTATGGCAAACCAAAGAAGAACAAGGCGATGCCGACAAGAATCCCATCGATCACGCCAACAAGCACCTGTCCGCGAAAAAAGGAAATGAGGTAACCGTTGATTTCCTGAAGAGTTTCAACAAGTTCCGTTTTGAAATGCGACGCACGTAGCGGCATGTATTCATGCCAATGCTCGCGTATGGATACCGAGTCTTTTAAGAAAAAGAATAAATAAACTGGAACCATGATCATACCCAGAGTCAAGCCGAGCAAGCCGAATACTTTCGATGAACCAACGGAAAGCCATCGATTACCCAATTCCAAAATATCTGCTTTATGATCATATAGAATTTTTCCCCCACGGGTCTGCCAGAAAAATTTGAGGTTATCGGGGGGCTCAGCTGCGGTGTCGATTGGAACCGCTTCACCTTTGTCGTTGATTTCTGTGAGAATCCAACCAATGGGCCCATGCTGATGCTTAGTGCGAAGGTTATATAGGGAACGTGCAAGAGCAGGTAAAAGATTTGGCTCTTCAATTGAGGAATCATCTCCATCCGCGGCATTGACAACTTGAGTCGGAGTTGACGCACCAATCATTTCACGGAAGAATTTTTTACCGCCTTGGATCGCAGGAAGAACGGCCACTACCAACAAGGTCGTAGCCACAAGAATCCCGACATACACTCCGATCACCGACCACAAGCGACTCAGCCCACGCTTTTCAATCAGCCGCACCACAGGATCCAACAGGTAAGCAATGATCCCCGCAACGATCAATGGCACGAGCACGGGTTGGAGAAATCCGAAAACTTTCCCAATCAGCCAGACCAACCCAACAAGCAGAAAGCCGAGCATGAGGATCGCCAAACCAGTCACCGCGCTCCAGACGGTTCTCTGTTGAAATCGGGTTGGATATTTCATTGCTGCGCCTTCTCTACATATTCTCCGGGCGATCGACAATCTTTCTTATGCAATAACTCCATGACTTGTTTGTCGGGAAAATGGAATTAAGCTGCACACATCATGAACGATAACGAGGCACCACAAATGGCAAATTTACAGGAAATCCCAAAAGGCGCACAGGTCGCAACGCTTGGCGCGGGGTGTTTCTGGTGTGTTGAGGCCGCCTATAATCAGATCGATGGGGTTCACTCGGCAATTTCGGGTTACATGGGCGGCGAGGTCGTGAGTCCGACCTATGAGCAAGTTTGTGGCGGCAACACTGGGCACGCGGAGGTCGTTCAGGTGGTGTTCGATCCGTCAAAAATCGATTACGAAACCATCCTCGCATGGTTTTGGGATCTACACGACCCCACCCAGCTCAACCGCCAAGGTAACGACGTCGGCACTCAATACAGGTCGGCAATATTTTACGAAAACGATGAGCAGAAAAATCTAGCAGAAAAATCCAAACAGGCGGCACAGGAACATTTTGACAAACCCATCGTCACCCAGATCGCTCCAACCACAACCTTCTTCCCAGCGGAAAATTATCATCAAAATTATTACTTTTTGAATAAGACCCGCAACAGTTACTGCCAGTTCGTAGTCGAGCCGAAGCTGAAGAAACTGAAGCTAAAGCATTAGGCAGACTTATCATATTTGGTCTACCAAGTCTTACTAAACTCTGGTTTTAGTGAAACCTAACATCGAACTGTGCTTGTGATTTGAGACATAGTTCATTTAAAATCGGGAGTGACTTATGCGGTTCATTATTAAATATTTTAAGCGAACAGATTTTTGATGACTTTTGCTGGCACTACTCCGGTCAGGCGTTGGTCGAGACCTTGGAATTTGTAGGTTAGGCGTTCATGCTCGATACCTAGAGCGTAGAGGATGGTGGCGTGTAGATCACGGATGTGGACGGGGTTTTGCGTGATATTATAGCTCATCTCGTCGGTTTCTCCGTAGACCTGACCGCCTTTGATTCCACCGCCGGCCATGCAAATACTGAAGCAACGCGGATGGTGATCGCGACCGTAGTTCGTATCTGTTAGTTTTCCTTGAGAATAAACTGTGCGACCAAACTCGCCACCCCAGATGACAAGCGTGTCATCTAACATTCCACGCGTTTTAAGATCCTGAATCAAACCATAGCAGCCTTGGTCGACATCGAGGCATTGAGAGGTTAGGTCGCGAGGGAGATCGCCGTGTTGGTCCCAACCACGGTGGAAAATCTGCACGAAGCGCACGCCTCTTTCGAGGAGTCTGCGAGCCATCAGCGCAGAGTTAGAGAAGCTGCCTCGAGTCTTACTTTCTTTACCATAGAGCTCATAGGTGGACTCCACTTCCTTGGAAAGATCAGCTAGTTCCGGCACGGAGGTTTGCATACGGTAAGCCATCTCGTATTGCTGAACGCGGTTTTGGATCTCGGGGTCACCGATAGCCTCGTAAGACTTCATGTTAAGAGCGCCGAGACCATCTAACATCTTGCGACGCATTTCCTTGGAGACGCCGGGGTTGTCTTTGAGGAAAAGAACAGGATCGCCGAGAGAGCGGAGGGAAACCCCTGCGTGTTTGCCGGGCAAAAACGAGGAACCCCACAGGCGAGAAGAAATTGCCTGCACGTTTGAGTGCGGCGACGTGTGTTTTGCGTGAAGAACCACGAAGGCAGGAAGATCTTCGTTCATTGTGCCTAAGCCATATGACAACCACGAACCCATCGAAGGCTTGCCGTTGACCATGGAGCCGGTGCTGATAAGCTGGTTGGCTGGCTCATGATTGATCGCGTCCGTGTGCATCGATTTGATCACGCAGATATCATCCGCCATTTTTCCGTGCCATGGCAGCAACTCGCTGATCCATGTGCCGGACTGCCCGTGTTGGGAAAACTTGAAGCGAGAAGGCGCGAGCGGGAAGGCGGCTTGCCCTGAGGTCATGCCTGTGAGGCGTTCGCCTTCTTTTGCAAGGTAACCCTTGAGATCCTCCTTGTAGCGCTTTTCAAGTTCTGGTTTGTAGTCAAAAGTCTCAAGCTGCGATGGCGCTCCAATGAAAGAGATATAGATGGCGCGCTTTGCTTTGGGAGCAATCTTTGACAACGCCTTTTCGGCCTTGGTCTCGGCGGAAAAACCGCTTTCACTCATTAGCGAAGTCATCGCAGCAACTCCGAGGCCGGTGCTGGATTTCCTAAAAAACTGACGGCGGGTGAAGGCCTGATTGTAAATTTCTACTGGGTTCATCGTAGTTTAGCGAGTTACGGTTTCGTCGAGGTTGAATAGCAGACTGGTGAGAAGTGACCAAGCAGCGAGTTCTGGAACAGGGATCGTGGCCGGTGCCTTGCTTTCTCCGGTGGAGATGGCGAGCCGGGCTTCCTCTGGTTTGGCGGTGTAATTTTCCATTGCGGAGTCGAGAGTGGATTTCATCAGCGCACGTTCGGCATCCATGAATTTCCGGTTCAGCAGGCGTAGAGAAATGAAATCGAGACGCTCATCGAAGCTTTGCTTTTCCACCAAAGCCTTGGCAGCGAGGTTTCGGGTCGTTTCCACAAACTGGGGATCGTTCATCAGCGCGAGTGCTTGGAGTGGGGTGTTAGAACGACCGCGCTGGAGGCAGAAAGTCTCGCGAGTTGGCGCGTCGAGAATCTCCATGGTAGGTGGCGCAGCGGTGCGTTTCCAGAACGTGTAAATCGAGCGGCGGTAAAGTGACTCTCCGGTATCCGGCTTATAGTTTTTAGTGTTAGATTCTTTCATCGCCACAGCCTCCCAGACGCCTTCGGGTTGGTAGGGTTTTACGGGCGCGCCGCCGACCTTTGGAGAGAGCGATCCGGAGGCCGCAAGCGAGAGGTCGCGGATCTGCTCGGCGTCGAGCCGCAGACGCGGACCACGAGAAATCAGGGTGTTAGAATAATCCTTCTCCAGTTTTTCCGGAGTGACCGTGCCAGCCTGGCGATAGGCTTGAGAGGTGGCCATGGTTTTCGCCATGTGTCGGTAGTCCCAGCCGCTGGTGATAAACTCGGCAGCGAGCCAGTCGAGCAGTTTTGGATGCGTTGGGCGGGCGCCCATGATGCCAAAGTCACCGGCAGTTTCCACGATGCCGACCCCGAAGAAACTCGCCCAGAGGCGATTCATCGTGACACGAGGAGGCAGAGGGTTTTTCGGATCGTTGAGCCATTTCGCTAGGCCGAGGCGGTTTTTCGGCGCGCCCTCTGGCATAGGCGGAAGCATCGCGGGGGTATTGGGAAATACCTTCTCGCCCTTGGCTACATAAGAGCCGCGCTCAAGCACATGGGCGAACGGCTGCTCGCCTTTCTTTTCTTCGAAAACCAGCGAGGTTGTGCCTTTCGCGTCTCCTGCGGACTCCGCATTGAGCTTGGCTTTTTCACGCAGTAACTCAATCGAAGGAGCGTCAACGGCGGTGATGAAATGTTCAAAGAGCGCGCTGTTTTGGGCGGGCGTCCGCGAGGCTGCGGGAATCGCGGCCAAAGAATTGCTGGCGAGAAGGGCAATTTCTGTATCGGAGAGTTTCTTTTTATAGAAACGGAAATCCTGCAGCGCGACGTTGCCTTTAAGCTTGGAATCTCCAGCTTCCCGCGAGCCAAGTCGCAGCCGAACTGTGGTGTTTAGCGTGCCGCTAACTGTGTTGTGCTCTGCACTCGCCGCGACAGGTTTTCCATCCACATACAACGAGGTCGCTTGAGCGCCGGTGAGCTTACCATCGAAAACCAGCATCACGTGGTGCCATGTGCCAGGCGTCAGCGGAGTGGGAGAAACGAGTTTGTTTGCCGCTGTTGGCCATGTGCCGATGACGTGTGCACCCGGTCGGCCGGCTTCTAAATAGAGATCCCAGCCACGGTAACCGTTGGCAGGATCCATTTTCGCGATAACTGCTCCGGTGACTGAAGTGGGGTTTCCATCGATCCGAATGAAACCACCGTAGCTGACCTGATCGCCAACCGAGAAGTTTCCGATGTCTCCTAGTGGGATGTCATTGCCGGAAACCGTGATCGC
>JBILAN010000128.1:0-4629 GCA_044354135.1 Luteolibacter sp.
TCCCCTCGGGATCGGCTGCGGGTTTAAGTTTCAGATCGATGAATGCGATGCTCTGGGCGGCGTCCCAGTCAATGTCTCTAACCAAAAGTGGTTCTTGTGTTGGGTTTGCTTGGAGTTTCAAAGCCTGACCGCCGCCAGCGCCTTCACCATTTGCCGATATCAATGCGTTTCCAGATAGAAGCGACCATCCAGTGCGATCATTGAGCCCTAAAGGATCACTGGGATTAAATGTAGGTCTCTCAAAAGTGATGGGTGGCAGATACGCCATGAGCTGATTCGTCCAGATTGCGGCACAAGAAATCGTGGTAAGCGTGGCTTTACAGAGGTAATTCATTGGGATAGGAGGGATATGATTAGAAAAACCGTGCCGCAGTTAGATCTCGCTCCTGAGCGGCGATCTAACAAAAAATTCAAGCGGCAAGCGGCAAGCGGCAAGCTGTGGTGGGGGAAGACAGGAGGGAAATCACGGCGGGTAGTTACCTAACGAAAAATATCACGACAAGAGAAAAATGGTGTTTTTGTGAAAAATATGTCGTGCAGAAAAACATCAATAAATCCCTACCCAAAACTCTCCTTCACCGCCCCTCCGCCAGAGTTCAATCCATGGCTACCTGAAAACTTTAAACTCTAAACTTTAAACTCCAATAAAGAGCAATAGAGATTAGCCGCGAAAATCTTCATTCAAAAATCAGAAATCAACAATCATCAATCGTCAATAAAACCGAAAGACCAAAACACTCGCATCCAAGAATTGAATGACGATTGTTGATTTGGAAGATCATTTCTTTCACAGCCACATCTCCAGTAAACTTTAAACTCCAATAAAGAGTCAATAAACAGCCTCTCTTCATTGAGATTTAGAGTTTAAAATTTAGAATTTCACCCCACCACTGCCCTGCGGATTTTTCCCGTCGGCCTTTTCAAAAACCGCGTCGCCAATTCCTCAAACTGCTCAGAAAGGTCCGTGAGATGAATTTCCAAGCGACCTTCATCAGCGTCATCACTAAGCAGATCCAGTTTTTCTAACATCTTTTTCAAATGTTCCGCACAGGTCGTCGCGGAATCCACCAGTCGCACATCCGACGGTAAGATTTCAGTCAGCAAAGGAATCAGCAGCGGATAATGCGTGCAGGCAAGCATCAGAGTATCGATCCCCTTCGCCATCAGCGGCTGCAGGTATTTCCTCAGAATCTCCTTCGTAACCTCCTCGGAAATCCAGTTTTCCTCAATCAGCGGCACCAGTAGCGGAGTCGCCACCCCATGGATCATCAATCCATGTTTGCGTATCGCCAGTTCATGCTGATAGGCATGGGAACCTATCGTCCCACGCGTCGCGATGATCCCGATCCGATCCGCATCCGGATTCGCCAAAGCCGCTTCCACACCCGGCTCAATCACCCCCATAATTGGAACTGGGCAATTTTTCCAAAACTCCGGCAACGCATGTGCCGTTGCGGTATTGCACGCCACCACGATCGCTTTCACACCTTTGGACAACAAAAACTTCACATCTTCATCCGCAAACTGCCGGATCGTCTCAGGACTTTTCGATCCATATGGTAGCCGTGCCGTATCACCCAGATAAATCACATTCTCATGCGGCAACAAATCCTGTACTGCACGGACCACGGTCAATCCGCCTACTCCCGAATCAAAAAATCCCAATGCTGCTTGCTTCACGCCTTTATTGTCATCTCTCCGAAAAAATCATCAATCACCAAAGCAGCCAACCATGCTAATTTTTAATCACCAAGAGACTGACTTAATTAAAACAAGTAAGAAGAATTTAACCGCAGATGAAGGGTATAGACGCAGATAAAGACCCAATATATGGACATCCCACAGTATTTCATTTCTTTCCCAACCCTCTGTGTATTCCGTGTCTCTGCGGTAATGAGTTCCGTCGTTCAACTCGAATTTCGGAATTCGGGTTTATAGTTTGATCGGAGGAAGTTTTTGTTCCTCCAACCAGACACTCAAAGGACCTATCGCGGGGATATAGCTTTTGGCATCCCAGTTGTTCATGGGGTAATTGGCCACGGCTATCGTGATTTTACCACCTTTGAGGTCCTCAAGATTCTCTTTCCAGATGTGACTCCCGCGAAGTCCTTGCTTACGGAAAGCAGTCACTCCTTGGTTGATTTTATAGAGCTCTTTGCCATTGATATATATTGCGAAAGCTTCGCCAGAATTTTCATGAATGCTGCCATTCACACGGATCCGGTAACGGTGACCTTCCTTAGGCGCCGGAACTTCCAAGGTCTTACGCATGAGCACCACATCGTTCTCGATGAAAGTGGTAGGCATCGTGCGCTTGAGTGGATAGAGCGGATATTTGGCAATCCATGCAAGCTCTTCAGGGACGTTTTCATCCATCTTCACACCGAAGGTCGCAGGTGCGTTTTTCCATCCGGCTTTCTTCGCATCAAAATCAGTGGAAAACCAATTTTCCATACCAGCAGGCAACTTGATTACGAACTCTTTTGGAGCAGCAGCCTTCGCTGGTTTACTTTCTTCTTCAGCTTCTTCTGAAGCCGCTGCGGTCGCCTTAACTTTATAGGGACTATCTGCGATATCAAAACCGTGGATTTCCCAGGTTGTTTTCTGCATGTCCGCGATCACTGGTTTCCAATCATATTCTTGAATGCCCGCTGCTTGCATGAAAGCAACTGCATCATCGATCGCATCGTCTAGATATTCCGGAGTTTTCGCGGGCTTAGGTTGGGTTCCTTTCAACAATTCCTGCAAGGGAGCTTGATTACGTGGATTCTCGAGAAATCCTGCAAACAACCCATCCATAATCATCGGTCTAACAGCCGCGTTGGATGCGGCGATTTGTGCCTGAGTTGGAACTGGCTTGGCCGCCTCCGCAGCAATCTCGGCAGCGAGTTTTGCCTCTCTATCCGTTTTCGGAATCTCCGCTGCTTTACCACCCAGCATTCGCACCATCGCACGGCCCATGCTTTCACCGACCAATAAATAGGTTTCTGGGTTACGGTTGTAATGATAGTCCTCGCCTTTTGGTGACTCTTCGATTTCACGCCAGAAATCACGCGTATCAACAGAAGCCACATTACCAGCGAAGTCGGGATGCTGTTTGGAATCACCAACTGCCATCTGTGCCTGCCAAATACCATTCCATGGCCCACTGGAAATGCGATAACCATGAAAACCTATGGTGGCGATCACTGCCTTCATATTCGGGGCTTTGAGATCCTTGCGCAGATCCTTGATCAAATTGACCAGATGTTTCTCATACTCCTCCTTGGTCGCACCCGAGTCCTTATGACCTTGGAACCAACCAAAGCCAGCAATCTCGTAGCCCTGCCCCTTGTAACCCGGAACCACCTTATCGATCTTTGCTAATGTCTCATTCACGCCTTTGAGCATCGCTCGGTATTCAAAGCCCTCGAAATCAGAATCGGTGAGCTTACCGCTGGATGGTGGGCGGAAATCATGATTTAAAGAACGGTTGCCTTGTGCAGTCTTGATCAAGAGCACCTGTTCATCGTGGAAAGTGCCCATAACATAACCAAAACCAACTTCAGGGCCGATTGAATTGCATTTCGGCAAACATTTTTTATTGGAGTCCGCACTCATCGGAGCACCTTTACCACCTTCTGTTAGACGAGCTTCTTGGAAATAAACATCATTACGAACTGTCCAATTTCCCGCATCATCAATGAGATATGGAAATTTCTTATCGGTCTTGGTCAGAGTCACGAGATCGCCTTTACCAATCAGATCGACCTGCTCTAACCAGAACGCTGCAGAACCACCTTTGAAATAAGTGATTTCAACAGGATAACGTTTTCCTGCCTCCAAATTCACTTTGGTGAGCACGGGTTTGCCATCGATTTCCTTGCGATAAACTTCTTTGCCGTCCAGTGATGCGATCGCGTGGGTACTATCACCGTAACCCACATGAACCCGATAAATACCTGACAATGGAACATCGATGAATGCCTTGGCGACTGATGTGTAGGGACCAACGATGGATGGAATCTCTGCGGAAACGGTGCCTAGCGGAAAAGTAGCGGATTTTGTCGAGGTGACTTTCGAGTAATCTGCCTTGGGATCGTAGGCTCCTTTAAAAAGAGATACCGTTGCACCCGTCGCGGCTTTTGCATCAGCGGACTGATAGACACCGTGAGTATTGAGCGCAGGAACATCTCTCCAGAACCACACGCAGGCCGATTTCGTCCGGTTAGTGCCTATGGGCATTTTTCCGGGAATGATGGCTGGATCCGCAGAGAGAAAAACCGCTGGATAAGGTGGACGGGCACCTGTCATATCGCCCATCCCGACCATATTTGATTGCCCTGCCAGGATGTATACTTTCACAGGTTTTGAAGCATCACCGGGTTTGTCGTCGGGACGCGGCAGGTTGAGCGGAATTTCAGCAGCATGCGCACTGATGAAACAGGAAAGGATAGCAGCGGAAAGGATGATAGGTTTCATGAGTTTTCTTCTATCCAAAAAAATAAACCCATAGAATAATCTAAGGGGCTGTACTAGCTAAGTGATCTAAAATCACTAAACTAGCCCAGTCCATGTATCAAAGAAAAAGTCGATTATCAGCCTACAAACAAGGAGATCTAATTAAGCTCTTTGTGGCTGGTGCTACCG
>JBILAN010000012.1:0-49982 GCA_044354135.1 Luteolibacter sp.
ATTTGGCGGCAGGGGCTCAGGTTTTCCGGCGCGATAGGCCGACAGACTCACTTCCGAGCGAAGTCGGCAAGTTGTTTGGCTCACTCAAACATGACCAGTCTCTGGCGATCATGGGTTTTGTCTGGCCTAAACCGCAGAACGTGCGGCAGGTCATTCTCCAGTGGCCGGAATCGGGGGCGATGCCAAAACCCGAAGAGGTCGCATTGCGCTGGTCGGATGCCGGCGGCCTGCACTCCGCATCACAACCGGGAATCATCGGAAACGGTCGTCAGTGGGTCTACACGCTGGGGACCACGCCGGAAGGTATCGCAGTCGAGCATCTGGTGCTTGCGGGAAAGAGTGCCAGGGGAATCCCGGATGGTCTCGCAGCCCCCGAGGTTGAGATACTTGGCAAACCGTAATCCATGCGTGCTCTTTCGCGTCCTGCAGGTATTGGCTTTTTTCCATTTCTTTACTATTTCTATCGCAATCATCCAGACGCATTCTTTGCGCTCTGGCTGCCAGCTTAAACAGGTCTAGTGGCTATTCTTATTTCGATTGTCGTAATATTTGCTGGGCTTATTGAAAATAGAAAACAAGCCGAATAAGTCGCAAATGGTAACGCCGAAGAAGCCGTTTGATTGAATTTGGAGCTTTGCACCGGCTTTGGTATTTCTCTATCGTTAGGCATCAACAAAATAAGGAGTAAAAATGGAAAATCAAAAACATTCCGGGCTTGGGATTGCATCATTTACAACAAGCATCGTCTCAGGAATCCTCATTTTCCTGGTCATCGTAATCGCTGGAGTCATGGAAGCATCTTCACCAGAAGGTATGGATGAAGAGTCAGTTAGCGCTGTTATGGTTGGCCTTTTTCTGTTTGCCTTCCTTGGGGCGGCCCTTATCGCCCTTGGTTTAGGTATCGCTGGGTTCTTACAGAAGGAGAGAAAGAAGATTTTTGCTATCTTGGGCGTTGTGTTCTCAGCTGTATCTCTTCTGGTCACAATCCTTCTCATTATCATTGGGCTAGCAATGGGATAAAACCTAAAGTCAAAATATCTAAAAAGGCGATGCACCGGACGGCAATTTCGCTGCGCTGGATCGCCGCTAATTCTATAGCGTTCTAACAACATCTATATGAAGATTAATATCCATATCAAACGATCGAAACATAGAGTGATTTCTTTATTGCTGGGTCTATTATTTACTACTTTGTGTCTAGCAGCAGAAAAAAGCATCCTCATTGCCAATCTAAAAGAAGGGAAACCGCAAACCGTAGTGGTCTATGGAACGAGTCTGACAGCTGGCGGTGCATGGGTAGAGCAGTTTCAACAAACACTCAACCAAGCTTATCCCGAAAAAGCAAAGTTCATTAATAGTGGCAAGGGAGCTATGTGGTCAAAGTGGGGAGTGGATAATCTCGACAAGTTAGTGATCGAGAAGAAACCGGATACGGTTTTGATTGAGTTTGGAATGAATGATGCGTTTCTCAAATATAATACCTCTCTCGATCAGGCTCAAAAGAACCTTGATAACATGATCGAGCGTATTCTGAAAGCTAATTCTCAGTGTGAAATCATACTGATGGTGATGAATCCAGCCATCGGGGTTCATTTGGAGCGCCGGCCCAATCTCAAAAATTACTATCAGATATATCGTGATGTAGCCAAGACAAGAAAGCTCCTCCTTATCGATAACTATCCGAATTGGGAAAAGATCCTCAACTCTGACCCAGGACTTTTCAACAAGTATGTTCCTGATGGCATTCACCCAAATACTGAAGGATGCGAGATGGTGATAACTCCTGAAATCATCAGAACATTAGCAATAGCAGCTAAGCCTTAGGATTACCCCAAAAGGATAAGATCGCGGTTTGTGATCATATCTTGTAAGTGATCAAACGTTATTTACCGAGCTCGCAGGTAACGATAGCTGGAAATTTGAGGACAACCGGACCTAACAGCCCAGCGGAAATAAGAGGAGATTTTGGGTTAAACTTATTTGAGAGGTTGGTGCGGGTGATGCGTTCTTCAGGTTTAGCGCTAGCATCGCCGACAAGACGGTTGTTCCAAGTATTGATCACTGCGGTCTCGATTAGGTTTTCACCGGATTTAGTGAGTGAGGAAATATCGATTCGATAAGGCTCCTTCCAGAGCACCCCAGCTTGCTTGCCGTTGACCGTAACAACCGCAACTTCTTTGACTGATCCCAGATCAAGGATGATGGGGCTTTTGGGAATTGTTTTGAGTGTGAACGTGTTTTCGTAGGTCGCTGTTCCAGAAAAATACTTCACTCCGGGATCGGAATGTTTTGTCCAATCCGTAAGCATACCCATAGTGATAGATTCAGGTGCGCCCCGGTTTTTTGAAAATTTGACATTCCATGGGCTGGTGATGGGTTGATCGGCTTGAATGTTTTTAACTGCAATACTCCCCTTCCGTCCGTTGGCGGTTTTGAATGTGTATTCTCCTGCGCTCCAAACTTGTGTGGAGATTTGATGATCGCTCATATCCAAAATATCCAATGCATCTGGATTGGAGGACAGCAATTCAACAATATGATCTTTTCCTTCGCCTTTAATAAAAATCACAAAAACGGATGAAACCGCAGGGAGATCTAGAGTGATGTATGTGAAACCGTCTTTGGTTTCGTAAGCATGACAAGAAGTCACGCTACCCTTTTCAGGATTCCAATAACTGGGAACGTATTCTGAACCAACACGGAAACGACAACGCACGACTTCACGGGTCAACGCGCTGTTGGAAACGAAATAAATTTCCTCTTCACCTGTGCTCCGGTGGATGTAATCGATGTGTTGATCGGAGTTATCTATGCCTTCGGCGATAAAATCGCGCTCCACTTTCATTCCAGATAGCACTTCGGGAATAGATACGTTCCAGAAGACCTTGCATTTGCCGTATCTGTGGGATTTCACTTTTTCGCCATCGCAGTTGCCCCAGATTTGATTCGCAAGTGCTCTCACCACATTATCGCATTTAGGATACCCGCGAAGGCTGTTAGAACCATCTGGCTTAGTAGGCACAGACATCGGCGACAAATGTTCCTTGTTGTAAGAGGTGGGAAGTGCGAGCCATGTCTTCTAGCATCGGCCCAGCCTGATCCCACCAGGTTGAGTTCACATTGAAATGCTCGCCTGCATGGTATGCATAGCCAGGAAGGCCGGCTTCAGGTGGATTGTGAGCGAAGGTATGAAAGGTAACTTGGTTAAGTCCTGCGCAGAAAGCGATATCGGTGGAGCGTTTGTAATTTGCCGGGCCATCTTGCCAATGTTGCCAACCTGTTAGAGATTCCGCATTAACCAAGCGTTTGCCATAAATATTGGCAGCGCTTGCAGCTTCTTTCGTCACCCAGTTTTTACGATGATTCCAAAACTCACCCATCGGAATGTCGGAAGCACCCAGTGCTTTGAGCGGATCCACACGAGGATAACCGCCGTGTCCGGCTTCTGCGAGAAATTGCAAGCCGCGCTGATTGGCGAGTTCTTTGACACGCGCGTAATGATTTTTAACCATAAGATCACCGACAAATTTATGGTAATCGTGTAGGAAACGATCACTAAGTTCTCGGTTCTGCACCGTCCAGCCTGAGAGCGTTGGCAGCCAGGGAATTGGATCGTAGCCGTTATGGTCGTTAAATTTTTTGACGAATTCCGGAGTCCAGTCGTGAGCTGGACGGACTTCGTAACTATCTAACATCAAAACTTTCAGTGGGCCGAAGCCTTTGCTGCCTCTTGCCAAGGTATCGAGCATGTAGTTGATGTGTGTATCGGTCGCATCCTGACTGAGGTGATCAATCACCAAGCCTTTGGAATTCGGACTCGGGCAGTTCAAGAATTCACCCGTGTTGTTGCAGATGTAGCGCAGGATACGCCATTTGCCTGTTGGAACTGACCAAGTGAGGACACCTTCGGGAGAGAGTTTGGAATCGAGTCGGATGATTGATTCACCAGAGACTATGGTTTTTTCAGAGGAATCCGGAACAGCGATGACGGCGATATCTTTGTGATGTTCAGTGATTCTTGCAGGGAGAGGAAGTTTTGCGGAGAACTCGGATGGCCCTTCAACGCTTTGTTCGCTCCAGAGCAATGCTTTGCTGGCATGTTCAGGTGTGATCCATGTGCCTCCTGCGTTCCAACTACTGGAAGCCACGAAACCTAACTCTAGCCCTAAGCGCTCAGCTTCATCCATCGCGTGATGGATGGCTTTGATTGATTCCGAACCGAAAAATGCTTGGCCCTCAGGAATGATTTTTTGCGGATCAGCTATGGATCCCAGATCCCAAATGATCGCACCCCGCATGCCTTTGGCTTTCATTTCCTCAAGCTCGTGGGTGATTTGTTTGAGATCAACATGACCATTCAGCCATGTCCAAAGCGCAGAAGGACGGGCTTCAATGGGTGGATTTCGGAAGGTTTCCGGAGAAAACTGGGCATATAAAGGAGCTGCCGAGACGAGAAACGTGGCGGCGGATTTTATTCGCCATGCCGATAACCATTTTAAAGAGGACCTCACTATTGATATTCTGTTAGACTACTTTTTGATTTTGATCATCTTCGGCGTTTCCGTTGAGGCTTCGATCTTGGCAATAGCAGCTCTAACATCTTTCTCTTTTTGGAGGCTAAGATTTTTCGGGAAAGCAGGTTCACCTTTAGAGAAAGTATCGGCTAGCTGTGTGAGTGTTGGGATGGTGGGTTTTGCGTGAGTGCCGTAGGTGATAAGAATATTCAAAATTTCACCTGTACGAATCTGACTGCTCCATGGGTTCTGGTTACCCAGGTAATCCACACAAGCTTGTATACCCTCTTCGACATGATGCGATGCGAGAATTTTCAGCCCTTCGATACGCACTTGATCTGCGAACATCTCACCACTGGGAGATGGAACTGCAGAGGCTTGAAGAATGACGAGAAGAAGAGGTTGGATTTCCTCGGTAGATAGCTTTTTGTAAATCGATGATACACTGCCACGAGCGCGACCATCCTCGTTTTTTAATCCAGCTCTGATCGCCGCATATAATTTTTCACGATCCACACCGTCCAACGAGTTTCTAAGCATTTGACCGAACACAATTGAAGATATGAAACGTTGTTCCATGCCGCGCGGGTCCTCTTTTGTTGGTCCTTTTGCGATGATTTCCAACAGCTCTGGTAAAGCAACCATGCCGGGTTGGCCAGCGCCAGCCAGAGCCTCACTCGCTTTGACACGCATCCAAATATCTTTGTCTTTCAGCGCAGCTTGTAGAGCAGGAATCGCGGGTGAAGCCTTGCCTTTGAGATAACCGAAAGTGACGCATGCGCCAAGACGGGTGTAGAGTTCATCGGATTTCAACATCTCTACCAAAATTGGAATCGGTGTGTCTTTTCTTCTTGCGAGAGCCATTGCGGCACGATCTCTAACAACAGGCGACCAACTCGATAGTTTTTCAATTAGCTCATCGCCGTCCATTTGATCGTAGGCGCTATTGCGGTCTTTGTTATTCCAACCTCGCCCATCAAGGATGATGCTTTGTGCTTGATCGGCAGTCAGTTGAGGAACTTTGGAAGGTTCCTTGCCAGTGAAGAGAGTGTGTTTCAGTGGCATGGCGTAAGCGAGCAGCATGGCGCCGGTTGCATCCCAACCTTTGGTGGAATCTCCTTTTATCTCCGGTGGACCTTGGTGAGGAAAGGCGTAGTTTGAATTGCGTGCGAGATCATAATACCAAGCGCCGAATTCTTTCATCCATGCGCCCGTGGCATGAGGCCCGGATTGAACTACACCTGGCATGGCCCAAGTCATGTTCCAAAAATTTCCGGTATGACCCGTGTCGCGCTCACCACCATGACACGCAACACTCATACGGGAAAAATATTCAGCGGATTCGGTTTCACCTAACAAATTGAACAAGACAGCCGACATGCCGTTCTTGCCATTGTCATCGTGATTTTGGATCCACGGATCGTGGTCACCGTATGGAATGGATCCTTTGCCGGAGTAGAAGCGAAGTAATTTTGTGCTACGGTCAATCGCGAGATCAATTGCTGGGTCTTTCAATCCGGCAGCACGGGCCAGAACCAGCGAAGTTGTCAGCGGCACTCCGGGTGCATTCATCATTCCGTATCCGTAGAGACCACCATCCGGTCTGGCGAATTTATGCCCCCATGAACCAACCATGCTCTGGCCTTTCGCCGCTTCCATCGCGATGCGGGTCAGCCCTGGCATGATGGATTCATCACCTGTGGCAATTTTATACTCTGCTAGAAATGAGAGCACATAACCATAATACCAAGTCTGCATGCCATCGTTTGAAAAAGATGCAGCCCATTCCGCTTCACGTTTGACGATGGGTAAATATTTAGGATTTCCGCTCGCCAATAAAGCCAAGCCGTTCAGCGCACGAGTGACTGGGCTTTGAGTTCTATCATATCCGGGTGTTTCGATGCGCTTTGCCAACGCTTCACAACCTTTCTCGAGAATGAGCTTTGATTTCGGACAGTTAAAAGGAGCGGTTGTGCTGTAATCGCCAAGCACAGGGAGTTTGATGGTGACTTCTTCAATCACTCCATCGCGCCAACGCGTGAGTTTCAATTCACCTTTTCCGGCATTGGATTCGGCTTGGGTCAGCGCTTTTCCAAATTCTGTACGAGGATCATAGGAAAAGGGTTTACCACCAACTCCGAGGATCGCATCGCCTTTTTGTAAAACGCCATCGGCGGGCGAGCCAGAAGTCACTTCATGGACGCCGATCTGGCGGGCATCAATCGTTGTCAATTTATCACAGAAAATCCAGCCGCGCGCGCCAGTTGCACCCAATGTCCAAAAATGATTGGCTTCTGCAGGAATTTTTTCGCCTTTGGTAAGGTCGATATTTTGTATGGATATCTTTTGTGGAGCGGAAAAACTCAAAGTGCTTAAAAAAATGGATAGAACCGAGATGATAAATTTCATTGATTTGGTGGAAAATGACTGGAAATGGAGATGGGATTTTCGTGGTTTTTAAGTATACCTTGTATACTAGAAAAACTACTATGAGAGCGTCCATGTCATTTCAACCAATTTCTAAATTCACTTGTACGAATTGTGAATAAGCTCAATTGAGATAGAATAAATTTTGCATTCCAACGGTATGGTGCTATCTCCTTACGCACTTAACATTATTCTCTGTAAATAACCATGGAACACCAAGCCTCTACTCATTCAGATTCTGCTGCAAAATGCCCCTTTTCAGGTGGTAAAACTCCGATGAACAGTGCCGGCCGCGGCACTCGCAACCAAGATTGGTGGCCAAATCAACTGCAGCTGAATATTTTACGTCAGCATTCTTCTTTGTCCGATCCGATGGGTGAGGCTTTTGATTACGCGGCGGAGTTCAAATCGCTAGATCTCGCAGCGGTGAAAAAAGATATCTGTGAGCTGATGACCACATCGCAGGATTGGTGGCCAGCCGATTACGGGCATTACGGTCCGTTGTTTATCCGCATGGCATGGCACAGCGCGGGAACCTATCGCACGGCGGATGGTCGCGGTGGTGCAGGTGCGGGAGCACAGCGTTTCGCGCCACTCAACAGTTGGCCGGACAACGCCAACCTCGACAAAGCCCGCATGTTGCTTTGGTCGATCAAACAAAAATATGGGCGTAAAATTTCATGGGCGGATTTAATGATTCTTGCAGGCAACTGCGCGCTTGAATCGATGGGTTTCAAAACCTTCGGCTTCGGTGGCGGCCGCACAGATGTCTGGGAGCCAGAAGAAGATATCTACTGGGGCTCGGAAGGGAAATGGTTGGACGACAAACGTTACTCGGGAGACCGTCTTTTAGAAAACACACTCGCTGCGGTACAGATGGGACTGATTTATGTGAACCCGCAGGGCCCTAACGGAAATCCAGATCCCCTCGCCTCCGCTCGCGATATCCGCGAGACTTTCGGTCGCATGGCGATGAATGACGAAGAAACCGTCGCACTTATCGCTGGCGGACATACCTTTGGAAAAGCGCACGGGGCGGCAGACCCGGATAAATATGTTGGCCCCGATCCAGAAGCGGCACCCATTGAAGAGCAAAGCCTCGGTTGGAAAAATAGTTTCGGTACGGGCAACGCAGCCGCCACAATCACCAGTGGACTTGAAGGAGCATGGACCACTTCTCCAACCAAGTGGAGCAACAACTATTTCGAAAACCTTTTTGGCTACGATTGGGAACTCACCAAAAGCCCAGCGGGCGCACATCAATGGAAACCGAAAGGTTCCGCAGGCGCAAACACCGTCCCGGATGCACATGATTCTAACAAAACCCACGCGCCGATGATGTTCACCTCCGACATTGCGTTAAAAATGGATCCGATCTACGCGCCGATCTCGAAACGTTTTTATGAAAACCCCGATCAGTTCGCCGATGCATTCGCGCGCGCATGGTTCAAGCTCACGCATCGTGATATGGGACCGAAATCCCTTTACCTAGGACCAGAAGTTCCGGCAGAAGAACTACTCTGGCAGGATCCCATTCCAAGCGTTACACATCCATTAATCGATATTGCTGACATCGCTGCGCTGAAAGGTAAAATCCTCTCCTCCGAACTCAGCGTTTCCGAACTGGTTACCACCGCATGGGCAGCAGCATCGACTTTCCGTGGTTCGGACAAACGCGGCGGTGCAAACGGAGGTCGTTTGCGCCACGCGCCACAACGCTTCTGGCAGGTCAACCAGCCCGCCCAGCTTAACAAAGTGTTAGATGTATTGGAAAACATCCAAAAGGAATTCAATGTCAGCGCAGCTAACGGTAAGCAGGTCTCCATCGCAGACATCATCGTTCTCGGCGGTTGCGCGGGAATCGAGCAAGCGGCAAAAAACGCAGGACACAATGTCACCGTGTCTTTTACTCCCGGTCGGACCGATGCTTCGCAAGAACAAACCGATGTCGCTTCCTTCGCGATGTTGGAACCACACGCAGATGGTTTCCGTAACTATCAGAAAACCTACTACACGACATCCGCTGAGGAAATGCTCGTGGACAAGGCGCAGTTACTGACTCTCACTCCACCGGAAATGACCGTCCTTGTTGGCGGCCTGCGAGTTTTGAAAACCAATGCTGATGGATCTAACACTGGCGTGTTCACCAAACGTCCCGAGGCACTTACCAACGATTTTTTCTTGAACCTTCTCAACATGAGCACCACCTGGAAATCTGTTTCTCCTCACGAGGATATCTTTGAAGGTAGCGATCGTAACACTGGCGAAGTCAAATGGACTGGCTCAAGGGTTGATCTCATCTTCGGTTCTAACTCCGAACTCCGAGCCCTCGCCGAAGTCTACGCTTGCAGTGATTCACAGGAAAAATTTATCAAAGACTTCATCAGTGCATGGACCAAAGTCATGGAGCTGGATCGGTTTTAAACCTGAAACGCCCTTCACGCGGCAATTACTTACCGAGGAGGAGCTATATCCTGCCGTCCTATTCTTCTTTATTCTCATCCTCGTGACAAATACGTCACACCCACCCCCTCGCTAAGCCCTCGGAGGATAAGCTTTATCAGCCATATTTCATGGAGCTTTTTCTCATCGATGCTATCGGCCCGTTTTTCCGGAACTACAAAAATAGCCGTATCAATTGGTCGAAAATACCCTTTACCCATCTTCTCACTTCCGGTCCTGAAGCCATTCAACAATGGCAGCGCATTCATCGCGATATGCGCGACTTTGCAAATGAGGTCTCCAAATTAGGTTATAACGCCGTCACACTCGACGATCTCGCCCACCTTGCAAGCCATCCTCTGCATGAGCCGGAGGTCGCGGCCAGCATCGTATTCTTCAGGAATCAGTTTGCATCTTTGTTCGACATCCTCACGGAAGAATTCGGCCTGAAGGTTTTTCTCACGAGCGATGTAATACCACTTACGGCAGCGATTGAGGAATCACTTTCACGTGATAAATCAGAGTTGGAAAAATATTACCTCTCGCTGGTCAATCAGACTCTCGACAAATTCCCGCAGCTTTCAGGAATCATCCTACGCATCGGTGAAAGCGACGGCGTCGATGTTAAGGATCCGATCCGCACACGTCTACACTTACGCAATCCACGTGAAACAAACCAATTGATCCGAAAGCTTCTTCCTGAATTTGAGAGACGAAATAAAAAACTCATCCTAAGAACATGGACAGTAGGCGCTCATCGAATCGGAGACCTGATCTGGCATCGAGGAACCCTAAGAGAAACATTAAATGGAATCGATTCCCCAAATTTTATCGTTTCAATGAAACATGGTGAGAGTGATTTTTTCCGCCACATCCCTCTCAACAAGGCATTCTTTCACGTCAAACAACCGAAAATTATCGAACTGCAAGCCCGACGTGAATACGAAGGTGCGGGTGAGTTTCCCTCATTTATCGGAACAGATTGTGAACATTTTGCGCGCGAACTTGAAAAAGCGGAAAACGTAGTGGGTATGTCAGTCTGGTGTCAGACAGGCGGGTGGCACAGGTTTTGCAGACTCGCGTATCTGAGTGAAAATCGCCATTCGGATATATGGATTCGGCTCAACGTTGCTGTAGCGATCCATGTTTTTCGCTACAAGCGAAGTATCGAGCAATCCATTCATGAAACTCTCGGTTCAAATCGTGCGCCAGCAGCCATCGAACTCCTGCGCTATGCGGATACCGTCATTAAACAAATTTACTACATCGAGGAATTCGCCCGTCAGAAAATCTTTTTCCGACGCGTGCGCATCCCTCCCCTTCTGCATCTCTACTGGGACGGTCTATTTATCAATCACGCCGCCTCAAAAATCCTCTGCTACTTTGTCGGTGATACAGAATATTCAATACAAACATCAGAAGCCGCATCGCTGCTGTTTCCGAAAATGATTTCTCTCGCACGCAAGGCCGATCTACCCGTCGACGATATCGAACACATGCGAGACTTCTTTCATCTCATCCTGCTTGCACGCCGATACTACTTTCTTCCCTTTACTGAGTCTCTCGCAGAACAGATCCGTGAAGCTAAAAAGACCTACAAGAAAAGCTATCCCGCCACGGATCGAGATCGCTACCGGATCAAAGTCTCGTTCTCACCATTTCATATCAAACGCCGCACACTTTCATGGGCAGCATTGATATTTCTTAGAAAGCAACGCGGATACCGTGTGATCGACCATCTCTTCACCCTCCACCTGCTTGGCATTGTTTATCGTTTTTTCAAACCCCGGTATCCGAAAAAAATTCCCAAGCTATTGAGAAAATCCGCGATGGGTATGGATGTGTTGTTTAAATAAAAAACACAAAAATTGAACCCTATCAAAGATCACCCAAAGGGAGTGAATCAGAACGGCGCCTCAAGGACATCCAAATCCGGCTTTACTTTTTTTCCTTACCCGGATCGCGCAGCTTGAGCACCTCGGCGCGTAACGCTTCGGATTTGTCCAGTTCATCAGTGCGCAGGCTCATGCCGCCATCGGTACCCAACTGACGTTGGACGACTTCTTCCGCGTCAGCGAGAGCTTCGTCGTAATTCTTCAATGCCATGTATACCCGAGCACGGGCGCGGAGATGGGCAAGGCTGACTGTCGGCTTGGGAAGTTTGTGACCACGCGCATCGACCGCGTTCGGATCGAAAGGCGGCGCGAGCAGAAAAATCTTGTCTCTGGCAGCCTGGATATCGCCGCGTTCCAACAAAGTGGTGATGGCTTTTTCATCTTCCTGCATGATGATGTTGAGTATGGCATCATCGCGATGACGATTGTCGATCCCCGACAGCATCACTGCGATGCGGCCGTCCTTGTTCACCAACACAGAATTGAGTTGGTTATCCTCGGAAAGAATTCCGAGCCGTTGAATCAACGGACTTTCCATGCCACCGGGAATGAGGAAAGTGGGACATGCCACATGATTGTTGGGATTCTTCGGATCTGCCAATCCCGCAAGAGTAGAGGCAACATCCCCGCTCAACATGGTGAGCAGGACTTTCACATCACCAGCGGGACGCTTTGCCGCAAAGTCGGACAAGGTTTTGAGCGTTTTCTTGGGCATTGGAGGAAGCCCGTCATCGCGCTTGATGCTCCAGGGAGCTCCCTTGGCGAAGACGATTGCCGTCCACTGACTATCCAGATCTTCGGGGATGCGCAATGACTTCCCTTGATCCTGACTCAGCTCGGTGCGCAGGATGCGCTGAGCATTCTCAGCATCGCCCTTGGAGAGAAAATAGTCCTGCCGACGCCCGTAAGACCAACCTGCCGAGAAAGGCACTTGGAACAACCAGTAGCTGTGATAACGATCCAGTAAAAAGGCCGTATAGGTCCACATCATCGGATGTTCGGCAAATTCTGCGATGATGTATTTGCGGTAGCGCTCGAAACCTACCCGGTCCGCTGAGTCCAACGCGAGCAATGAGGCCGCCGCATACGCTGGGCCGGGCGCGGCTTCCCCACCGCAATCGGAGAGGAAACTTTCAATGACCTTCTTGGAATCGGACGCAAGATCTGACAACGATACGCGTGCGATACAGAAGCGGGCGGTCACATCACAACCTTTGGGGTAACCGGCAGCGAGCGCTGCCTTTGCCTCGGTAGCCGCCGCTTCGAGGAATTTAAGATCGGACTTTGTTTTCCACATCCCCATCAGTGCGACGATCAGGCGATTGCGAACGATCCATAGATTGGTTGCGGAAGGATGATCGGCGATGGCCTTGCGGCAAAGCTCGGCGGTTTTCGAGTAGCTCGCGAGCGCTTCGGCGTAAGTCTGACGGTAGCGCTGCGGTGGCTTGACGAGGCTTTCCTGAATCAAGCGCAAGGTTTCGTCCGGCACGGCTTTGGCTCCTGCGGCCAATGGCATGGCCGCACCAGCTTTGGATGCGGCCTTGAGCTCCGGCGGGAGAGCGGAGTTCAGGCTTCCCTCCGGGTCCAGTACGAGGAAATCGCCTGCCGAGACTGAAACAAGCTGCATGGCGTATCGCAAATTACTCCACTCGCCGCGGGACAGCGATGAGTTGAGCAAATAGGAGTAATCAATCTCACCGGACGGATCGTATTTCTGTTTCGCGCTTCCGGACATGATCATGGCACTGTAACCGGAGGGACTGACAGATATCGTGCGTGGTGCGGTTCTGGCGTATGCTTTGAAAATCGGATTTTCCTGACCACCGGGCAGGCGGAGAGCCTGCCAGTCAGCACCCAAACCGCGGATGATCGACTCACCGGCATCCGGCAGGTTATCCAGGTTGAAACTGACAATCTCCAATCGACCCGCGATATTGTCTTTCTCCGCCAACGATGCGGTAGCGAGTCCTTTGATGAGTCGCAGCCCCTTTTCATCGTTAGACCAGAAAACACATAGGGTGAGACGACCGAATCCTTGCATGGGAAAGCGAACCAACTTTCCATCGGATCTCTCGAAGGCACCGGAAAAAGGCGCGCCGAAAACCTGGCCACCGAGCTTATCGCGCTGGAAATCGATCATTTCGAGGTCGGCGGCGAAGCGCTTTTCCATCATCTCCTGAAGATCGGAAACCACACGACTGTCTCCGAGTTCGAGAGCCATCAC
Organism: Luteolibacter sp.; assembly: GCA_044354135.1. Taxonomy (GTDB): domain Bacteria; phylum Verrucomicrobiota; class Verrucomicrobiia; order Verrucomicrobiales; family Akkermansiaceae; genus Luteolibacter. The sequence continues at coordinate 13,503 of JBILAN010000012.1, forward strand.
CATGGCCATCCGCAGAACCCTTGCTCCTTCCGGCGTGTCGATATATCGGGACACGAACGGGATCAGCGAATTCGCGCGGGCAGAGGCATCGCCGCCTTTCTTGGCCAACTCGGCCTGTGAGAGAAGCAGATCGGCTTCGACACGGATGGCAGCCATCTCATCAGGCGCCTTGACCAGTTCTCGGCAAGTTTCGAGCAATGCCTTGCGATGTTCCGGATCGTCATCGATTGCGATGATTTGCTTGCGCGCGCGGAAAACGAATTCAAGCAAGGGATAGCGCTCCGGCTTGTCTTTCAAAGACTCCAATAGCGTTTCCGCATCGCGAATCACACGTCTCACCGCCAGACGCTTGCGAGCAACGGATGCCCCCTCTTTCGCCTCATTCAGTGCCTGTTCGAGCGCCGTAACGGATGCTTTGCCCGCGGGGGCCGGCGCATCCTGAGCTTGGGCGAAAGACGCAAATTGAAAAGCAATACCTAACAGAAAAACACCGGCGATGGGAAATGTATATTTCATGAAATTGAGAAAGCAAACAGATCACAAAGATGGTGACCTACTTCACCGGCTTGAGATACCAGTTTTTGATGCTGACACCTCGGTTGGGAGTGCGGGCGGTCACGCTGATCACATTACGACCTTGGGTCAATTTGAGCTTCACTGGCTTCGAGGTTTCCCAGAAACCATGGGTGAAAGGCATGGCAAATGGCATGGGTTCATCGCGGTTGACGCGCACAAGAACCTCGAGATTCGGAGAGACCGTCGCGGCCATGGAGGTAAGCTCGTATTCACCGTCGGCGGGGACTTCGATGTTATATTTGAAAAGCTCCGGGCGTTGGCCAAGGCGGCTGTAGTGAAGTTGATAGCCCTTTTCCCAGCTCTTCAGGAACAGAATGCGGTCCGAACTCTCGCGCGGTGAGTAGCAGGCAACTGCCGGTATGGTGAACGTGCCATCCTCAGCAACTTTGATCTCTTTGTCGGCATCCGGAATTTCGATGTCTTCACCCTTCTCGTCGCCGAGCAATTCATCGGATTCGCCAAGTTTCATGCCGCCGGCCAGTTCGAGCGCTTTGACCTCTGCCTCTTTGACGACAATCTGCTTTTTGAGCAACGCCAGACTATCCCAGAAACCGCCACCTTTGCTGAATTGGCCACGTGCGATCTTCACGTCCTCTTCCCCAAATGTATCACCGATCCACTGGGCGCGCTGGACCTGTTTGTAATCATTCTCAAACTCACGAGCCTGCGAGTCCAACAGGAAGTCCAGCCCATCCTGCGGGCCGCAATAAGCAACCGACCACCATGCACCGAGGCAGATGACCCAACCGGTGGGTGTCCAATGGCACATCGCACCATGTCCTGTCTGGGTTGAGGCGCGGGTAGGAAGACCAAAAGCTCTGGTGGTGAGACGACCGAGGAAAGCACGTCTTCCACAGATGCCGCCAAGGGCAATCTCCATTTGAGGCCGGGTTCCCAACGAAGGGTCGTTCTTGGTGGAGCAATATGGCACGTCACTCTTGATAAATCGGACGTAGCGCCATTGGTAATCATTGGTGGTGATGTGATCGGGACGGTAAATACGCATCATTTGCCGAGTCCAGGTAAGATCTTCATTGCTGTATTCGGAATCCGTCACGAAGCGAAACTCCCAAGTGTTCAAGTCTTTGAACCCCGGATCCAGTTCGCCATCGAGAAAGGCTTTTTCGTAGTGCAGGTAGCGCGGAACCTGCGCTATGGTGGTTTGGGTATTGAAAACGATACCGTATACCCCTCCTTTTTTCTTGTCGATCAGCGGAACGGAGGGAACCTCTTCACCCGCCTCTGCCTTTTCATCAAGCTTCACCATTTTTGACTCTTCCTGGAGCCACGGCATGTGAAGACTGGTTCCGAGAGCGAGGCGCTGGAAAACACTGCCTACTTCACGAGCACGCGTACTGGCTTTGAGAATGGCGGCGTAAACCTGCATCGCCTCGCCATACTCGCCACCATTGGCACCACCGGCCTCCAAGATCTGGCGCATCAGTGGTTCGTCCGCAAAAAGTTTTTCTAACAATTTCTCCTCTTCAGGACCCTGTTGCGCAAACTCCGCCAAGCCACGCGGCGTGCCGTGATTCAGTATAGCGATCCGCATCAGCTTCGAATCAAGAGCGTCTGATGAAAGTAAGGGCTTGAGGTCGGTGAGCAACGGTGCAGCAGCTTCCATCGCCTCGGCCTGGGTTTTTTCCTTCAATTCCTCCAAGGCTTTCTTTGCGGTGGCTGGGTCGTCTTCCTTCGCATTAGGTATCCCGTTCCATTTGACGCGAATTTCGAGGAAGCGGGCCTTATTGGCATCGTCGACCGGAGGCAGGGCGGCAATCACCTCGGCACGGAGCTTCTCAAGCTGATTCGTGTAGGTTTCCAATAACTCTTTACCACGAGCCGTGAGTGGAACTCCCTGCACTTCCTTCGCAGCTTGGGAGCTAACGACGGATACCAAGAGCATGGCGATCATGAGATAAACTGACTGTTTCATAAATGATGGATGGTTTCGATAAAGATGAAATGCGAAGCTGACTCCTATTGCAAGATGAAGCTATTGTTGATAAATGGGAATATAACGGTGAGGCGTGCCAAGGATGATAATCGCCATTGGCGTTGCATTGGGATAGCCTTTGGATTTGCCTTCGATCCATGAACCGTCGGGCTGTTGGATATTGACCAAGGCGTCGCGGATTTGAGGATACCATTTCGCATAGTGTTCCTCCCCCGCCTGCACCATTGCCTGCATCGCATAGTAATGACAGTAAAAATAGTATCCGATCTCCTCATGATTAAAAATTTTCGGGCTATTTTCCAAATAGCGGATGGAGGCCTGAACCCATTCCGTATCGCGCATGCCGCAAAGCTGGGCCGCGTAAGCGCCGCCACCAGTGCAGGCAAGTGTGGAACCAGTGTTGCCCTGATAACCGAAACCGCCGGTTTTTTCATTCCAAACCTGATCTCGAAGATAACCCACTACGCGGTCGATCGTCTCTGTTGGCACTAGAATTCCGGCCTGCCGAGCTGAAGCGAGAGAAACGAACACCATGGCGGTCACTGAAGTATCCTGGCCGGCATCCGGACGTGCGTTATAGCGCCAACCACCAAGCGGGCTCTGCGCGCGGAGAATGACTTGAACGGCGCGTTCGAGAGCGACCTGCAAGGGTTTGTTATCGTCCTTGTTGGCAGTCATCCCCCAAAGTTCGGAGAGAGCGAGCGTATAGAGGCCGTGTTCATACATCCCGCCGACAAAACCGGTTTCGGATTCGCGATCGTGTTTGAGAAGAAAATCCTTGGCGCGATCGAGAGCCGCACCGTTGCGTCCGAAACCGGGAAATTCGCCCCTAACCATGAAGGCCATCAAGCCGAGCGAGGTGCCTGCCATTTTATAAATACCATCGGTACCGCTCCATGAACCATCTTGGTTCTGAGTGGCGATGAGATGCTGCAAGCCACGCTCGATGGCGCGGTCGGCGGCTTCGGTGAGTTCAGGAGCTCCACCTTCGGGAGTCGCTTCCGCAGCAGGCGCCGCTCCGGGAGTCGCTTCATCCTGAGCTGTCAGTGGAAAAACCATTGAAATGCCAATGCAGATGCAAAGCGTGATGGAGAAAATGCGGTGGTTCAAAGATGGAGTTTTCATAGGACGGTGGTTCTAGCCGGTTATTTTGCAACTCGTTCGTAGTAATCTTTCAAGGTGGCACGGAATTCGAGCGGGAGCTCGCGAGCGAAATTCTGGTTGAGAGCTGCACGGTCACGCTCGCCGAGAATTTCCCATTCGGACTTTTTGTCTTTTGGGGCCTCACCACTTACAAAATCCGAGATGGATTCAACGGCTTCCGCGACATCAAGATCGTCGGTTTCGGCCTCGGTAACCACAGGTTCGGAGCTGCTGGAGGCGGGCGGAATGGCGGTGTTGAGAATGAGAGCTTGCTCGATGATGTGATGGCGCAAGGTCAAATCCGCAGCGAGTTGTGCCGAGGCGGCTGCGGCTTTATTGGATGCGGTTAACATGTCGGAAATCGAAGTCATTTGCTCATTTGCCTTGGTAAGCAAAGGATGACTGAGCCCCTCGAACTGGCTGGCCTTGAAGATGGCATCGGCAAGAGATTTCTGAGTGGCGGCAAGGGGTGCGAGATTTTTTTCGTCGGCAGATTGTGTCTGACGTATCACCGCACGCTGTTTACTGGCGATGTCGAGCACGGCAATTAGGCGATGAAGTTCCGGTGGCTGTGCCTTGGTCACGGTCATGCTTGGCAGACCATTGAGCATCGCGACGATGACATTCATTTGTTCGGCATGGCTGGCGAAGGATTTTTCCGCGGCCTCCATCGCTTCGTTGGCGGACTGTCCGGATTGGATCAGTTTCAGAGCTTCAGTCATCTGATTGACCGGTGCCATTCCGTCGAGCGTGAGATCGAGCCCAGCCAACTTCTCCAGCACCGCATCACCGAGTGTCTCGAAACTGATCCGGCCTGCAACCATCGCGAGGGATTCGCCATAGATCTTGGCATCGGCGGCAAGGGCTTGCTGCAATGCCAGCGCATCTCCGGGTTTGGCTTGCTGGCGAATTTGACTCTGACGATAAGCGAGCATGGAGCCTTCGGATTGAAGATTATGCAGGAACTCCACGATTTCGCTGACGTATGAAGTCTGAACGGCAATTTCGGAAACCATACCCTGCACTTTGGTCAGGGATTCGATGGCGGTCTTCTGAATTCCAGCCGCATCCTTACCATCGCCGTCTTCCATGGCAAGCAGGGCGTCCTCGACATCGGATGCTGCGAAGACAAGTGGAGTACCGACGTCAAGCCGGGCGGCAACCACATCGAGGGATGGTGCGATTTCACCGAGGCACAGGTGAAGGTTGCGCTGAGAGGGCAGCAAAGCTTTGAGCTGGTCTTCATCGGCTTTGCCAGTGGCGGCGATGAGGTCGTTTTGAGCAGCAAGCACATCGACCATCCCTCTGCTGGCATTGATCACCGACTGTTTGAAACCGATGAGCTGCTGCTGAAGGGTGAATTTCATAAGCTGCTCCTCAGCCATGGTGCGGGCTTCGGTCAGAGCGTTGGCTGCCAGTTCCTGTGGTTCGATAGCGTCCTCGATCTTTTTGGCTCCAAGTATGGCAAGAGCTTGAGTGACCGCGCCAGCTGCCGTTTCGATGCGACCGAGAATAGGCAGCACATCTTTGGAAGGACCCGATTGGCCACCGGAGAGCTCCTTACGGAATGCGTCGAGTTCCGAGGCCAGCGATTGCTGTTGTTCAATCAGCGCAGCGGGATCCTTTTTATCGAGCGCCACTTCCTCGGTTTGTTCGATAAGACCGATTTGGCGGGTTTCCAATTGCTCCAAAGCGGTGATGCGCAGATTGGCATCGGATACCTCAGCCGAGACTCCGAGGGTCATCTGGGCGAGTTCGATCGTCCAACGGCTGACAAACACATCGAGTTCACGCAACGCGGCGAGAGCTTCCTGCTGGCGGGCGACGGATTCGTCTTTGGAACCGTTTTGAAGGCCGGCAATCGCCGCACTCATGAGGACTTCGACGCGCAGGCGGCGCTCGTCGGCAGGTGGCACGGGGGGCAAGGTCAAATCCAGCAAACCGGCGCGAGGCGCCGGGATACCGGGCATGGTGGCCATCAACAAAGCGTTGCGTAAATGGGTTTGGCGATCGGTCAGTGTGGAAAGATCCGCCGCGTTTTTCGTATCGGCGATCAATTTTTCCTGTTCGGAAATCCATCCGGCAAACTGAGCGCGCAGATTGCGAATGCGTGCGTATTCGGCACCACTGCGCATGGTAAACTCCGCCTCTAACAGGGGTCTGATGAGCGGATAGATCGCGGCGTTGACTTGATCCGTTTTACCCTCTTTCAGCATTTTGGCTGCACCACGAAGCGATTCCGTCAATTTCCCCTCAGCCAGGCCATCGATGCGACGGCTGAGGCCGAGCACGGCGAGCGGCTTGATCTCGTAGTGCATGCCATCCTTGAGTTGCTTGAGAAGTTCATCCGTCCAAGTGGCGATGTTTTCAGCTTGCTTGGCGAGCACCTCGGACTGGGCCGGAGTGGCGGTGGCGATGGATAGACGCAGGCGGGTGAGCTCACCGGCGAGCATGGCGGTTTCGCGAGCGAAGACTTCACGGGAAGCATCAATACCACGGAGCATGACGAGGCTGGCGAGTTCGCGTGCGCCTTGGTTAATGGCATCTGTCGCGGCCTGTGGATCACGTTTGGCTGCACCCACTTGCGCTCTGAGCAGGTTGGCCGCACGGGCAACATGATCGCTGGCGATGGACCGCATCGCATCTTGCAAGGCTGCCAGTGAATCGCTTTCCACGGCATCCTTGACCTGGTTGGCGGCAAGATCATTCAACAAGGCCTGTACTTCGTCGGCGGTGGTGACGAGTTGCTCGCGCAACATTTCCTGGCGGATTGCTTCGAGCTGGCAGGTGGCAACAAAACTATCGGCAGCGGGATCCAACGAGACCACGAGATCATGGGAAGCGCGTTGTTGACGATAAAGGGTCCGCACCCGGTTAAGAAGTCGATCCATCTGCTTGGTGATTTCCGCAAGATAATCCTCACGGGAAAGGAACGTGATCCGTCGTGACTCCGTTCGGACCATATGAGGTCCTCCCTCTCCGGGATATTTGTCCGCCACTTCGACAAAGAAAGAGAGGGAGTCGCCGACGGCGAGATCCGTCAACTCCTTGCGATAATCCCAATCGAGCGCAATCTCCCCCTCGGTGCTTGCGGGGGTCGAAAGTTCAACGGTTTTTTCGGGACTACGGTTCACATGGTATACGATGCGGGTCTTGCCGATGCCGTGATCGTCTTGCATGCGGACAGCCACTGGCATGGGCCTGCCGAGCATGGCGTTGAGGTTGGCGACGGGTGCCGTGATTTCAATGCGAGGCACCTGGTCGGAAGCGACCTGAAGGAAATAACGCGGGCTCTTGAAGATGAAACCGTGACGATCCTCGACCCATGAAAAACTGTAACCACGCGATGCGGAGGCCGTTTCCGAAAGCGTGAGTGTGCGGCCATCGGCACCGACTTTGAGAGGAAGATCCTCGGCATCATCACAATGGAGCGTGGCTTGGCGGATCGGAGTATTCAGAGTCATCTGCCATTTGACACGCGTTTCCTCGGGAACGGTGAGCGTCAGTGCCTGAACCGTTTCGTTCGGGCGGTCCGTGTAATCGGGGAAATCCAGTTCGACAGCCACTTTAGCCATGCGCGGAGCGGATACGACGCGGACTTGACGCCAGTCGCTGCGAGCATCGCCGGCGTCGACGCGGAACGTAAAATCGCGCGAGGCAGCGGCGATTTCGTAAGAGCAAATGCCATCGACCACATCCAGAACCAGTTCCCGTGGACGGCCTCCACCGGTGCGCAGTGAGAGCTCGGCGGTTTTTGGAATTTTCCCGGACAAGCGGATTTCAATGGTGGCGGGTGAACCCTCCTGGATCACCATTTCAGAACGACCGAGTTCGATCTTGGTGTCGGTCGGATAAGCGATGGCAAGCCAAGGCGTGAACATGCGACCGAAACCGGCAGCGAGGAAAGGTCCCTTGAGAACGGCGAAAATGAGAAACACGACCGTGATGCCCAAAGCGATACGCAGCGGTTGCTTGAGAGCTGCCATCGAAACGACCTGCTTTGGAAAAACATGGCGAGCGGCTTCTTCTGCCTTGCGTTGGGAAAATTCCCACATCGCCGCAGAGGTTCCGGGGGCGGAGCCCTTTTCTTGGTATTGGAGTGCGGTGACAAGCAGGCTATCGATACCACCTTGAGTTAGTTCGATTTGTCGGGCAGCGCGGGTGCTGTCAAAGCGACGGAGCAGTGATCCGCCTCCAAGCCATGCCTGACGGAACGAAAACAAGACCAGCGCGATGGTGGCGATGGCGCGCAGCCAGCCGGGGAGATAGGCGAAGCGATCGATCAAGATGAGGACGAGGAAAATCGGCACAAACCAGCGTGCGAAGGCAAGCAGAGCTGCGGAGGCGTGGCGTTGCTGCGTGCGCATCCAAACGGCACGCAGGCATTGGTTCAGGGTGTTATTGGATTCTTGGCTCATCAGGTTAAATCGTTTCGTCTGCGCAATATCCACTCCATGCCGAGCAAGGCGACCAGCAGCACCGCCACCAGCCAACCATCCCAGAGCGAGCGTTCCGAACGCACGGTGGTGGTGATCGGTTCAGGATCCAACATTCCGCCCAGTTTCGAGAGTTCCGCCGGTTGAAGCAATTTCCCACCGGTGAGTTGGGCGATCCGCTGAAGTTCATCGCGGCGCATGTTGGTATCGGAAAGCTCGCGATTGACGACAGCGACCTGGAATTCGGTGGTGTTGGAAATCTCCGCATCATCCTCGTTGGATTCCAAACGGTATCTGCCGGCGACGGGAGCGGTGAAGTAACCTTCGTAAAGACCCGCTGAGGTGCGGTCCGGCTGCAGGCTCACCCGCTCGCGCAGCGCATTGTCATCGACACCGTTGACCGTGATCTCGAACGATGGCTGGACGACGGGATCGTAATCCTCATTGAGGACATGGGCATAGAGCCGTGTCTGCTCGCCTGCCTGATAAAGCGTGCGATCGGTCTCAAGGCGGATGCGCTTGTGCTCACCCATGAGACGCGAGAGCGTGAGGAATTGGATCGACTGCGACCAGATGCGCCAGTGGTATTTGTCACCGGTTTTGAAGCGCAGGCGCCAGAGGCGGTCGGTGGCAATGTTCATGCACTTGCCGGTTCCGTAGCGGTGCCAGGACACGAGCGGATAGCCTTGAGAACCAGCGGCCGTATCGGATAGCGTGGCGAGCACGGTGGCACCGGGCTTGACCCCGGAAAGTGGCGGGAGATGGTCGAGCGGTGCGGCCCGGCTCCAGATGCGATCGTTTTCCTCAGGATCGTTTTCCAGCAGCATCACCATGCTACTGCGACCTTCGGAGGTAAGTGCCGGATACACCGAGTCCGCGGTCATGTCCCACTTGCTATCGGCATCGAAACGAACCGGAAGCAGCGTCTCGACAGGAGTGCCGGCATAAGAAGATGGTGTGTGCATCGGACCGCAAAGCACGAGCAGCGAGGCACCGCGATCGCGAACCATTTCTTCCAACAAACCGAGTTCCTCAGAAGAAAAGAAGGCGGAATCCACATCTCCGAGAATGACAAGATCGTATTTGAACGCCTCCTCGCGTTTTGAAGGGAAGCGCTCGATGTATTCGGGAGAGTTCCTCGCAAACTCCGGGCCGGCACAGGACGAGATGAAGGTGGTATTGAGGCGCGGATCGCGTTTCAGGATCGCGCTGAGGTAGCGAAACTCCCAGCGGTTGTTGCCCTCGATGTAAAGCACGTTGACCTTTTCATTGACGACGCGGGTGCTGCGCTCGACGCGGTTGTTGACCACGGAAATTTCATCCTCGAACGGCTCGATGGAGACAGCGACGCGAGCCGCGCCTTTTTCGTAGAGATCCATGTTGAAGTCGACGTCCTCAAACTGGAGCCCGCCCTGCAGACGGATGCTGCGTTGGAAAACCTGACGGTCGTTGAGCTGAATGGTGAGACGCGCGGTGCGTTTCTCATAACCTTTGGAGAGTATCTGAACCTGAACCGGCACACTGTCTCCTGAGAAAGCGACCTCCTGCATAACAATATTGCGGATTGAAACATCATCGGGTTGCTCCAGGCCGACCGGAACGGGGAAAACCGGTATTCCGCGGGCACCGAGATCCTTGAGAACCGATTCGATACGCTGGGATGAGGTGTTTTCAATCCCGTCTGTCAGAAGCACAATGCCCGCCGGCGGGGTGACACCGGATTTGGCAACCGCTTCCAATGAGGCGGCGATGGATGTGGCCGATTCATTGGCTTTGAGATCGTTGAGCTCATCGGCACTGATCGCGCTGTCGTCGCTGATGATATGGGTGGAGCGTCCGAAACTGTGATAGCTGATGTCGAACGATTCACCGAGTTCCTTGAAAACGGGTTTGGCAGGATGCAGAAGAATGCCGCGTGCGAGATCGAGACGCGAGGCACCCTGGATCGTCTGACGCTGGTCCGCATCCAGCCGCAACACCTGTTCATCGGGCTCAAGCGCTTCCTCACCGAGCATGCCGAGAACGCCTGCGGCGGCGGCGATATCCTGCGTATTTTTGCGCTCGTCCTTCATGGACATGCTCTCCGAAACGTCAATAAGCACCGGCAGACCGCGTGACTGGACATGTGTTTCACTGACCCTCTTGGTGGGTTCGAAGAGCGATGCAACAACAAGGGCCAGCGCGAGCAGCCGTGCCACCCCGAGACTGATGCGCAACCACAACGGCAGCCCCCAGGAACGGCGGTAGAGATAGATACTGAACAACACGACCGCTGCGAACACCGCGATCATAAGCGGAGTGGAAAGCGGGCGAGCCCAGAAAAAGTTGTCAAGTCCGAGGATCATAAGCAAAGGGTTAGGCGTTCCCGGGGATTGGGTGATTGGAGGTTTCGGCGGTGTTTTTGGAACGGCCACGGGACAACATGCGATCGGCAAGAAGGGATTCGATCACGAGGAAAGCGAGAGCGGCGAACATGAAGAAGCGCCAGGCGGAGCGTCCGGTGCGGTTCGAATCGATGGCCGTGGCGAGTTCCTCACCGTTGGAAACGATCTGCAGTCCGAGGCCTTCGAGATTCGCCCGGAGTTCCGCATCGTCGAGGCAAGTGACCTGGGACTCGCGCGGATCGACGTTCACCGCGATGGGCAGACCGGCCGCCTGAACGCTGACTCGGGCGGTATAGTATCCGGCTTCGTGGGCGTTTTCCAACAAGGCGACGAACTGTCCGCCCACATCACGGACCGGAACCGTGATATTTTCACCTGATGGAGCATCAAAGACCGCATCGCTGGCATCGGGTTGGGACACATAGGTGAGAGTGAGGGAATCTCCGACAAGGCGCGGACTTTCGAACTCGCGACCTGACAAGTAGGTGACGATCTGCTGCATGACCAACGGGAAAACCGGCGTGAGTGCCATGTTGTTCCATGTGATCTCGGCGCTGGTGGTGAACTGGAACACCTGGCCGCGACCGAGGGCTTTTTCGAGCAATACCGGGGCACCGCTACCCGCAAGCTGAAGCACGGCGAAGCTACTGGGCAGAGGTTCAACCTCGAACAAACGCATTGTGCGCGTTTCAGCGAGAAGGTCTTCCGGCAGCGACTTGAGGGGCAAGCAGACCGGGTGATCGGATAATTCGGCATCCAGCGGTTGTCCAGCACCCAGGGCATCGCTGGTTTTGATCTGGCCGCGCAGCAAAGCCGGCAGCAAAGGGGTCTCAAGCGTGGCCGCGCGTTCGTTCCACGCGGCGGCTTTCACCTGATCGCCGGCAAACCAGATCAGCCCGTTGCCGCTGCGGACGAATTTTTCCAACTGCTTGGCTTGCTCGGAAGTGATTTCAGGAACATCGGCAAAAACCAGCACATCGACATTGCTGAGATTCTCGGTAGGAAACGAGAGCCATGGGACGGAGCGGGCGACGTAATCCTCTCCCTGAATACCTTCGGCGCGCGCCATCAGGGCGGAAACAACCAGACGACCCGCATCACCGGACGAGCCATCCACACACAGTACCGATACCTTTTCCCTAACGACTGCGACGGTGCGCCGCACGTTATCAGCCACCAAAGCGTCACCGGTGATTTCCGCGGTGATGCGTGTGGCTCCCGCATTGTGAAACGGAACAAAAAGCGAGACAGTTTCGGAATCGCCAGGTGCGATCAGCGGAATGATTTTGCGATCGATCTCCACATCATCCGCACGGCATTGAACCTCGATGTTTGCTGCGGGTGCCGTGCCGTAATTGGTCACGGTCGCGCGATAACGGGCGGTTGTTCCTTTGCGCAGCACACCCGCGACCAATTCAAGATCGGTGACAGCAAGGTTTTCATTTCCGCTTCGCACTGGCACCACGTAGACCTCGGCCTTGGTCTGGAGATCCGCCAATGCCTCACGCAAACGGGCGGAGGGTTGTTTCCAATCCGACGCCTGAGCATCGGTGATGATGTAGACTTCTTTTTGTGGAGCCTCCATGTCCGCCACCAGTTCCGCAATGCGCTTGGGTTCGTTTACCAGATCCAGCGCACCGGGACTCACGGTCAGATTTTCCAACGCCTCATCAAAGCGCGCGGAATCGTAGGCCATGTTGCGCAGCAAGACGCGCTGATCGCCACCGAGCATGACCAGCGTGACCGGATCTCCGAAAGCCATCGTATCACGAATCACATCGACGCGTTTCATCGCCTCGGCGAAACGTGTCGCCCCAGCATCGCCGTGACCCATGCTGAAAGAGGAATCGATCGCAATCACCACACCCGCACGCTTCTCACCAGGAAGCCACGAAGCGGTGTCGCCCGTGAATGCGGGGCGAGCCAGCGCGAAAACCAGCAACAATAAAGCGGCGCAGCGCAAGAGCAGGAGCAGGAGATCACGCAGCTTGATCTGGCGTGAACGCACACGCACATTGCGATTGAGAAACTGCATCGCCGCCCAATCAGTACGCTGCACCTGGAAACGGTTGATGATGTGCGCGAGGATCGGCAGCCCGATTCCCAGCGCGGTCAGAAGCAACAATGGATTGAGTAGGGTCATGAACGGTCTTGTGCGGCGGGGCCGCTGAGGTTGTCGCGTTTGTGAATGATTTCACTCAACAGCACGTCGAGAGGCACCTTGGTGTTCGCGACCGTGTAATCGATGCCGCTTCCCATGCAACGGCTACGCATGGTTTCGAGAAATTGGTTGAGACCGGACATGTAAGCTTCTTTCATACGATCCGTCTCCGTCGTTAAAGACTCCTCCCCTTCCAATCCTTCGAAGCGCCAAGTGCCTTTGAATGGAAACTCAAGTTCGTAGGAATCGAGGGTTTGGATCACCACGACATTGTGGCCGGCGAATTTCAAATAATCGAGTCCGGCCATGATATCGTCCGCATCGGAAAACAGATCCGAGATCAAGACCACGAAAGAACGCCTTTTCATGATCATCGCCATGTCGTGAAGCTGTTTGGCGATTGTGGTCTTCGGGATCGGTTTGGTCACACGCAGCATCCGATCGATCTCGAGAATCACATTCATTGATGACCGCGGTGGCATGTAGGCGCGGACCTCGGAGTCAAAAACAGAAAGCCCAACCGAATCCCGTTGTTTCAAAACCAAGTAAGCAATGGATGCCGCGAGAAACTTCGCATATTCCAACTTGGAAACCTTTCCTGATCCATAAGTCATCGACGCACTGGAATCGACTAATATATGACAGTCAAAATTCGTCTCCGCTTCGTAGAGTTTGGTGAAATATTTTTCTGTCCGTCCGTAAACGCGCCAGTCGATGGAACGGATCGGATCTCCCGGAGAATACTGGCGGTGATGCGCAAACTCCGTGCTGAAGCCACGCAGGTTACTGCGATGACTCCCCGCTCGTAAGCCTTGAACGACCTCGCGAGCGATGAGCTCAAGATCGCCGATTTTTTGCAAAACCTCAGGATCGAGATACTGCGTTTCTGGCAGGTGCACGGACATGGTTTAAGAGGTTAGAATCGTCCTGTTGATTGACGATTGATGATTGACTCCGCTTTGCTCCGTCCAGGCAGACGCACTTTGTTTATTGTATAATGTTCGCTATTGCTCACGTTGCGTTGTTGATTTTGAATTTAATTTAGTCCTTCGGATGCGTCTTTCTCTTCCCGACTGCTGATCCCTGACTACTGTCTCCTGATTCCTACTTGCCTTTGGCAGGAATAGCTTCTAACAATTTCGCAACCAAGGTATCGGAAGTCATACCTTCAGAGCGTGCTGCGAAGCTAGGAATGATACGGTGACGCAAAATCGGCAAACAAACCTCACGAATGTCCTCGATGGTCACATGGCAGCGACCACGCAGGGCGGCTCTTGCCTTACCTGCGATGATGAGGTTGAGCGAGGCACGAGGACCGGCACCCCATGACATCAGCTTGTTAACGAAATCTGGTGCATCAGGCTGACCTGGGCGGGTTGCTCTAATCAATGCCGCTGCGTATTCAAAGACGTTATCGGCAACTGGAATACGACGCACAACGTGTTGGAATTCGATGATCGTTGCGGCATCCACCACTTGATTGGTTACAGGCTCATTATCCGTTGTCACGCTGCGCATGATGTCGATCTCTTCAGACAAACTTGGATATTTAACCAAGATGTTGAACAAGAAACGGTCGAGCTGGGCTTCTGGAAGCGGATAGGTTCCCTCTTGCTCGATCGGGTTTTGGGTCGCCAAAACAAAGAAAGGAGCGTCCAACTTATAATCCTCACCACCGGATGAAACGCGTTTTTCTTGCATGGCTTCCAACAACGCCGCTTGCGTTTTAGGAGGAGTACGGTTGATTTCGTCAGCAAGCAATAGGTTGGTGAAAACTGGGCCTTTTTGAAACTTGAAACTGCGGCGATGCGTTTCTGGATCCTCCTGCAACAACTCGGTTCCAGTGATGTCAGATGGCATCAGGTCGGGGGTAAACTGAATTCGCTTGAACCCAAGTGACATGGTTTTCGCGAGTGAGCTTACCAACAAGGTCTTGGCTAGACCGGGAACACCCACCAGTAGGCAGTGGCCACGAGAAAAAATGGCGATCATCATCTCATCGATGACGTCCTCCATCCCCATGATGGTTTTACGGAGCTCTTTTACGATCGCGTCTCTGGATTCGCCGAGCTTCTCTACGGCCTTAATGTCATCGGTTTGTGTTGCCATTGGTATTTGGTGTTTGTTAATTATCTATTAATGATTTTCACCATACTGACGCCTATTTCAAATCTTGCAAAAATATTTCATTCTTTTCCTGCCTAAATTTGTGACAGGCCGAAACCTATGAAATATTGCTTATCAAACAAAATAGCTAGTCATTTACAAGCAAAGCCTAACGCCCCTCAACGCGCCGTCCATCCAGAATATCGATTGCTAGAATATTTCAGGAGTGCAAGAGTCCCAGAGAAACATCAGTAAAGGCTACAATTATGACGATCCGCTCATTTTGTATTATCATCACATGCTTTGCGACGGCATCAACTCAAGCGATTTCTGCCGAGCCAAAACCGACGACAATACATCTATGGCCATCCAAAGTCGCGAAATTCAAAGACAAGCCTACCGAGGAATTATCATCGAATAACAAAGGTGGTGTCACACGCATAGGCAAGGTATTATCCCCTTCCATCACGATTTATCCGACTTCTTTCACAGATAAACCATCGCCAGCCGTCCTAGTCTGTCCTGGCGGTGGCTACAGCATCCTTGCCATTGACAAGGAAGGCACAGAAATCGCGAAATGGTTAAATTCCATCGGAATTTCGGCGGTCGTTCTGAAATACAGCGTTCCCGGCAAGAGAATTGAGGCTTTACAGGATATTCAAAGAGCCATGGGTATCGTTCGCCAGAATGCTGAAACATGGGGCATCCATCCTGCGAAAATCGGTGCGATGGGATTTTCGGCAGGTGCCAATCTTACGGATGCGTTGATCAACTCGTATCAAAAAAGGAATTATGAGCCGATTGACGAAGCGGACAAAGTCAGCTGTAAGCCGGATTTCTGCATGCTGATCTATCCGGCATGGCTGGACGCGAAAACTGTCTCTGAAAACAACCCTCCCACCTTCATCGTGCAAACCAAAGACGACACTTTGTGCAAGCCGACCATTCCTTATGCCGAAGCCCTCAAGACAAATAAAGTCCCGAGCGAATTCCACCTCTTTGATGTGGGCGGTCACGGATATGGTTTACGACCCTCCGATAACCCCGTTTCCAAATGGCCAGAGCTCTGTGAAAGATGGCTAAGAGCTACAAACAAGCCGTGATCAAAAGGCACCCACGGGCTCAAGCTTGAGCAAAGTAAAACCGCGATTGAACTCGAATCTTGAGCTTACATAGCAAGCCCTACTGACTGAGTTTTTAAGAAAAATTCAGTCAGAGCCGGTAACAAAGGTAACGAGTGAAATAGGCGCTTAACTCTCAACTATAGAGTCACCTTGTTCACTCCACTGCAGCAAATACTCGGTCACGGCTTTAACTTTTTCTGAGATCGCAGGATCTAATTATGTTAGAATTTCAAAGAGCCGGGTAATCCAAATATCCCTTTGGTCCATCACCATAGAATGTGGATGGATCTGGATCATTGAGAGCTACATCTGTTCTGAAACGATGAACTAAATCCGGATTAGCAATCGCCGATTTTCCAAACGCGACCGCATCCGCTTTGCCTTCAGCAATCGCCTCGCGAGCGCTATCTGCGGTGAACCCTTCGTTCGCAATATACACCCCACCGAACGCCGCTTTCATTTTCGGACCCATATGATCTTGTTGGAAATTCTCCCGTGCACATAAAAACGCCAACTGACGCTTGCCTAATTCCGTAGCAACTTTGGTAAACACATTTGCCGAATCCGAATCGCCCATATCATGTGCATCCCCTCTCGGAGCAAGATGCATTCCCACTCGATCCGCGCCCCATACGCTTACCACCGCATCCACCACCTCTAACATAAATCTCATGCGGTTTTCCACATTACCGCCATACTCATCCTTACGATGATTGGTGGAGTCTTGGAGAAATTGATCGATTAAATAACCGTTCGCACCGTGAATCTCCACTCCATCGAACCCGGCCTTCTTCGCATTCACTGCGCCGAGTTTGTATTGCTGCACCACCTCCTGAATTTCCTCAATCGTCAGTGCATGCGGGGTGACAAAAGGTTTTTCAGGCCTCACTAAACTCACATATCCGGATGGTGCGATCGCACTGCATGAAACTGGTGGTTTCCCATCAAGATATAACGGATCTGACATTCGACCTACATGCCAGAGTTGGCACAAGATCAATCCACCCTTTGCATGCACACGATCGGTCACCTTTTTCCAACCCACGACCTGATCTGCCGACCAAATTCCTGGGGTATTCGGATAACCCACGCCCATTGGGTCTACAGAGGTTGCTTCGGATATAATCATCCCGAAATCACTTCGCTGCTCATAATATTCCGCCATCATTTCATTGGGAATACGCCCTTCCGAAGCCCGGCAACGGGTTAAAGGTGCCATCACCACACGGTTACGAAGCTCAAAGGCGCCTGCGATCAACGGTTGAAAAAGAGGATCTATCATGAATTTAGGCTACACCTAGACACCCAGACTACGTTCACGTCATAGGACAATCTCTCAAATTTTTCAATTCCCGTAATTTTAAATTTAGGATTTCATGCTTTTCGGACATATTGAAACCATGACCTCGTTCCTGATCACTTGCTGCCACGCAACCTGTGCAATTCCAGAAGCACAGCGTGAGCTGTTTTCAGGACTCGAAGACCGCGTCACTTCTCCCGAAGGCTGGGAGCCAGGCGCCCTGAATCTCGCTCAAGGCTTAGCAATGAAACTCTCCACCCCTCTCGTCCATGGCGATGTTTCCAAACTCCTATTCAACCTCGAGCAGGTCGGCGATGCCCAATGGAGTGAAATTTCCATCAATATTCCGGAGGCCTTACGCACGAGATTTGCCGATAGGCACAATGAAAAATTACAACATCTCATCAATACAAAGCTGGATGAGGATTTCAAACGCCATTCTTCCATCATCCATTTAGACATCCACACCGCACCCATAACGGATGGAAAAATTATCTTCGAATGCACAGGTGACCCAATTGCTGATAAATTCGCAGCGATGACAGCGAAAAATTTAACTATTCCGGAAATCGCCGCCTCTATCAAAACGATGAAAGATATCAGCCCGATGCTTGAAGGAATCTTAAAAAAAGATGTCCCCGGAAAAATCGGCATCGTCCGCATCACGGTATCACAATCGTTTTTCCTCAATTCCCAACCTTTACGCTGGGACACTGCTAAAAAAGCCATCATTCAAGCAGTTTCAACTGCCGCCATTTCTATCAACTCGCTCCCCCCCACGAACCTCCAGTTCGATTTCTAAGAGGCCGTCTTAAAAATTAGGGAAAATAAAATATAACCGCAGATAAACACGGATGAACGCAGATAGGAATACAGATAAAAACCGGAAATATTTAAAAATGTAGAATTTAATCACTCTTCATCTACGGCCATCTGCGTCCATCTGCGGTTCGATTCCTCTATTTTGTTTTTTTAATACAGCTTCTAAGATTTGCATCATCATCCAAAAAGCTGGCTCCGCCACGCTCTAACCAATCCCGAATTCACCCAACACCTGGCCCCTTTCGCCAATGGTGGATGCCCAATCGTGTTCGACCATGCCGATGAGGCCTCGCATTCCTTCTTTATCGCCCTCGCTTGCAACGCATCCAAAGACCTAGGAAAAAAACGCCAGTGGATCATTCATGATTCACCTCGCCAACGCGAACGCATTGCCACCGAACTCGAACTCTGGGGAATCACCGCAGTGGTTTTGCCGGATTCTCCCGTAAATCCGGAAAACGAACTTCACGAAATCGCCGATCCCGAAACCGCCTCCGAATGGTTCGCGATCCTCGAAACCCTCGCCGCCGCCGATGCTTTTTCAGTCATCTGCGGACCCGATTCCTTTTCGCAATACGCCCCATCTCCAAAATCCCTGCTCTCGAATCGCACCCACCTCAAGCCCGGCCTGATCCTCGATCCGACGGCTTTTGCGGAAACTCTCACCGAACAAGGCTACGAACGTTTCCCCACGGTCACCGCACGCGGTCACTTCGCGATCCGTGGTGGCATTCTCGATCTCTTTCCTTTCCAGTCCCCTCGCCCGCTTCGTCTGGAATTCTTCGATACCGAACTCGAATCGATCCGCGAGTTCGATCTCAACTCCCAAGCCTCAACCCGCAAGATTTCTGAGATTGAGGTTCTTCTAACAGAGCCGCCAGCTGTGGCGATGGTTTCTGATTATTTACGCCCCGGGGATGTAAAGATTTTGCTTCAGACAGATCAGTCCAATCCGTCCGATCAGATGGATCTGTCAGATTTCTTAATCTTATCTGGCACCTCCACCGAAGAAGAAAACTTCACCCTGGCCACCTACGGTTCCCCGCTCGGCACTTTCGATGCCGGCGACTTCGTCCTCGACGAAATCCGTCGCGAGGCTTTTTTCAAACAACTCAACGAATGGCAACGCGATGCATGGGACATCGGCATCGTCTTCTCCACGAAAGGCGAACTCGAGCGCTTCACCGAACTATCCGGCAAAGACCTCCAGCGGGATCTCGGTCTCACTCCGGTGATCGGCGAACTGGTTTCCTCTTTCACACTCCCCGTCAGCAAACTCGCGGTCCTTTCCTCCTCAGAACTCTTCGGCCGCTACCGCACACCCGGTGCAGCGCGACGGTCAACCGTCGAAAAAGCCCGCGCCATCCGCGCCCGTGCCACGCTCGACGACATCGAACCCGGCGACCTCGTCGTCCACTATGAATACGGAATCGGTAAATTCAAAGGCATCGTTCAAGAAGAGGATGGCGAAGAACTCCAGATCGAATACAAAGACGGCTCGATTCTTTCCGTTCCGTTGGAACAGGCCCACCTGTTAGGAAAATACATCGGGGTCGGCGGAAAAACTCCGGACCTCAACAAACTCGGTAACGCCACTTGGCAGAAAAACCGCAAGTCCGCCGAGAAATCCATCCTCGACTACGCCGCCCGCCTGCTCCGCATCCAAGCGGAGCGCGAACACGACCAAGGCCACGCCCATCCGCCCGACACACGCTGGATGTTCGAGTTCGAGCAGTCTTTTCATTACACCGAAACCCCCGATCAAAAACAGGCGATCACCGATACCAAACACGACCTCGAAACCCCCCGCCCGATGGACCGACTCATCTGCGGCGATGTCGGTTTCGGAAAAACCGAGGTCGCGATCCGCGCCGCATTCAAAGCGATCACCGGCGGAAAACAGGTCGCTTTACTCTGCCCGACCACGGTCCTTGCAGAACAACATTGGCGCACGTTCCGCGAGCGCTTTTCCGACTACCCGATCCGGGTCGATCTCCTCAACCGCTTCCGCTCGCCCTCCGAAGTCCGCGCGACGATCCAAGGCCTCGCCGATGGCTCAGTCGATATGGTCATCGGCACACACCGCCTGATCTCAGGCGATGTCGTCTACAAAGATCTCGGCCTCGCGGTAGTCGATGAGGAACAGCGCTTCGGCGTCGCGCATAAGGAAAAATTCAAGGAACTTTTCCGCCAAGTCGATGTTCTGACCCTTTCCGCCACACCCATCCCACGCACGCTTTACATGGCGCTCATGGGCGCGCGCGACATGTCAACCATCGACACCCCACCTCCCAACCGACTTCCGGTTTCGACCACAGTCACCGCCTACGACGAACGCATCATCCGCGATGCGATCCGCCGTGAAATGAAACGCGGCGGACAGGTGTTCTTCCTCCACAACCGGGTCAAGACCATCGAGATGGTTCACAAGAAACTCAAAGAGCTCGTTCCCGAAGCCCGCGTCCTCGTCGGTCATGGTCAAATGGAAAAGCACGATCTCGAAAACGTCATGCACGCCTTCGTCAACCACGAGGCCGATGTCCTGCTCGCCACCACCATCATCGAAACCGGAATCGATATCCCCAACGCCAACACCATCCTCATCGATAGAGCCGACCGCTTCGGACTAGCCGATCTCTATCAGCTCCGCGGCCGTGTCGGACGAGCCGGTGAAAAAGCCTACGCCATTCTTCTCTTACCGCGCGAAATGATCACCCAAGGCGATGCCAGAAAACGCATCCACGCCATCAAACAATACACCGCCCTCGGATCCGGTTTCAAAATCGCCATGCGCGACCTCGAAATCCGCGGCGCCGGAAACCTATTGGGAACGAAACAATCCGGCCACATCGCTCAAATCGGTTTCGACCTTTACTGCCAACTCCTCCGCCAATCCATCGACCGCCTCAAAGGTAAAAAGGATCCCACACTGCACGAAACCACGTTTAAGGCGGACTTCATCATCTCAACTGAGACGCAGTGGGTCTCCCGAATCCAGAGTCCAGAAGCCAGAGACCAGAAAGAAAAGAATCCCTCTTCCAAATCAACAATCAACAATCAACAATCATCAATCGTCAATCAAACCTCGGATCACCTTCCAGCGTTTATCCCCACTTCGTTTTTGAGCGACGCAAAACTCCGCATCAACGCCTACCGCGAACTCGCCGAGGCCAACACCACCAAAGCCATCGACTCCCTCGAAAAAAACTGGATCGACCGACACGGCCGTCTACCGGAACAGGTCAAACACCTCCTCACCATCGCCAGAATCAAGGCAGAGGCGGCTAGTAACAAAATATCCTCCGTGGAAATTTCCGGGCAGCGCCTCATCCTACAACGGAACGGCCATCCTATCATCCTCGACGGTTCTCGCTACCCAAGGCTGATAAAATCAAAGCCGGAGGAGAAATTATTGGAAGCCCTGGAGATGCTGCAGAACTTTTAGGAACTGACGTGTCCCACGGCATGAGGCTCAACGGTGTCTCACCGTTCGATTCTAAAAGAGGGTGAGACACCCTCAAGCCTCAGGGAGTGAGACACCCCCACTCCTCTCCTCCGTGGAAATTTCAGGGCAGAGACTCATGCTGCAACGTAACGGCAACCCGATTTTGATGGACGGGTCAAGACATCCGAGACTGATGAAGACGAAGTCAGCGGAGATGCTGAGGAAGATTTAGGAGCTGCCGTGTCCCCACGGCATGAGGCTGAACGGTGTCCCACCGTTCGATTCTTTATATTGAGGGTGAGACACCCTCAAGCCTCAGGGGGTGGGGACACCCCCACTCCGGGGTGAGACACCCCCGCTCCATACGAAACTTGATCTCGAAGATCTCGATGGATATCTAACTATTCGCTATCCCCTCGCTATGGCTGATTTCCTTAACTCCTCAGAAGAAATTGAAAAACACGGCTCCAAACTTCCTCACTGGCAACAGGGTGGAGTCATGCAGTTTGTAACTTTTCGTCTCGGTGATTCACTTCCGAAATCGAAACTCATCGAGTGGAAAAACCATCGTGAAGTATTTATCGAACAAAACCCCAAACCATGGACTCCTGAAAAAGAGTTGGAGTTTCATCGACGCTTCACCAAACGATTCGAAGAATGGCTCGATGAAGGCGCCGGATCATGTCTTTTCCGTCAATCGGAGCACAGGGAAATGATGGAAGCCATTCTGATGCGATTCCATGGCGAACGAGTGAAGCATGAGTCTTGGGTCATCATGCCCAATCATATCCACCTTCTTTTCAAGCCGGTTGATCGGATGGACCATCTCATCAAGGCATGGAAAAGCACATTTTCCCATCAAGCCGGACTCGGCAGTATTTGGCAAAAGAACTACCGGGACACACTCATACGCGACGCCAAGCACTACGCGAATGCAGTCCGTTATATTCGCAACAATCCCAGAAACCTCCCTGCAAATACTTTCACCTTATGGGAGAGCGACAGCGCGAAAAAGATTTAGGAGCTGCCGTGTCTCCACGGCATGAGGCTGAATGGTGTCCCACCGTTCGATTCGTAAAAGAGCGTGAGACACCCCCGCTCCAGTCAAAATTCCAGCTCTTCCTTCCTCCGGTTCTCTTCGATGATTTCCGGAAAGATCGTCAGGGTGCTGATAAAGATCAAACCCGCGGAAATCCATGCGACCCACATTGGCGAGGCATAAGCCGCGACCATGAACGCGATGAACGGTGCGATCACTCCCCGCACTCCTGTTAGAAACGTATGCACGCTCATGTATTCGACGACTTTATCGCTGTTGGCGAATTTTGTCACCCAAAGGGTCCAGATGATTTCACCTCCGGATCGGGCGATCCCGTGCAAGGCGATGCCGATGCAGAGCGCTATGAATCCGCTGCCCAGATAGTAAATCAGGATTCCAAAAATGAAGAACACGTTCACCAGAGCGCGAACGGTGTAGAACGGGAGTCGGTCAAACACCGTTCCCCAAGGCACGACGAAAACAATGAACGTCAACATAGGTACAGTGCCGGTGAGGAGTCCGACGTTCTTCGGGCCGTAGTTGTAGCCGTAGAGAGGATTGGTGATGTATTCGACGAACAAGGCAAGGCTCACCAAATTTCCAAAACCGAAAACCATCCACACGATGAGTAATTTCCTGAACGGAGCATCTTCGGAAACGTGACGAAAGGCATCGAACCATCTCAAGCGGACGCTCTGCCTCAATGCCACCGGAGCCATGAAGATCACACATCCAGCCATCACTAAACACGCAGCGGCGTATCCCCAGAACAGGATTGAGAAATCATTTCCTCGAGATTTCAACCAACTTCCAATGAACCATGAGAATGCACCTGCGGCACCGGCACGAATCAAGGAAGTGATCGAGAACAAGCGACCTCGTTTATCGGATGCATAATGCTTACGATAAATCTGCGCAGTCAAAGGCGCACTCATGCCCAGGCAAATAAAAGCGATCAAGCAACCCACGAAGTAAATGATCGCGTTTTTGCCAGACATCGATGCGACAGCAAATCCCACAAAGGAAAACAGCCATATGCATGCAGCAAGAATATTGACAGGCCTACCCAATCGACGCGCGATCTGAACGATGAAAAGGCTAAATAACTGACCCGCACTGCTGGCAGCAAGCATCGCCGCTTTCACCGCCCAGTGCATGTCAAAAACCTGAATCGCAAAGAAGATCACAAAGCTGGTCGCAGCGGTATCAATAAAACCCGCTGGCAACGCACGGAGCATTTCGAGCCGAAACGTGCGTTCCTGCTGATCGAAGTCTTCCTGAACAGAAACCCGTACGCTCATCGCCGCGTAGCATATTTCCACTTTTGTAAAAGGCGAGCGGCTTTGTTGGAGGCATTCGAGTGGATCATCAGCTGCTATGATCGCGCCAGAAGCCTAGTCTTGCGTTTTACCAAAACCCGACGACACTAAGCATATGAAAATCTCCGTCCTCGCCACTTCCATCCTGTTTTCCTTGGCTGCCCTTTCCCTTGCCGAGACGCCTGCGGCAACCGCTCCGGTCAAAATCGAACAAGCGGAGAAAAAACTCGCCGAAGGTGCCCAGCTTCTGGATGTCAGAACCAAGGAAGAATGGGATGAGGGTCATCTCAAAGGAGCCAAACTCGTCACGGTGACCGAAGACGGTTTCCTTGAAAAAGCCAAAGCCGTGCTGGATCCGAAAAAGCCCGTGGTGGTTTATTGCAGAAGCGGCAAGCGCAGTGCGATGGCAGTGGAACAATTGCGCGCCGCCGGGTTCACCGTGGTTGATATCGAAGGTGGAATCATTGCATGGACAGCCGCAGGCAAACCAGTGGAGAAATAAAGATCGAGTTCGATTCTCCTGCGCCGCAGGCTCTGGACTGCTGGGATTCTTCATTCCCAGCTTTTTCGTAGCACGCATCTACACGTAAACATTGGGATTCCCTCAACATCAGGGTTATCCAAGCCTGACCCTGAGAGCTACGAATCATCGCAACAGTCCAGAGCCTCCGGCGGAATCTTGTATACTGGATTATTTACTTGCCTATTCATTGTTTTCAGTATTTATTGAAAACACAGGAAGAAAGAAATGAAACTACCGGAGCAAATACAGAAAATCGAAGTCTTTTACGATGGACGGTGCGGGATGTGCTGCAGCTTTCACGAATGGATAAACAAGCAACCGCGGGCGAATCGAATCGAATTCATCCCCTATCAATCACCGATGGCGGAAAAGGTATTCCCGGGCATAGGCACACTCGATCCGGCCCGTGAGATGATTGTGCGAACCAATCGAGGCGTAATCTTCCGCGGAGCTGAAGCATGGGTGCTGTGTCTCTACAGTTGTGCGAATCATCAAGCCACTGCACGAAAGCTAGCTAGCCCGGGACTGCTATCGATCGCCATCCATAGTTGTCGACTACTTGCGGCGAATCGGCATTCACTCAGCAAGGTCTTTTTCAGAAGAAAAGACAAGGAGGTGCGTAAAAACCTTCACCAGATGCAAACTCCGGAATGCTCGAGCGAATACTGTCTAACCAAATAAACCATTATGAACCTATTCACCATAGAAACCGCCCTCCGCATCGCCGGACTGATGCTCGTCGGCTTAGTAATTGCGAACTTTGTCGCTGCAAAGCGCTGGGATTATTCAGGAAAACTAACAGGCACCATGACCATCATCAGGCAGATCTTTCATGTCCACTGCGCTTACATTATCGCCATCATCGCAGGCCTTGCACTGCTCTGCCTCGGCTGGCCAAAACTACTGACAGAAAAAGGCATGGGACAAGTTATTAGCGCGTTCTTTGCCATGTTCTGGTTAAGTCGGGTCGTCGTCCAACTCACCTATTATGATAAAGAGCTAAGAGCCCAAAACCGTTGCTGGGACGTTTTCTTCCTAGCGGTATTTCTCACCCTCGCCATCATCTTCGCACTAGCCATATTTTCCCCATGAAAGAATTATTAGAAATCGGCCTGCAAATCGGCGGCTATTCGCTGGCTTTGTTATGCATCGCTAGCTTTTGGATTCCAAAAATTCTGAGGTGGAAGGAAAACGTGGCCGCACTTCCTCCATTGCTGCGCGAGTTATGGTGGACCTATTCATTTTATGTTTGGAGCAGTCATGTGTTCTTCTCCGTGTTGACGCTTGGGTTCGGGGAATGGCTGATGAGTGGCTCCAGTTCCGCGATCGTCATGAACACGTTCATGCTGCTATGGTGGTCAGTGAGACTGTATTTGCAGTTTTTTGGATTCGATTTCAGTGAGATAACGAATAACAAATTCAACTGCATCGCAAAACATATGCTCACCTTGCTCTTCATCGGATTAGTCATCCTGTTCGGCGGCTTGATTTGTTGGAACTTAGGTTGGCTATCATAATCTAATGATTCTAATCATTCCATTTCTTGTCCTCATCGGGATCGCGGCAGGTCCAATCCTCGCAACCGCGAAGACAACTTTCCTCAGGCGCACCTATGGATGGTTATTGCAGTTCATGTTACTCATCAATGCGCATCTCGCTTTGATGGCTGCTGATCCATTCACACGCATGGTTGGAATCTGTTGTGTGTTACTAGCCGGCATGAAAGGCCTTGTCTATTCGGAGTGGGCGAGAACGGTAAAGCTGACTCTACCCCGCTACGCGATTTTTTCCTTACTCTGGTTCGGCATGGATCCAGGAACGTTTAGATTCAAAAATCCGAATCTTAGTTGGAAAAATGATATCGCCATCGGGACTATTCTAACATTCAACGGATTGGTCGGATCATGGCTCGTTGCCAACCTCGGTTGGAATCACATCGTCATCATGTTTATCCCTCTAAGCATCGCATTCCACTTTGGGATGCTGCGCATACTCAAAGGTACACTGAGATATTTTGGTTTCCCCGTGAGAACCTTGTTTCCCAATCCTCTCGAAACCCATGGCATCGGGGATTTTTGGAGCCGTCGCTGGAATGTCGGCTACTCACAAATGATGCAGCGTCTTGTAGGCAGGCCTGTCGAAACCATCGCTGGAAAATCAGCGGGTGTGATGGCGGTTTTCATCTGCTCCGGGCTCTTGCATGAGATCGCGATCACCCTGCCTGTCATGTCAGGCTTCGGTTTACCTACCCTGTATTTCACTTTTCACGGATTACTCACCTTGTTGGAAAAAAAATGGAAGCGACCTCTCGGAAAAAATTTAACGCTCATCTGTGTCATCTTGCCCTTGGGTTGGTTGTTCCCGGAAACGTTCCAAATCGAAGTCATCGAAAAATGCCTCAGCGTTTTTGTATGGTGATTTCAGGCTATCGCCACTTTCAGCAACTTAAGGTATTCCTGCTGCGGAATTTCAAAACCACCGAAGGTTCTCAGATGATCCGTCATCCATTGTGTGTCTAACAATTTAAATCCGCGAGCACGCAGTCGCTCCACCAGTTCGATCATGGCGATTTTCGATGCACCGGTTTTCCGGGAAAACATGCTCTCTCCGAAAAATGCTTTTCCTAATGAAACTCCGTAAAGCCCGCCCTGCAGTCCTTCCTCATCCCAGCACTCAACGGAATGTGCATGACCTATTTCATGGAGCTTGCAGTAACTTTCCAGAATCACGGGATCGATCCATGTTTCTTCCCGTTCTGAACAACCCTTCATGACTTCGCGAAACGCGCTATCGAATCGGATCTCAAACGGCTTTTTGTTCCAAAGTTTTTTCAGGTTGTGTGAAATATGGAACCGCTCATCTAACGGAATTAATCCGCGCATCTTGGGCTCATACCAAAAAATTTCGCCATCATCAGCCATCGGGAAGATTCCCTGGCTATAAGCTTGCAGGAGCAGATTTGGAGGTATGATTTGCAACCCACCCAATCAACTCGGATTCGGTTCATAAAGCAACCAATCACCTTGTGGCAAGGGTTTCGCCCCATCCAAACAAGAATTCCATTCCCACACCCAAGCGCTCACATGCTCGCCGTTTTCCAATTTCACACCAGCCATCACACGTCGGTATTCGTAAGGTTCTTCGTAGTGCTCGGAAATTCCCTCGAACGCATCCAACTCGATGAGTTGGGCTTCTGAAACCCAATAGACCTCACCTAAAACCCGTCCCACATCATACAATTTCAGCGCCGGAAAAAGAAAATCAGGGTTCTCGTCGATGAGGTAAATCTCCCCCCTAAGCGTTCCTTTTCCAATCAACTTCGCACCAGCCATCCGATAATGGTTTGACCCGCATTTTCTCAGCGTTCCGTAAACAAATACGGCGTGCGTGCTCATTTACGTGATTGTTGAGAAACCTCACTATCTAACATGACTTTCAAATCATCCAGACCCTGTCCGGTATCGGCTGAAATCGGTATGATCTCAACTTTTGGAAAACGCGTTTTGAACATCGCGAGGTTTTCCTCAGAACCTTCCAAGTCCATTTTGTTTGCTATGACTTTCCATGGAAATTTCGCAAGCTCTTCATCATACTCTTTGATCTCGGTGCGCAAAATCTGTAGATCGCTGATCGGATCCCGACCCTCGCTACCCGCCATATCGACTACGAAAAGCAACACACGGCAGCGCGTGATGTGACGCAAGAACTCATGACCTAGGCCACGGTTTTCATGCGCACCTTCGATCAAACCCGGAATATCCGCAACCGTGCAGCGACGGAAGCCACCGAACTCCACCACGCCTATCATTGGCTGCAAGGTCGTAAATGGGTATGAACCGACTTTCGGTTTTGCTTCTGAAATTTTTCCTAACAGAGTGGATTTACCTGCATTAGGGAAACCCACCAAACCTGCATCCGCGATACGGCGCAGTTCTAGGTAAAACACACCTTGTTGTCCAGGAGTGCCGAGCGTGTGCTCAATTGGGGTTTGATTGGTCGCTGTGCGGAATTTGAAGTTTCCTTCTCCACCAATACCACCTTCACACAAAACAAAGCTCTGACCTTCTTCGATCAAATCCGCAATCGGATCGAGCTCGATGCCTTCATCGCTGCGCTCGTATTCCACAGCTTCATTCACAGTCGCGGCATTGGTTCGATAAACCACCGTCCCCGGAGGAACTTTGCCGATAATGGTTTTCCCGCTCTTGCCGGTTTTCTTGTGTCCACCACCTGGCTTACCGTCCTCAGCTATCAACTTTGGATCGAAATGATACTGACGCAAGGTATCGGTCGAATTATCCACAACCAACATGACTTTGCCACCATTCCCGCCATCGCCACCATCCGGACCACCGCGAGGGACAAATTTCTCACGACGCCATGAAACTGCGCCGTCTCCGCCGTCTCCTGCTTTCGCCAAAATCCTGATGTGATCGATGAACATGCCCGAAGCTTCTATTCACCCAAACGAAACCGTCAACGGCAATACATCACGCAAAGCCCAGCGCGCGTTGTTTCATTTGGGTTGCCATCAAATTTAGCGCATTCGCCCGTGTCGGCGCCAAATGCTCTTTCAGGCCGGTTTTCTCAATGAAACTCATGTCCGCCGTCAAAATATCATCCGGCGTCTCCCCGTTCAGAACGTTGATGAATAATGCGATCATCCCTTTGGTGATCAGCGAATCTGAGTCGGCAAAAAAATAGACTTTTCCGTCCTTTGCCTTGGCATCCAGCCATACCTGCGATTGGCAACCTTTGATCAAGTGTTCGCCATTCCGAGCCTCATCGTCCAGAGGCTCTAGTTTTTTTCCCAAGCCAATCACATACTCATACCGCTCGGTCCAATCTTGAAAGATACCCAAATCCTCCAACAACCGCTCCTGTTTTTTTGCAATACCGCTCATGAATTCGCTGACCGAAATGAACTCCATGATCTGGAAAACTTCAAGCCCTGTCTGTTATATCTTAAATCGTGAAGCGACTTATCTCTTTATTTGCCCTGAATCAGCAACTTCGGTTGTTCGATGGAGAAAACCAAAGCCATGGTCGCTGTAAGGTGCAAACGAGAAGACATATAGTAACCTTTATCATACATATCACGACCCGGTAGGGCGACGTACGAGCCATCATGGCAACGTGCCATATTCAACCACGCCTTGTTATAATCCATCATTTCGCGGATCGCTTTTTCATCTCCAGAAACATTCACTCCAATGAGCGCGCAACTCACACCAAGCACGCTGTCCGCATGACAATCGTTGATATATTTATTGGAGCAAGTGAGCCCTTTAGCAGCAAGTTTGATGTAATCTCTATTAGCTTCACTATCCTCGCGGAGCTTGTGTGCGATGATCGCCAAACCTTGACGACCCGATGGCGAATACGCACATGCATCGGTGTGGTAGCCGATAAATCCATCTTTTGTGGTGCTCTTCTTTAAATAATCATAGGCCATATCGATCTTATTCTGATCCACCTTGGATCCACATTTTTTAGCAAGCTGCCAGGCTGTGATACCCAGTGCCGTGGTGATATTCATCGTGCCGTAGCCTCCGACATTGGTGTTGTGACCCAGTCCACCCGTGCGGAATTTGTGACCTACATTACCCATCTTGCCATGAGTGCGTTCCGCGTAATTTGCCATATCCTCGACCTGACCACTCTCCAATACCGCTGCTAGTCCCTGAATGGTTTCAAGCACCGCTTGATCTTTCGTCGCGAGATAATATTCCGATAGCAAAATGCACTGATACGAAGCGGGCCATACCCATACCCCTTTTTGTGGAATGGTATTCCATGAATATACCAATTTTTTCACCTCATCGGTTTTGCCAGCAGCTAACAACGCAAGCCCACTCAGGCATTTCGCATGGCATTGCTCATCATT
This sequence comes from Luteolibacter sp., assembly GCA_044354135.1. Lineage (GTDB taxonomy): Bacteria > Verrucomicrobiota > Verrucomicrobiia > Verrucomicrobiales > Akkermansiaceae > Luteolibacter. The sequence goes on from JBILAN010000012.1 coordinate 43,722, forward strand.
GATAAACGGATGATTCGAAAGGTAGTCCGTCGACCGCTTCGCCAGCAGTGCGGACTTCTTACACTGCCTTGGATAGGTTTCAGAAAAACGACCGATAGCATCAAGTTGAATCACCACGTCTAACAGTTTATCCGCACGCTTTATACTGAGAGTCAACTTGCCATCTTTCCCTTCCGAATCCTCGATCGCATTTCCAAAATCCATGATAGGTCCCTCGTAACCAATATCAGGAAATTCCTTCATACGTTTGAGGTGATGACCAAAGCGATGCTCTACTTCAAAAGCCTTTCCATTCACTCCCGTGATCACATCGTCGATTTGAAGCACGCCCTCTGCTGGACATCCTTTGAAAATGTATTTCACCTTGAACGACTTGCTTTCCAGAGTGCCTCGCGCACCTGTCGGCCCTAAGTTCACCAAGTATCCCGGTACTTCCTTATCTGGGCCTTCTCTCGTTGGCTCATTCCATCGACCCCGATTGTTTTCCTCAATCGCCTCAAGCTTCATTCCGAAAAACGAACATAGAAAAAGCAAAACCAAGGAAACGCATGGAAGTCTGTGTGTCATGGCAGGAAATTTGGGTAATAAACTGAAACTACTAGGTCCTTGATCAAATCCTCTTTCTTCCAAATCAACAACCCCTTTGTGAGCATTAGGGAACATTATAGAATAAATAAAGTCCGACTGCCTCGACGGAGAAAAGCGGAGTCAATCAACAATCCCTTCTCGCCTCACGTCGCAGGCGCTACTTTCTGCAACAACCGCCCCAAAACAAAACTCACCGGAGCCAAGAGTATCGCTATCCAGAAGGTTTCATCGGATAGCCCGATTTTTTCATGCCCCAACAAAGTGAGTACGATCGCTAAAAGGGCAGTCCAATCTAACCAGGGAATCCCAGCCAATAAAGCCGACACATGAGCCGAAACTGGCGAGCGAAACTTTGTGAGCGACAAGCCCAACCAAATCCCAAAGGGAATACAGCCAATCCATCCCAGCATCGGGTTCATCATCATCGGTAACGCAGCGGCAATTATACCCGAAAAAATCAACAAGCCTCTGGAAAACAAAATTTTCTCACGAGGGATTTTACCCATGGACTCCCAACGCGCACTTAGAGAGAGCGCGATGATATAAACTAACAATGCAAGAGCCGGATAGAATGCCAACAGCGTAAGTTGATCACGCATGGCGAGATATCCCATCAACGGCAGACACGACCGACACAATCCCATCGGCACGACCGAAAGCGAAGTTTTCTTGTGAATGATCGTATAGAGCACAATCAAGCCCATTAAAATCACAGCGACCCAAAGAACCCCTTCGCCATACAGCGTAGCCAACATTGTCCCACCAACAAACCCACTTGCCCCCAAGACCAAATACAACCACGCCGGAAACAATCCACGCGGCAACGCACGCTCCGGCCGTTTCTCCTCGTCCCAATTCTTGTCCGCCCAATCGTTAAGAAAATTTCCCGATATGTAAAACAAGACCCCCGCCACCATCAGCCACCAAGGCCAATCAAACTTATTCCCGCCTGCGACCCCACCCAAAAAAACCCCTACCCCGAGGTTACTCAACACACTCGGCACATTCGCAATCCTCGCCGTCGCCAGCAAAGCATGGATTTTAGAATCGGATCTCACGCCCCCTAACCCAACCCAACCATCCTAAAAGGCAAGCCTTCAGAATAGATAAACAGATAATTTTCACCTTCCTGCTCTTGCCGTAGGAAAAATTCCATTATTATAATGCGTATCACTTGAATTACATCTACAAAACCCAGCAATTGATCATGTTATTCTCACGTATTTATCTGGCTGTTATTCTCACACCCTGCCTCCTCGCTCAAACCATAGACACCCCAATTTTTGAACAAAGCAATGCATCGATCAAAAAAATCCAGAATGAGATTATCGAAAGAGCTCTTGTAGTTCGCGAAAAAGTTTGTGCCATCGACAAGGAAGAAATCGATAAACAACTCCTAGCTCCAACTCCCGAACCCATCAAACTCCCTCCCATTCTAACCAAAGAACTCTCCCCAGAGGAAATTGCCGAACACGCACGTGCATTCAACCTGCGTGTCGGCTACTGCTACAAATGCATTAGCTGTGAAAACTGGCACATCAACCTAGCAGGTGGCTATGCGATCGCACCCAATATCATTGTCACCTGTGATCACGTACTCGCCACAAAAACCAAAATGCGAGATGGCTTCATCGTCGCCGTGGATCATGCAGGAAATATCGCTTGTGGCACTGCCGTCCTTGCTCGCAATCCCACCATGGATGCCGCGATCATCAAAGTTTCCGGCACAAAATTCACTCCCGTTCCTCTGAGCGCCAATGTCAAACAGGGTTCCCTATCCTACTGCTTTAGCTACCCACTCAAACAACAAGGCTATTTCAGTATAGGCGTCATCAATCGCTTCTACTGGCACAATCGCTATCAAAATCAGGATAAAAAAACCATTGATGGTATATCCTACCTGCGCATGAACTACAGCAACGACTGGGCACCTGGCAGCAGCGGATCTCCTTTGTTCGACAACTCAGGCAACGTCACTGGCCACGTCTCCACCATCAGCAGTCTGAGCAACGGAAAAAACAGTTCCCCCATGATTACACTCCATGAGGGAATTCCAGCTCGTGCCATCCAAACCCTCGCCGCCGCCCTCGATAAACCTGAGGAAATCGCTCGAGTCGCCAATTTTCCTATCATAGCCGATAAACTTGCTAAAGAAAATCCCGAAGACGATGACAAACCTGCAGCCGAAGAAAAACCTGATCTGAATGAGAAACCTGAAGCATTAGAATAACAAAGAACCCAAATGTTGCTCTCTAAAAAATCTATTCTTCTAGGCGCCTTGCTCACGCTGCCTAACGCGTTTGCCAAAGACATCCAGCTCGCCCAAGGTCTCCTTGCCGGCGAACCCTCCGAATCAACCGTCATCCTGCAAACGCGCCTAACATCTTCACCTATTCCAATCGATGGCGATGTGCCAGGCATGGTAGGAGTCGGTCAATTTGAAATCTCCACTTCACCTGATTTCAAAAACTCAACTTTTTCCGAGTGGATTAACGCTTCGAATGAAACCGATTTCATCCTCAAAACAAAAATCGATTCACTGAAGCCAGCCACTACCTATCACTACCGCGTCATTTATGGCTCCATGAAAGGATCCGCAAAGCCAAGCTCAGCCGCCTCTTTCAAAACCCTCCCCACCAAAGCTCAATCCGCTTCTATCCAATTTGTTCTAACAAGCTGCCTCAACTACGCCTTTTTCCAAAATGGCGATAAAACCAACCCACCTGCCAAGCCCGAAGACCGCGCTCTCGGTTACCCAGCGCTCGAACCCATCTTGAAGCTCAAACCCGATTTCATTATTTTTAATGGCGATTGCGTTTACTACGATCACCCGGCGCAAACCGCCGCCAAAACCCAAACCGAGCTCCGCAAAAAATGGCATGAGCAATACATCATGCCTCGCTTCGTGAAACTTTTTTCGCAAACTCCCACCTATTGGCTCAAAGACGATCACGATCATCGCTACAACGATTCCGATATCACCGGTGAAAAAGAACCATCCAACGCACTCGGCATCGCTACGTTTCGGGAACAAGTGCCCATCGTGGAACCCAATTCCAAAAAACCAACCTACCGAACCCATCGCATGGGTAAAGATCTCCAACTCTGGTTTGTCGAAGGTCGAGACTACCGTAGCCCCAACAACATGCCAAACGGTCCCGAAAAATCTCTTTGGGGAAAGGAACAACGTGAATGGCTGCAACGCACCATCAAGGAAAGCAATGCCACTTTTAAAATCCTCATCTCTCCCACCCCCATGATAGGACCAGACGATGGTTACAAATCCGATAACCACGCCAACCTCAATGGCTTCGCTAACGAAGGCCAAGCGTTTTTTGAATGGTTGAAAACCAACGAGATCGACCCTAACAAATTCTTCATACTCTGCGGCGACCGTCATTGGAAATACCACACCATTCACCCCTATGGCTTCACCGAGTTTTCCTGCGGTGCCCTGAACAAAGAAAACGCCCGCCTCGGCCGCTTCCCGGGCGATCCCAAATCCAACGACCCCGATGCGAAAATCCGCCAACCCTACACCGACACAACCCCCAGCGGCGGATTCCTAAGAGTCGATCTACAACCCTCATCACCTCAAGCCCCCGCCAACCTCTCCATCACTCTCTTGGACGACACCGGAAAAATCCTCCACCAAAACCAAGTGAAGTAATGTATTAACTCCCATGAAACTACCCATCCTAATCACCGCGGCCGTCACCCTCTGCGCCAACGCCGCACCTCTCAAAGTCTACATCCTCGCCGGACAATCCAACATGCAAGGCCACGCCAGCATCACCACGTTCGATTATCTCGCCAAAGATCCGAAAACCGCTCCCCTCCTCGCTGAAATGCGCGATAAGGACGGGAAACCCACCGTATGTGATCGGGTTTGGATCAGCTACCTTTCCGATGACAAAGGCGGCAATCCAACTATCAAGGAAGGAAATTTAACCGCTGGCTTCGCTGCCCGCGAGGACACGATCGGCCCCGAATTCATGTTCGGCATCACCATGCAAAAACTCCACAAAGAACCCATCCTCATCATCAAAACCGCATGGGGAGGAAAAAATATCCATACCGATTTCCGCCCGCCATCCGCCTCCCAGGAAGGAGCAGGCATTTACTACAAGAAAATGGCGGAACATGTGAAAAAAGTGTTAGAAGACCCAAAAAAAATCATTCCCTCCTACAACTCCAAAGATGGATATGAAATCGCCGGATTCCTCTGGTTTCAGGGATGGAATGATTTGGTCGATCAAAAACAATACCCGCAGCGCGGCAAACCCGGTGGTTATGATTCCTACACCGAGAACATGGCGCATTTCATCCGGGATGTGAGAAAAGATTTCAACGCGCCAAAAATGCCATTCGTGATCGGCGTGTTGGGTGTAAACGGCCCAGTGGAAACCTTTGACGGCCCGCGCTACAAAGACATCTACCAAACCTTCCGTGATGCGCAAGCCGCCCCTGCCTCCATGCCGGAATTCAAAGGTAACGTCTCCGCAGTTCTAACCGAACATTTCTGGGATCACGAGCTCGCCAAAGCCCGCGACAAAAAAGAACGCACCCCGGACGAGGAGGAAATCGCCAAAGGCGCGTCCAACCAGGGTTTCCACTACTACGGAGCCGCAAAATTCTTCGCCCCCGCCGGAAAAGCTTTTGCAGAAGCAATCCACAACATGAAATAGTCACGACCATGAAACTCATCACCGCCTCCATCATCCTTCTTTCCTCCCTCACCGCCTTCGCTGAAGAACCAAAATTCACAGACTTGCTCGCCAAGGGCCTCGAAGGTTGGCAATTCATTGCCAAAGAAGGCGAAAAACCTGCGGATACCGCATTCAAAATCAGCGACGGCATTCTTTCCACCGCTGGCACACCGATTGGATACCTGCGAACCAAAGAAACTTATAAAAACTACACCCTAAGCTTCGAATGGCGTTGGCTACCGAACACCGAGAAAAACAACAGCGGCGTTCTTATCCACGTTTCCATACCCAACCCACCAGGCGTGTGGCCGAAATCATTCGAAGCCCAACTCGAACACGGCAACGCTGGCGATTTCTGGTGCATAGGCGAAACCCTAAAAGCCGCAGGCGAAAGTCCTAACAATGGCAAACGCTGGCTGCGCACCGCCGATCCGAAAGAAAAACGCTTCGGAGAATGGAACACCATGACCGTCGTCTGCTCCGAAACGGAAATCACCGTCACCGTCAACGGCGTGGTCACCAACCAAGGCAAAACCCTCTCCACCAACCAAGGCTCCATCGCCTTCCAAGCCGAGGGTTTTCCTGTCGAGATAAGGAATGTGCTAGTGACGAAGTGACGCTCTTATGGACCGCGTGACTCCAGTCACGCTCTTTTCTTCCAAATCAAAAATCAAACCTCAACAATCATCAATCGTCAATTAAACCGAATGATGAAACAGCACCGTTCACAGGTTTGATTTCCGATTGATGATTGTTGAGGTTTGATTTTTGATTTTAATACTCCTAACGATCCCCCTTCGCCTCTCCCGCTCCAAATTCACGGTCAAGCGAGGCCACTTGACCCTTGTGTATTAAAAACGTGCTATCCTTTCGGAGGAAGCGGCGGAGGAGTTCGTTTGACCCTTGAACGCCTGCCGGATGTTCGGAAGGTAGCTTGAACACTCCGCCGTCTTCCCCCGTCCAG
>JBILAN010000060.1:0-14979 GCA_044354135.1 Luteolibacter sp.
TACCAACGTCTGCGCGAAAGCGGCAAACCGGCAAAAGTCGCTTACATCGCAGTGGCGAGAAAACTCCTGATACGTCTCAATACATTGGCGAAAAACCAACTATGCGGAATATAGTTGCTACCTTTTGTAGACAAAAAACCCGCACCGGAGGGCCGCTGCGGGTTTTGAAGTGGTTAGCTTTGGGCGCTTATTTGCCAGCGCGGAGAGCTTCTTCGCGGGCTTTCGCCTTCGCGATCACTTCGTCCGACACGTTTTTTGGGCAAGGTGCGTAGTGTGAGAACTCCATGGAGAACTGACCACGACCCGAGGTCATGGTGCGAAGGTCACCGATGTAACCGAACATCGCAGAGAGCGGAGCTTCGGCTTTGACGCGAACGCCACCTGGAGTTGGCTCTTGGCCTTGGATCATGCCGCGGCGGCGGTTGAGGTCGCCGATGACGTCACCGACTTTTTCTTCGGGAGCGAAGACGTCGAGTTTCATCATAGGCTCAAGGATTTGTGGACCAGCTTTCGGCATGGATTCGCGGTAAGCAGCTTTCGCAGCGATTTCGAACGCGATGTTGCTGGAGTCAACCGCATGGAAACCACCTTCGTTGAGGGTGACTTTGAAGTCCAAGCAAGGATAACCCGCAAGAGGTCCTCTATCGATGGAGGTTTTGAAGCCTTTTTCCACAGCAGGGATGAATTCTTTCGGGATACTTCCGCCGACCACTTTGGATTCGAAAATGAAACCAGAACCTGGTTCGCCGGGCTCGATGGTGTAGTCGATTTTCGCATACTGACCAGAACCACCAGATTGCTTCTTATGGGTGTAGCTGTCGTTGACCGAACGAGTGATGGTTTCGCGGTAAGCAACCTGTGGAGCACCAACGGTAACTTCCACTTTGTGCGTGCGCTTGAGGATGTCGATTTTGATGTCGAGGTGAAGCTCGCCCATGCCTTTGAGAATCATCTCGTTGGTTTCCTCGTCGGTCTCAACGCGGAACGATGGATCTTCCTGAATCATTTTACCGATCGCGTTAGCAAGTTTCTCGGCGTTGGCCTTGTCTTTGGCTGCAACAGCGATGGAGATAACCGGATCTGGGAACACCATCGGCTCGAGAGTCGCTGGGTTTTTCTCATCACAAAGGGTGTGACCTGTCTGTACGTTTTTGAGTCCGACGATGGCGACGATGTCACCGGCTTGTGCGGAATCGATTTCCTTGCGGTCATCGGCGTGCATCTCGACCATGCGGCTGATGCGCTCGGTTTTGCCTGTGAAGGAGTTTAGAACGGTATCGCCTTTTTTGATCGTTCCAGAATAGATTCGGGTGAAGGTGAGAGCCCCGAACTTGTCATCCATGATTTTGAACGCCAAGCCGCGGAACGGAGCTTTCGGGTCGATGACCGCGAACTGGCCAGTTGGGGTGCCTTCCTCGTCCACTTCAGGCAGAGGCTTCACGTCGAGCGGGTTCGGCAGGTAATCGACTACAGCATCGAGAACGAGCTGGAGCCCTTTGTTTTTGAAGGAAGATCCGCAATAAGTTGGGAAGAACGCGAGGTCGATGGTGCCCTTGCGGACGCACTTTTTGATTTCATCAATGGAAGGCTCCTTGCCTTCGAGGTAAGCTTCCATGATCGCGTCGTCTTGCTCGACGGCAGTTTCGATGAGGGCTGCGCGGTATTCTTTGGCTTTTTCAACCATGTCGGCAGGGATTTCCTCGATCTTGAAGTTTTCTGGCTGTCCAGATTCGTCCCACACGTGAGCTTTCATGGTGAGAAGATCCACCACACCGATGAAGTCAGACTCAGTGCCGATTGGTAAAACCATCACGAGCGGATGTGCACCGAGAATTTTTTTCACCTGTGCAGTGACGCGATAGAAATCGGCACCGATACGGTCGAGCTTGTTCACGTAAATGACGCGGGAAACTTTGGAATCGTTCGCGTAACGCCAGTTGGTTTCGGATTGTGGCTCAACGCCGCCAGATCCGCAGAAAACGCCGACGCCGCCATCGAGAACTTTCAGCGAGCGGTAAACTTCGATGGTGAAGTCAACGTGGCCGGGAGTATCGATGATATTGAATTGGTGATCTTTCCAGAAGCAAGTGGTCGCAGCGGATTGAATGGTGATCCCGCGCTCGGCTTCTTGCTCCATGAAGTCCATGGTGGATGCGCCGTCGTGGACCTCGCCGATTTTGTGAATCTTACCAGTGAGTTTGAGAATGCGTTCGGTGGTGGTCGTTTTACCCGCGTCAACGTGGGCGAAAATTCCGATGTTACGGTATTTGCTGAGGTCCTTCATGCCTGATGTGTGTGATGGTTATGGGGCCGAGGGGTCTCGGCGGGGCGGGGTTTTAGCCAAGCAAGCAGGTTTTGCAACCTTTGATTCAGGGATTTAGCGCGTTTCTTGGGGTTTGACCAAAATTTGAACCACGGCCCCAGCGTGCTCGGAATTCATAAATGAACCGCAGATGAACGCAGATAAACGCAGATAAAAATAAGGAATTTAAGGTGAATCTTTTGATTAAAATTTACCCTATTGGTATTCATTTGCCTCCACGGGCTAGGTGAGTGCTGGGTTTTTAGGGAGTCTTTTTAGCATTAACGTCCATCTGCGTTCATTTGCCGGAAAGATTCACAACAGTCAGTCCGGCCATCTCCGCTAGGCTTCGATTGCGGTTCATTTTCTCTCCCGTAAAATTTCCTTTGAATAAACCCAGTCCTGTATTAATCTGACAGCCGCTAAGCGAATGGGGGCGTTCTGGTTTCGACGGAATGTTTGAAGCGCTGGCTGCACGTAGAGGTTGGTCGGTTGGCCTCTTAAAAAAGCCGCCCAAAACAAATAAATGCAGACTCTAACGAGCTCGCACTTGCTGCTTAATTGACAGCAACGTCAAGACCCCAACGCCTGCTAGGGGAGTAGACGACACCTAGCAGGCTGGATCGAGGATCGGGTAACCGGGTTCTCTTTCGAGATCAAACAGGTTTCTAGGAAACTCAACGCCGTAGGTCAGCCCAGCGTATCCGAAATCCCAGATGACCCACTAAACGTGTAGATGCCAACGCAGATGGCGTTCCGGACAGGGGTTCGACTCCCCTCGCCTCCACTTCTTTATTTTATGGTTGGGGTTTAGTCCCCGCTAATTAACATTTAAAACTGTTAGAATTTAATCGTCACTCCGCAACTCGAAATAATCTGAGATTCCTGCCAGGCATGTAATCAGTTTTCAGCTAAAATTTTAGGCATTCATGTTTTGAGTGCGATCATGCTGAGTCGTTAGACTGGTTATCAAAAAAGTTTGGGCAGGTTTTTGAATCTGCGCCGCTATAGAAACAGGCTCGATGAGCTTTTATCTTTCTTTATCTAAAAAAGTTTCAGTTGATTGTCTTCTTTCAGAATAGACTCTGATTTTTTCTTCTTTGGTGACGATTGTTTTTTAAAGGATTTTCGGGATCCGTGTTGGTTGAGGACTTGGGCGCTGTTAGATTTTCCTACAGTGCTTTTGCGGATGGTGAAGACGTGGTCTTTCATGGCCTTAGAGTTGATTTTGAAGTCGACGATGGGCGCGGGGTAGGTTCCGAGGTTGATCGTTTCGTACTGGAGGATTTCCTCGGGGGTAAAAGAGCGTAGCTCGGGGATCCACTTTTTAATAAAGGTGCAGTGGGGGTCTTGATCCATGATTTGCTTGGTCGGGCTATAGACGCGAATGACGTTGATCCCGACGATGCCGGCTTGCATTTGGAGTTGGGAGAGATGGATGCCGGGTTCGTAGTCGAGGAAGATGGATGCGAGATGGGGGTGAATGGCGCGCCAATCGAGGTGCAAGCCAAAGCAGGCGAAGCTCACGACCATCGAGCGCATGCGGAAGTTGAGGAATCCCGTGGCAGCGAGGCAGCGCATACAGGCGTCGATCATGGGATATCCCGTCCGTCCTTGTGCCCAGGAGCGGAGTTTTTCTGGGTCGTCCTGATAGGGTAAATGCTCATAGGCGGGGTTGAGAGCGTGGAATTCCATATGCGGGGCGGTCTCAAGCCGTTGAATGAAGTGGCAGTGCCAGTGAAGGCGTGACTCAAAGGCCCGGAGACTGCGAAGCCAACGGGTTTTATTCTCTGATCTGGATTCCTTGAGCTCGGCGACGCGGGCATGGGTGCGCTGGAAGGCGGTACGCAGGCTTAGCGTGCCCCAAGCGAGGTGAACGGAAAGGCGGGAGCCCGCGGTAAAGGCGGAGTTAGGGGAGGAAATACCACCTGAGTAGGCATGGCCACGGACAGTGAGAAAGGACTGCAGATCAATGTGCGCCTGAGTCTCAGAGACGGTTTGCAGAACATCCCATTGGATCTCTGGATATTCAGCAAGCGAGAAGAATTCACTGACCGATGGCACGGTACGACGTGCGCAAATGCTGGCGAGAGTCGTGGGGAATTTGAGGTGCGAAGGAACTGGAAGCGGGGCAGAGGCGAGCAGACGATTCTGAATGATCGGACTACGGTTGTCGCGGGATCGGAGCCGGCGAACGACGCCATTTTGCGGTGACTCGCGCCAGTTGACGGCGTGCTGGCAGCACCACTCTCTCACCGCGAGGTCGCGCTGGTATGTCCAGCTATTGCCTGTCTCTTCGTGCGAGAAAAGGTGAGTAAAGGGATAACGCTGATGAAGCTCTGTTAAGACGTGGCGGATCTCACCACGCGCGATGAGTAGATCGCCACCAGAATGTTGCAGATTAGCGCGGAGATCGGTGAGAGCCTGCGTCCACGCATGGACGTGCATGGGCGAGGTATCAGGAAGAGCGAGGTGATCAGGCTCGAAAACGAAGAGTGGGATCACCTCGTCACACTTGGCAATAGCCTCAGTGAGCGCGAGGTTATCGGCTAGGCGAAAGTCCCGTTTGATCCACCAGACCGCGCGTTTCATTTGAGTTCGTTGATGAGCTTTTGCTTTGCTTCCTTGAGGGGAAGGATTTCTTGCAGTTGCTTATTTTTGTAAATGTGCCCTTCGCCTTCAGCAGTTTTCTTTAGGACGTAGTAGTCCCAGTCCTTGGCGAGGCAATATATCTGCCAGATATTCTCAAGATTGGGGCGTTCGAGGTCAGAGACGGTGAGAAAGCGAAACTTGATGGCGCGCTCGAATGTATCCCGCTCGTGGGCGTAGAGGTGATGCGGGACGTTACGAGATCCGATGTTGATACCGGATTTTTTCCCGAGCATAAGGCGTTCGACATGCTTCTCTTTTATTTTGTTTGCTGACGGTTTTTTCGGCATTTTTCTGAGCAGTATTTGATCGTTTCCCAAAGTCCACGTTCGTTCCACTTTTTGCGGTTGTGAAAGGAACGATGGCACACTGGGCAGGTTTTAAACTGTTTTTTAAGATCGGGCATTCAGATGTGAACTGGTTGAGCGAGCTCCTTATGAGCCTTTTTCCAGAAGGCGAAGAAGCTTGAGAAGGAGCCTGTGGTTAACGGACACATCCAGTCGCGCACGTCGCAGGTGCCGGGCCAATTGTGGCATGTTGGATGTTCGCGATACATAAGTGAAAGATGCTCTACTCCCTGTGGGAAGAGGTCAATAGGTTCGCCCACGAAGAGCTCAAGGCCAGGGATTTGGGCGGCCCAGTGTTGGATGAACTGCCACCGCAATGGACTAAGAGGAAAAGCTTGATGTTTGCTCGGCTCGATCCAGAGCAAGCGACGACCTGCGAATTCGGGACGCCATCGTGGGTCGAGATTCCAGATCGAATAAAGGAGCGCAGAGCCCGCCGTGAGCGGGGCGGCGATGGATTGAGGGAAGGTGTTTGTAAGAGTTAAAGGGGCGCGAGTATTTAGGCCGGATGGAAGCGGGACGGTGCTGATCTCGTCGTAACTGACATCAAGGATGGTGTCTCTTTGACTGGTTCGTGAGAAGGTGTTGATGTTGTGTTGATTTGCGTAGTATTTTTTGTTGCTGAAGGTGCCCGCGTTCCACTGCCAGTTGAGAGAGTTGCTGGCGAGATCGCCATCGAGTAGATGGTAATACATCCAACGCGCGGGTTCGAGCCAATGCGTTTGCGCAATATTGCAGGTAAGGCTGGCGATCCACATACGCGCGTGATTGTGCATGTAACCCGTGCGGACAAGCTGCTCGACAGCCTGGTCGATGGCCACGATGCCCGTTTTGCCTGTCGCGATGGCAATGGGAACTAGACTGGAGCAGACCTTTTCTTGTGGTAAGCGGAGGTCGGTGAAAATGCCGTCGCCTTGATGCTGCCACACACGTTGAAAGTATTCGCGCCAGCCAAGTTCTTGAAGAAATTTCTCTGAGGCATCACGCGAGTAGCGAGTGAGCACGGCGCTGGCTATTTGACGTGTGCTAAGGATACCATGGCTGATAAAGGGACTCAAAGCCGTGACATTGCCGTCGAGAAAATTTCTGCTGCGCGCATAGTCTGGAGCATCAATTTCCTCAATACGCTGAAGGAGATCATAGTAGGTGCTGAAAAAGTGAGTGTGATTCATTTAGTAGCGCGATTTTGGCAAGCTGTCTAAATTAGCGCATAATCTCGATCGTGCTTCTCATTTTTTAAATCAGCTCTTTTTTGTATCTTAGGATTGCGCTTAATCTGGGAAAGGTTTTTGTGGCCGAAAATTAACTCTTTTTTGGCGATGAGCGTTATCCAATGTCCTTCAAAAATCCAAAAAGTTGGTGATCTTATTGAATTATTTTAAGAGTCATGGTGGTTAATAACGTGAAATAAAACCAGTTTGTTCGACCGCCCTAATTTCTTCCGAGCTAGGATTATTGAGTAAGGGGGCGTGTATGGATATTAGATATTGGGAATGGAGATTTCATTCCTGATGTTTGGCCTCTAAGGCTTCGTAAGTTTTGTCCAGCGCTCCGCGCAGGATCCATGCCTTTTTGGTTGCGTTTTTTTCTTCGCGCATTTCGGTGAGGGCATTGGAGAGGGTAGCACGGGATTTTCTCGAGGTGTCTGGGAGGGTGCGAAGACTTTCGCAAGTAACTTCATAAATGGCAACACAGGCGGCTTCGTCGCCGTTGTTAAAGAGGGGAACTCCACGACTGATTGCCAGTTCAATCAGGCCGGCGGAGCTGAGAACTTTTTTACTGTTGTCCGGTGGAAGTAGGACTTGGTCGATGACGTGAATGACTCCGTTAGATGCAGCGATATCTGCATTTAAAAGTTTGGCTGAGTTCACGAGTACGCTTCCGTCTTCAAATTTCGCACTAAGCTTGGAGCCTTGGAGGGTTTCTGCCTGGCCAGCTGTTAGAGCATTTGCCAAAGTGACTTTTCCAGCGATCACATGATATTGGAGGATGCTAACGAGCTTGGCTTTGTTTTCCGGCTGCAACAATTCCTGAACAGTTCCTTCTGGGAGTTTCGCAAAAGCTTCATCAGTTGGAGCGAAGATGGTAAGAGGGCCTTTGCCGCTGAGCGCACTCGCTAAATCTGCAGCAACTGCCGCTGCTAACAAAGTTTTGAACTGACCCGCAGATTTAGCGATATCGACGATGGTGCCCCCGCCTCTAGGTGCTTCTGTAGCCGCGGCCTGAGAGACTGCTTTGATCGACTCAATCTCGAGCTCGAACTCGCCGGATTTTTTATCCGCAATGGTGAAGCCGACGGATTCGACTTCCTCTGGCTTAATTGGGTCGGATGGCAGGGGTTGTCCGAATGCTTGTAGTTTGAAATTTTCCAGAGGAATGATCGAGTTTTTCCATTCGCCTTTGGTGGTTGTGAAATCCGCGCGATAAGAGCTGGCGCGCATCTGACGGGTGACGCGCAATTCAATCCAATATGTTCTGCCATCGCCCTTTGCCCTAACTGCCAAGGCTTTCATGCCAGTGAGATCAAGGTCCTTGGGCTTACTGCGTATAGAGGCAAATCCGCCGTTGTTTTCTAGCGAAAGGCTGCCTTTGAAGAGAAGGGTGTTGCGGTCCGTGATCTCAAATCCACCTTTGGATATCCCGCCCATGACATCGTCATTCACGGAAGTCCATCCCTTACCGGATTCATCATCTTTGAAATTAGCCAAGAATTTTTCATCGTTTCCGCGCGCATGAATCGCAGGAAGAATCAAGGACATGGCAACTAAAGTAAAAAGATTTGCCCGATTGCGTTTGGATATGATTTTCAACATCAGTTTCTAAAGTCGGTCCAATTCCCGGACGCGCAACTAGTTTTTAAAACTTTAAACTCTAAATCTCAAAGCAAGAAGGAGCGATTGTGTAGACCGGTTGCCAAAAGTCTTTTCCGAAACGAGGAGATTTTGAGGTTTGGATGATTAGCCGCTGCGCGGATGTTTGATTTGGAGTTCCGGCCCGTAAACCCACGGTTTCGTTGTTGTTCGTCAGTCGTGGATGTTTATTGCCTACGTTGCACTCCGGCCAAGCAGTGTGCGTTCTCTAAATACGAAGAACGGTGAAGGCTGGCTTTCACTCCTTCCTCACGCCTAGAATCCGAGGGCTACGGACTCGGTCGTTTCTGAAAATACTTTTGGCAAACGGTCTAAGCTCACGTCCAAAAGAATCAGACAGACAGAGAAAACCAAACGAACGCCTTTCAGAATTGAGGTTTAAAGTTTAGATTTTAGAGTATCACTTCAGATCGACAATGAGGTCGTCGAAGATGGCGTCGCCACCGTTTCTACCACTGCGATCGAGGGCGATGCGGTCCAGTTTGCCAATGGCATCTGCTTTGACGATCTGGCTGGTGCGGAAGGTTTGTTTTTCGTGGTTGATTTTGACGCTGATTTCGACGTCTTTGTTAGGTAGGCGTTTGATATCCAGACTCATCAGGAGTAGTTTATTGGAGGGTGGGGTGAAGGTCATGTCGGTATTGCCCAAGATCGCTATGTTGTTAGAAACTTGTTCGATGCGAAATGCTCCATTCTGGTATCCAGGGTGGAAGAGGGCACGGACATTTCCGACCGAGATCCCGACATGGAAAGATCCCATACCTTCGCCGCCGCCGCCGATTTTCGATTCGATGCGGAAGGAATCGGGGAATTCTTCGTTTCCTGTTAGATCTTTCGCGAGGAGCAGGAGTTGTTGATCGCCATCGCGGTCATGTTTGCCATTCAAGCGTGCCATACCATCCTTTACGGAGCCGGCTACTCCCACACCGGTTTTAAATTTCAGGCGTTGGTAGCCATCGGAAACAGAGGCTGCGTTTTTGTTGAAGAATTCCACGAAGAGTTTTGCATTGGGTTTGGCTGCGCCAGGGTTTTTTCTTTCTTCAAGCAAACTGTTTACCGCTTCGCGCAGCAGGTTGTCTTTTGCCCAGCGTCCGCCGACTTCCATTTGATTCATGATGGCTGTGAGTCGCATCCGTATCTCAGGGTCGTCTGAATTGAGCATGGGGCGTAGCTGCGGCAGCACGTTTTTTCCCAGTAGTAAAATCTCCTTCTGTGCCTGCTCGCGCTCTTTGAATTCTTCCGAGCCGAGCTGCTGGACCATTTTATCCAAGTTCCCATCCGGCTGACTCAGCCCCTTTTGAAATTTCTCCAAAGCTTCTGTTTCGGCGGATAGACCGCTTTCTTTCAGGAGTTCAAGACGCCAGTCATCTACTTCTTGCGCAGAGGCAAAAGCGAGCAAAGCGCTCGTCGTTAACAACGTCCATTTCATGGCCATAGCCAACACCTGAGGTGCTGAGGATTCCAGTCTTTATTAGGGGGATTTTCAACCACGGATTGCACGGAATGCACGGAATGCACGGAGAAGACAGGATAGAGGATTGTTGGCTAACTCGGCTCGATGGAGTTAGTTATATTAATAGAAACCATTTCCATTCCGTGAACTCCGTGCAATCCGTGGTTAAAATATCTTCTTTCAAAGTTCAGTCTTCCGTAAGCGCAGGGCATTGAGGATGACGGAGACGGAGGAAAAGCTCATCGCTGCGCCAGCGATCATGGGGCTTAGGAGGATGCCGAAGATGGGGTAAAGGATACCGGCGGCAATGGGGACCCCGAGGGCGTTGTAGATGAAAGCGAAGAAAAGGTTCTGGCGGATGTTGCGCATGGTGGCGCGACTGAGGGCGATGGTTTTGGTGATGGCGATAAGGTCGCCTTTGATGAGTGTGATCGCCGCACTGCCGATCGCGACGTCGGTTCCAGTGCCCATCGCGATACCGACATCCGCACCAGCGAGGGCAGGTGCGTCATTGATTCCATCGCCCGCCATGGCGACGACAGCACCTTTGGCTTTTAGCTCGCGGATGAGCTCGATTTTATCCTGCGGCACCACTTCGGCGTGGACTTTGTCGATCCCGAGTTCTTTCGCAACGGCCTTGGCGGTGGCGGCGTTGTCTCCAGTGCACATGATGACTTTTATGCCCATCTCGTGAAGTGTGCGTATTGCCTCGGCGCTAGTTGCTTTGATCGGATCGGCGATGGCGAATATGCCTGCGAGTTCTCTACCTACGCTAACCCATACCACGGTCTTAGCTTTTTCTCGCAGATCTTGGGCAATTTGTTGCCAATCGTCAGGAATGGCGATGCTGTGTTCAGTGAGGAAAGAAGATTTCCCGATTCTAATAACTTTACCATCGACTGTACCAGTGACGCCGCCTGCGGTGACGGATTCGAAATGGGTGACGGGAAAAATTGAGATGTTAGATTCTTTCGTGGCATCGGTTACAGCGCGGGCGAGCGGATGTTCGCTGAGCGACTCGACGGAAGCGGCGAGTTGGAGTAAAGAATCGTTATTGTAACCAGGTGCGGGAATAACATCGGTGACACGGGGTTTGCCAGTTGTTAGAGTTCCGGTTTTGTCGGTGACGAGATGCGTGACTTTTTCCGCGAGCTCGATAGCACTCGCGTTTTTCACCAGGATCCCCATGCCTGCGGCACGACCTATGCCGACCATGATGGACATGGGAGTTGCCAAGCCTAGCGCGCAAGGACAGGCGATGATGAGCACGGAAACGGCATTGACGAGAGCGAACGCCATGGCAGGTGCGGGGCCGAAAGCTGCCCAGAGGATGAAGGTCACAATCGACGCAGCCACCACGATGGGCACGAACCAACTCGCCACCGTATCAGCGGCTTTTTGGATGGGCGCACGGCTGCGTTGGGCTTCTGCAACCATGTGGACGATTTGTGAAAGTAGTGTATCGCCACCGATTTTTTCCGCGCGCATCACGAAACTTCCGGTTTGATTGAGGGTCGCACCGATCACGGGGTCGCCATCTTTTTTCGCGATCGGCATGGGTTCACCGGTGATCATGGATTCGTCGATGTTGCCGCTGCCAGCGGTGATCGTGCCGTCGATGGGAATTTTTTCACCGGGACGGACGCGGAGCAGATCGCCGACTGCGATTGCATCGATAGGCACATCTTTCTCTACGCCGTCGCGGAGGCGGTGAGCTGTTTTCGCGGCGAGGCTGATGAGGGATTGGATGGCTTCTCCAGTACGGGCGCGGGCTCTGGCTTCTAACAGTTGACCAAGCAGAACCAGAACCGTGATCACTGCGGCAGCTTCGAAGTAAAGACCGACCTCGCCGTGTTTCTTGAAAGACTCCGGAAACACTCCGGGAGCGAGAACCGCCACCGCGCTATAGATGAACGCCGCGCCGACGCCGGTGGCGATGAGGGTGAACATGTTGAAGTTCCATGTTTTCAGTGAGATCCAGGCTTTGGTAAAAAACATTCCACCAGCCCAGAAAACGACGGGGATGGTTAGGGCAAACTCAATCCATTTGGTAATATCTGTGCGGAAATGAAGACTGGGAACCATGTGTGACATCGCGAGGATGAACACGGGGAGAGTGAGAAAAGCAGCGATCCAGAATTTCCGGCTCAGGGCACGGATTTCGTGATCTTCACCGTCATCGGCGTAGAGAGGATTTCTTTCCAATGCCATGCCGCAGATCGGGCAATCGCCTGGCTTGTCTGATTCCACGCCCGGGCACATCGGGCAGAAATATTTCGCCCCAGAACTTGGCGGTGGGGTTGGATTGGCCGCGTGTTCGCTACAGCAGGATTTTTTTTCAGGGGATTGTTTCATTTCAAATCTTGCAAGCGATCGGCTAGCAACCAAATATCCCAGCAATTCAATCATTTAACCAACCACAAAATCACTTTATGAAATTCGGAATCATCGGCGCTGGCATGATCGGCCACTTTCACGCAAAAGCCATTGCTGCGATGACTGGCGGGGAACTCCATTCGGTTTTCGACCTCCGTGCGGAGGCTGCGGAAAAAATCGCAGCGGAATACGGCGGCAAGGCTTTCTCGAATATCGATGATTTTCTCGCGGATCCTGAGTTGGAAATCGTCACGATCGGTACGCCTTCCGGTGCTCACCTTGATCCTGCACTTGCGGCGTTAAATGCGGGCAAGCATGTGATTTGTGAAAAGCCATTGGAAATCACCACCGAGCGCATCGATCAGTTGATGGCAGCATCAGCGAAAAATGGTAAGACTCTATCTGCGGTATTGAATCGTCGTTTCCATCCTGGGATGGACGCGTTCAAGAAAGCGGCTGATCAAGGGCGTTTTGGAAAACTCACATCGGCATCGGCTTATGTGAAATGGTATCGCGATCAGGCATATTATGATTCCGCAGGTTGGCGCGGAACGTGGGCCTTGGATGGTGGTGGTGCGTTGATGAATCAATCCGTGCACACGGTTGATGCGTTGCTCTACTTGGCTGGTCCTGCGAAATCCGTGCAAGCGGTCACCGCCTGCCTCGCACACGAACGTATCGAAGTAGAAGACAGTATTGTTGCGACGGTGGAGTTTGAAAATGGTGCGCTCGGCGTGATCGAGTGCTCGACTTGCACATGGTCGAAGGCCGGGCATCCCGCACGTGTCCAACTCGCTGGAACCGATGGCTCGGTTTTCCTCGCGGACGAAGCTTTCGAGATCTGGGATTTCCGTGAAGAGAAACCCGAGGACGCGCAGATCAAATCGACCCTAATGAAAGGTCAAGAAGCTGGCCTCGGTGCGAACGATCCGACGGCTATCAATTTCTATCAGCATCAACGCAATTTCGAAGAAGTCGTGCAATCGATCCAAGAAGGTCGTCAGTGCAAAACCCATGCAGGTGAGGCACGCAAAGCTGTGGCGCTTATACGTGCGATCTATGAATCCGCACAGAATGGCGGGAAGAAGGTTTCGATTTGAAGTGATTAAAACGAAATTTATAACAATAGGCCTCGCAGATTTTGCGGGGCTTTTTTGTTACCACAGAGAGATACTGAGGAAGAAGGAGGACACAGAGAGTGAAGCTCTAAATTATAAATCCTAAATTCGAATCAAGAGATAATTACCTAATAATTATATAAAAAAATCCACACCTCCGCGTCCTCTATCTTTCTCTGTTCCTCAGTGGTAAAAACTGTCCGACTTACTCTGATGGCAATTTGCAGTGTTTTACTTCCAGATCGGCAGTTTTGAATCAGGGTTCAGGACGATTGGGGGTTCGATGGCGAAGGAGGTTTTTTCTCCGACGCGATAGGAGCCGTAGGCGATGGGGACGGCGGTGATTTTCAATGCTTGTTCGCCTTCGACGGTGGTTTTGGAAATGTGGATGATGGCGGCGCAGTTAGGGTTTTTATTCACCTCGAGAACATCGCCTTTGTTGAACTGGAAGACCGCCTCGGTGTCCTTGGTTGGGAATATGTATTCCATCACTACAGGGAAGCCAATGGCTTGAGCGAAGTCATCTTGTTTCACGAGCGCTTGGGTGCGGATTGCGAAGCCGGGATAAAGGAAATCGCCTTTTTCCAGCTTGGTTACATCGGCAACTTGGTAATCACCTTCGGCATAGGTGAGGAGAAGATTGTTTTCAAAATTACGCATGTAATTGCGTAGCAAGAGTGCGTTGAGTTTTGTGCGTTTTTCTTCGCTTAGTCCGAAGTATTTACCGTAGATTTCGGTGGGATTCAAAGCGCTACCGTTAGGTACATCGAGGACAGTGTAGCGAGTGAGCTCGGGGAGCCTGCTAAGTTTTTTCAGAAATGTGTAGTTACCTGGGATTTCCGGATTGCCGAAAATGTGCAAGCACAAAACCCAACTGAGCAGAGCAAACGATGCTGCCAAAATGTTAGCAAGCGTCCACCAATAAAAAGCGGGCTGCGGGGGCTCGAGTTCTTCGCTCTGCTGTTTGCGATTTTGAGGCACGTGAATTAAACCGCGCCTCCCTCGCCACAAACTTCAACGTCTTCCGCTCCGCTGCCATCCGGCTCGTCATCGGGCTCGAACGATGTGCCACATCCACATGATCGCCGCGCTTTGGGATTGTGAATTTTAAATCCAGCATCTGTTAGATCGTCGGAGTAATCGATTTCACAACCCCGCAATTTGTCAAAACTGTCCGCCGCCACGATGACCCGTGCCTCGCCTTGCTCGACGACTTCGTCTCCCGCTTGCGGCTCGGCGACTTTCATTTCATACTGCCAACCCGCACAGCCACCCTTGCTGACGCCAAGCCGCAATCCAGCCGTCGGTGACGCCGACTTGCTTTTCAACAAGGCCACGAGTTGTGCGCTTGCTTTGTCAGTGATTTGGATCATGTCGAGAACTTAACCGTTCAGAGCGAAGTTGAAACCCCAAATTTCTACGGGGGATTTTTCACCGCGGAGGCGCAGAGGTCGCGGAGGGTCGCAAAGTACTGTGAGCGGTAGCGAACTTGGTTATAGCGAAGCCTCCTTGCTTGGACGGAGTGAAGTGGAGTCAAAGCTTTGGTTGATGAAAATTGAGGGAAATGGTTTATGTGGTTTAGATGAGTAAGATAAGGTGAGTTTTTCTTATGAAATTCACCCTATCTCTATTTAACAATGACCACTTGTTCGGAGTAAGCCGAAGGATCTGCGATTCATCCTGACTTCTCTGCGACCCTCCGCGACCTCTGCGCCTCCGCGGTGAATATATTTAATCAAGGGGCTGTACTAGCTAAGTGATCTAAAATCACTAAACTAGCCCAGTCCATGTATCAAAGAAAAAGTCGATTATCAGCCTACAAACAAGGAGATCTAATTAAGCTCTTTGTGGCTGGTGCTACCGC
>JBILAN010000129.1:0-4590 GCA_044354135.1 Luteolibacter sp.
CGGAAAATCGAGGCGAGCTTGAGGTAATCGGGTCGGAAATTATGGCCCCATTCGGAAATGCAATGCGCTTCATCGACCGCGATCAGGGAGATTTTCACGCCTTTGAGCGATTTCTGGAATTCGGTATTCGCAAGTTTTTCCGGCGAGACATACAACAGCTTCAACTGGCCTTGTTTGAATTGGGAAAGTGTTTCGGCGTAATGCTCATCGCTGAGCGTCGAATCCAAACGCGCGGCCGCCACACCTTTTGCGACAAGTCCATCGACCTGATCCTTCATCAACGCAAGCAGGGGAGAAACGACAAGAGCAGTGCCATCTAACAATACAGCGGGTAATTGGTAGCAGAGGGATTTTCCACCACCGGTCGGAAAAATCGCCAAAGCGGAACGACCATCCATCAGCGAAGCAACGACCTCCGCCTGCCCTGCTCGCAGTCCATCAAAGCCGAAAATATCCCGTAACGCATCGTTCACTGCCGCCTTGATACGCGGATTTATCAGCCGCGTCCACGGTCAACCTTTCGCTGGGAAATTTCTTTCCGTTACGTCCTTGCAAGTCCAAGCTCTCATTCAACGTATGACACACCTTATGAAATATTTTTTCCTCCTAGGACTCTTTGCCTGTTCATCACTACACGCGAAAACCATACTGAAGGCTGAGCCGACGGAACTTCAAAAGGTTAGTGCAGATATGGCAAATGCAGCCATGGCCTTGCTTGGAGGACTCAATGAGGATCAGGTGAAAAAAGCCTTTTTCCCATTCGATTCCGAGAAACGCGAAGCATGGGGCTTCGTTCCGCGCGAGCGTAAAGGGATTCCTTTGGAAGCGCTTGATGAAAAGCAGGTCGGTCTGGTGCGTGATTTGTTGAAAACCGCGCTGAGCGATCCCGGTTTGAAAAAGGTTGATGCGATCATGACTCTTGAAGCGTTTCTCGCGGAGATCGAAAAGCGTCCGGACTTTCGGAATCCCAAAGCGTACTTCACATCGATTTTCGGCGAACCCTCAGCGACCGGCACATGGGCATGGCGTTTTGAAGGTCATCACCTCTCGCTCAACTACACGATTGTCAATGGCAAGGCGGTGAGCGTGACGCCTTCGTTCTTCGCGGCGAATCCGGGCGAGGTGAAGATCGAGCACAAGCTGAAAGGCACGCGTCCGTTTCACGAAGAGGAAGATCTTGCGCGTGCACTCGTCACGATTTTGAAAGAGAGCGGCAAGGATGTGATCTTTTCTGAAAAAACTCCTGCGGAAATCCTGACGGCGGAAGATCGCGCGGTGAAGCAGCTCGAACCCGTTGGAATCAAGGCTACGGAGATGACGGAGACCCAGCAAAAAGCTTTGATGGAATTGATCGCTGTGTATGCGAACCGCCACCGCAAGGAGTTGGCGGAAAACGACATCAAAAAGATCCAAGCGGATTTGAAAAACCTGCGTTTCGGTTGGGCGGGCGGAATCAAACGCGACGAGCCTTATTACTACCGCATCCAAGGAACGTCATTTCTCGTGGAGGTAGCAAACGTGCAGAACAACGGCAACCATTTCCACGGCGTCTGGCGGGATGCGAAAAATGATTTCGGCCGTGATCTGTTAGGCGGACATGTGAAGCATGAGCATTGACAGAAATATTGGAGAGCCGGTCGATGACCGGCTTTTTCCTTCATAACCACAGCCGGTCATCGACCGGCTCTCCAATCCCCCCCGCTATGCCTGAATTTTTCAACACAGAACTACCCATAAATGTAAAAGTTCACAATCTCCCTCACTGGCAACAAGGAGATGCATGGATTTTTGTCACTTGGCGTCTGGCCGATTCCTTGCCATTGACTAAAATCCGAGAATGGCAGCGGGATCGGGAGCTGTTTTTCAAAAATCATCCGGAGCCATGGACGGACGACATCTTCAAAGCTTATCGCAAGCAGTTTACTGATGAAATCGAGGAATGGTTGGATCGAGGTATTGGTGAGTGTCACTTGAAGAACAAGGAGGTGCGTAGAATAGTTTCTGAATCAATATTGTATTTCGATGGCCAACGCTATGACTTGGATTGTTTTGTGATCATGCCTAATCACGTTCATCTGCTCTTACGTCCCCTAGCACCACATAAGCTTTCAGACATTATTAAGACCATGAAAAGCTTCAGTGCTCGTGAATTGAACAAAATTCTCAAACGGGAAGGCCCATTGTGGCAAAGGGACTATTATGACCGATTGATCCGTTCCGCTAAGCAATTTTCATGGGTGAGAAGCTATATTGAGAAGAATCCTAAGAACTTTCCTCCGGATACATTCACGCTTTATGTGAAGCCATTATGAGCCTATTCGTTGTTTGTCCAAAACCAAAAAGCCGGCCGGAGGCTCGGCTCTCCGATAACGATCACCAACATGAAGCCTGAAGAAGAAAATGACGAATGGATCGACGTCGGGACTTATCCCACTCTGGATGAGGCGCACGAGCGTGCCTTGGTGGCTCTGGCGATGGGTGAGTCGATACGAGTCGAGCATGGCGATCAGCCAGGGGAGTTTGATTTGCAGGTGGAACCGGATGCCGTCGTGAAAATTTCCGAGGAGATCCGCCAATATGAGAAGGAATCGGAAATTGTTAGAATTCCAAAAATTGTTCCATCGAATTGGGCAAAGTATCCATCGGGTTGGGCATATTACTCGGTCTGGGCGGCGGTCCTGATGGTGGTATTTTATTATCAACAAACCCATCAAGAATTCGCGGATCGCGGGGCCTCTTCGAGCATAGGATTGATGAGAGACGGTGAATGGTGGCGACCCTTCACCGCGCTGTTTCTTCACGCGGATCTCGGTCATATCATTGGTAATTTAGCGGGTGGTGCATTATTTGGCATGCTCGCCTCGAAATCCATCGGGCCTTTCAAGGCTTGGTCTATGATTCTTTTATCGGGAACCTTGGGGAATGTGATCACCTCGGCTTTGACATATCCCGAGCCATTCACCTCGATCGGCGCTTCGACCGCGGTTTTCGGGGCGCTGGGTATCCTCTCTGGAATCGGCTTGGTGGAGAATTTGCGCGAAAAAGTCAGCATGCCATGGGTGCGGGTTGTGGCGCCGTTATTGGCTGGTTTTGTTCTGCTTGGCTGGCTTGGTGGCGGGACACCCGGCTCAAATACGGACGTTCTTGGTCACGTTTTTGGGTTCTTAGCCGGCGTAGTTGCGGGGATGGTTTGTCGCCATTTTGTGACAAGCGAGGCATTGCAAGAATCCTCGAAAAAGTCTAGCTAGGGCTGTGACTTCCACGGAAACACGACAAAACGGAGATGAGGCTCGCCTTTGGATGGCGGCGCTTTTGATATCCTTTTTGCTCAATGGCCTGCTGCTAGCGGGTATCACTCTTGAGGTCATTAGCTCAGAAATTAAGAAAAAAATTACGCTCCCGGCTGTTACTGAACAATCCTTGGTGATGATTTCTCCAGATATGTTTGAGGTTGAGCCAGTCACGGAAAATCCTAAACCCGAAGAATCCAAATCTGTTCGGACTTCTGACGATCAAGTTAGCCCGGAAGCTCCTGAAAGCCGTCGTTACGTTGGTGAACGCAATACCCAAGCAACGAGTGATCGTAATCCGACCCGTGATGATGTCACGATGCCATCTCAAGCGGGTCGAGAAACCCGACCCAAGGAAGAAACCGAAACCACGGAGAGTCGATATCAAGATGGAAGGTTGGATGTTCCAAACCAAGTGGCACAGCCAAGCCCACCTACAACGACACCTACTGAAATCCCAGATCCTACCACGCTCCCGGTTGAAACTGCAAAAGGAGAAAAGCAACCGGATCCGGGGGATGCGGAAATTTCCCAAACAGCGATTCGAGAAAAACTGTTAGATGGTCCGAATATCAAGGAGCAGGAAGTTTCTAAATCCGATGTGCAAGAAAACATCAAGCCGCGTGATGAGAAGAAAACCCAGAGTGGCGATCCCCAGGGTGTGGCGTTGAAAAAACCTATTCAGGATCCAACGTCAGCGAAGAAGCCATCACCTGCGACATCAACTGATCCGGCGTTTCGTGGAAATCAGTCCAAGACAGCCATTCATGGTAGTATCTCACGCACTGGACGCAGCGCATTGGACGTGGTCGATACGCCGTTGGGACGCTACCATGCGATAATCAGTCGAGCCGTTGAACTCGAATGGCAACGCAACTGCGTAAGGCGGCGCGACTTTATCGTGCCCGGTTATTTAACGGCTAGGTTTTTTCTTGATGCGCAAGGTCGGGTGACGAGTGTGAATTTGGTTGGTGAAACCAAAAGCGACAATCTTCAAGAAATTCAAAAAGGGTTCACATTGGATTCCATCCGTGCAGCTGAGATTCCGCCGATGCCTGCGGATGTTCAAAAAGAAATGGATGGCGATTCTCTCGAACTTATTTTCAACTTCTACTTCTAACAAAAATATAACCACATGGATTACTTAGCGATTTCATTCACCGAAGCCCTTCAGAAATTTTTCAAAGATGGTGGAATTTTCATCTATCCGCTCCTAGCTTGCTCTATCGCCGGGTTGGCTGCGATCGTATTCAAATTTCTCTCGCTTTCGCGGGCGCGTATCGTTCCTGGCTCGCTTGAG
>JBILAN010000061.1:0-14650 GCA_044354135.1 Luteolibacter sp.
CGGTAGCACCAGCCACAAAGAGCTTAATTAGATCTCCTTGTTTGTAGGCTGATAATCGACTTTTTCTTTGATACATGGACTGGGCTAGTTTAGTGATTTTAGATCACTTAGCTAGTACAGCCCCTAAGATATTAGGTATTGCTGCACGAACTCCCTCCCTAATTTCCCAATTTCCAATCTCTTAATGCCTTTTTCCAAAATCAGTATTGGACGCTGAGGCATTAGGACGGCAAGTTTCAAGCACATGCCAGATCCCGTTTATGTAAAAACCGCCTTCGCGCGAATTGCCGATCGCTATGTGATGACAAACCATGTGCTCTCCATGGGTATGGATATTTGGTGGCGGTATCTGGTGACGAAGCGGATCAAAGCGCTCAATCCCAAGAAACTGCTCGATGTTGCGAGCGGCACGGGTGATCTTGCCCTGAGCGTCCAGGATGCATTGCCAGAGACCAAAGTCATCGCCACGGATTTTTGTGCGGAAATGCTGGAGCATGCTTCAAACCGCGGGGTGCGTAAAACCATGGTCGCAGATGCGCTCGAACTGCCCTTTCCCGATGGCGAATTCGATGTCGTCACCGTCGCCTTCGGACTCCGCAATATGGCGGATTACGAGCGAGCCCTGAAAGAAATGCGGCGCGTTTTGAAAACGGGCGGGAGTTTGTTTATCCTCGATTTCTCATTACCCCAAGGCGTGATGCGCGCCCCGTATCGACTCTACCTGCACCATGTTTTACCGAAACTCGCGGGTTTCCTGACCAAACAAAAAGATGCCTACGAGTATCTCGGGGGGTCGATCGAACAATTCCCCTCAGGTGAGGCAATGATTGATTTGCTAGAGAAAACGGGCTTCGGAGAAGCGACGGCTCAGCCAATGACTTTCGGGGTGGTAAGCGCCTACGAAGCCGTCAGACTGGGCTGATTTACCCGATGGCTAATTAATTTGGCTTAAGGATAATTTTTGGGTTGTCAAAAGACAACTGGGAATCCTTACTCGCGCCCCGCCTACAAGGATGTTGTGAGGCTCGATAGCTCAGTTGGTAGAGCAGCGGATTGAAAATCCGCGTGTCGCTGGTTCGATCCCGGCTCGAGCCACCATTCTTCGTCATTCATAGCCTCCGGCGACGAATGGCTACGAATGCCACGCTATCTAGAGAGGAACCGCGATTTTTAATCGCGACCTCGTCAGCGGAATACGGAAGCTTTCTTGACCACCATAGTTTTGGCAACGGTGGTAGCGAAGTAGGGCTAGCTTGAAATACCACAAAGCCCGCTTCCGTTCCTGAAGCCACTCCTAAATTCCCCGCATCATTCCGGCCATGGATTTGGTCATCATTTTTCTTAACAGGGGGATGTTTTGGGAAATTCTGAAGGCGGAGTGACGGAAAGGGGTGATCCATTCGTGATCCGATTGGAATATTGGCGTGAGACTGCGGGTGGCAAGTTGGTAGTAGCGAAGGGTTGGTCTGCGGCGACGTGAGTATTCAGTGAGTGCCTTTTCTAACGGAAATTCTGCGATACAAGCAGCGATGCAACTCGCATCTGCCAGAGCAAGATTAACACCTTGCCCAAGTTGAGGACTCATGGCGTGGCCCGCATCACCAAGAAATACGTATCGGTCACCATGCCATTTTCGCATATGAACATCGCCATACCGAGCGGTAAGCACTTGTTCCCAATCATTGATCTGATCGAGTAAATTTTCTGACATCGGACAAAGAGATAGTATCTTGTCTTTCCAAGCTTTCAATGGCTGACGCCGAATGGCGTTATCGTCCTCAATGCGCACGCTCCAAAACAAACTCAGTAATTCATCAGAGCTTCCTATCTCATAGCCAGTAGGAAGAAAACCGGCGAGTTCGCGAGTGCCGTTTACGATCTGATGAAGTTCAGCTGAAGGGAAAACCCGGTTGTTTTTTCCGATGAACCAATGCGCACCCCAGCCATATCCTCTGTCGTAACCTTTTCCTAACAGATTCTGACGCATCGCAGAGCGCGCACCATCGGCGATCACTAACAAATCAAACTTTTTATTATCTATTTGCCAGTGATCAGAATTTTTCTGCGCATGCTCAACACGCGATCCCCAGTGAATTTGAATACCTTCATTAACAACGAGTTCGATCAAGGCGTTCATCACCACGGGCCGATGCAGCCCAGCGCCAAAAAGATTTTCACCGAGTTCCGCATAACGGAGTTCCATCAAATCCCGACCATCTTTTTCGATAACATGAAGGCGGCTTATTTTTGAACAATGGCTGATGATTTTATCGTGAATCCCCAGTTCGCGCAGCACGTCCATGCCACTGGGTTGCATCAGAAATCCGGCGCCTACTGCGCGGCACACGGGTGCTTGCTCGTAGATTTCGACCTCATGTCCCGCGCGTTTCAAGAAAACAGCAGTTGATGCGCCTGCTGCGCCGCAACCGATGACTACAACACGCATATTCTGGCAGAGTAAATGATCAAAACCACTTATGGTTCTAATCCGGTCATAAAGCACTCGCAACCTCAACTTCGCTGGCAACCGCTTCAAAGTACATTGAATAGCCATTCCTGTACACTTCGGATGGTTTTTTGAAATTTTTACCTAAAAAAGCCCATAACTCCCTATTTTGGGTAGTTGTTAGCTCAGATTTTTTAAAATTTCACGGTTATTGAATGTGAAAATCCAAGTTATTATCAATAAATATAAATCGTAACTCATTGAATAGCAGGGAATTGCGAATTTGATTCAAAAAACTTCACTTTCTACTTGTGTTCGAAGTGTACGAAAGTGTATCTAAGTGTTGTCAAATTCGCCAGCTGTCCCTCAATGATACCGCAATTCCAACAATACAAGGGTTCGTTCCCTTATAAGACTGACTCCAAGAACCGAGTCAACGTCGTGCCGGCTTGGCGTCCGGCCCAGGGAGAGGCGTTGAATTTGATGCCGTCAATTTCAGAGGGTGTGAAGGTACTCAAAGTACTCACTCAAGAGGCATTTGAATACCGAGTGGAGCGCATCAAACAGCATGCCGCTTCGCCGAAAGAGGAATCGCAACTCAAAACTAAATTGGTGCGTTTGCTTCGCGAAGCAAATGTGAATGATCAAGGCAAACTACTCATTCCAAAAGATCTAGCAGATTACGCAGGAATACTTCCAGACAGCGAAGTCATGCTCTCAGCTGGCGACAGTCATTTTGAAATCTGGAATCGCGCGCAGTTTGAGAAAATCTTTGGTCTTTCTGCCGTTCCTGAGGAAGACGATCACCTCGCAATTTTCTAACATACAAATGTTAACTCAATCCACTATCTCTAACACCGATACGATCCGCCAAATGGCAGGGTTTGAGTGCGGTACGTGGATGGATGGCATCGATAACATTTTTAACAAATTTTCTAGAAACCAAGAGCTCGGGACAGCACGCGGTTTTGAAAACACGAACGCCGTTACCGCTCCTGGCTGGTTGTCGGCACGGCGTTCGTTTCCCCTTTATTTAGCTGAGTGGATTAAGTCTCTCGGGACAGAGCTTCATTCACTCTTTGAGCCGTTGCGCTGCGCTGTGCCTGGCTGGTTGTCAGCAAGCGCATCGGTTAATTTTTCTAATAATCTACAAAACCACAAGCTCGGGACAGTAAGTGGTTATGGTAAATCGGATATCGAGTCCGCTGCTGGCTGGTTGTCGGCCTCGGTGTCTGAATCATTTTCACCAGAAGGTTATCATCTTTCCGTGATGCCGAATGAAGTCATTGAGATGATGGAAGCTGGTTCAGGAAAGTTCATCATCGACGGCACATTGGGCGGCGGTGGACATTCTGAGTTATTGCTCAAAACTGGTGCAAGAGTTTTAGGCGTGGATCGTGATCCAGAAGCACTGGAACATGCACGCGAGAGACTCGCGGCATTCGGCAATCAGTTTTCTACATTCCAAGCAAATTTTTCTGAGATTCCATCTTACGAAGAAATCGTAGCAGGGGATTTAGCTGACGGTTTATTGCTAGATCTGGGAGTTTCTTCACGTCAGTTGGATTCTGCGGAGCGCGGTTTTTCTTTCATGCGCGAAGGTCCGTTGGATATGCGGATGGGTCCAAACGCGACCATGACTGCTGCCGAACTCGTCAACAACTGGCCTGAAGCAGAGATCACACGGATTCTTTTCAGCTATGGCGAGGAACCAAGATCGCGCCGCATCGCCAGCGCGATTGTTGCCCAACGTCAGAAAAAGCCATTCGAAACGACTTTGGAATTAGCTTCATGCATTGAAAACACAGTGGGTCGAAATGGTAAAATCCACCCAGCAACTCGTTCATTCCAAGCCATTCGCATGGCGATCAACGAAGAACTCGAATCGCTCGCATCGATTTTAGAAAACGCAGCCAAGGTTTTAAAGCCCGGAGGCCGATTACTGATTATCACCTTCCATAGTTTGGAAGATCGAATGGTGAAACGATTTCTCCGGCACCATTCCCAACCCTATATTGATGACCCTACTTGGCCGGCACCTCGGCCCAACCCCGATTTTAAATACCGGCTCATTACTAAAAAAGCAATAGCCCCAAGCCAATCAGAGATCTCCTCTAATCCTCGAGCCCGTAGCGCAAAGCTTCGGGTTGCTCAGCTTTCTAGCCCAGAGATTCAAACATCCAACATTTCAAACCCATGAATCGCCGTCGTCAAGAAAACGAAAACCGTATTTCAACATTCACCATCTTTTGTCTCATCCTCGCATTAGGGATCAGTGCGGTGGGTGGCGTGCTGCGTGTCTACTATCGCAACTGTCAGATCAAAGCCATGAGAGAAATCGATATGGTTGAGCAACGGATTGAAAAAAATCAGTTAGATATTCGTACGATCCAGATGCGTCAGGATCAGATTTTGAATTTATTTGCCATGCGCAAGACACTTGAGGATTTGAAAACGGAATTGATCCCCATCCCTTCGGGAGTCTCTGAAAAAGTCCTCCCATCTGAAACCAATACCGTTGCCTCTTCGAATACCAATCTGTGAATCGAGCTTTTCAAACCCGCTGCATCATCCTCTGTATGGTTCTAGTAACCTTGCTCAGTGGACTGTCGGCGCGTCTGATTCAGATTCAACTTGTCGATCGCAAACGCTACGCGGAGTCAGCAGCTAAAGCTTATCATCGCATCGAAAAAATTCCTGCGATCCGTGGAATGATTGTGGATAGGAATGAAGAAACCATCGCAAAAAGCATTCCTGTATCCTCGATCTATGTGGATAAAAACCATTTGTTAGATCCCAAGCTGGCATCGTTCGGCTTGGCTTACGAAAAGGTCTCCAAGGAACCGGGTTGGGATGAATTGGATCCCGAAGACAAGCTCAAGCGGATTCACGGGGTTCGTGGGGATATTCTTTCCAGCGAGACACCGGATATCATTGTCGAGAAACACATGGCGTATGCAATCGGCTTGCTTTCAAAGCCGATTGGGATGCGTCGCGAAGAACTGCGCGAAAAGATTGAAACCAATAAAGCCAAATGGTTTCCCATTGTGAAAGATATTCCGGATGATATCGCGGAGCGTCTTCGTGAGATTGTGGATGAAAATCATATCGAAGGATTTGTTTTCGTAAATTCAATCAAGAGATGGTATGCAAATCCCAAGATCGCAACTCACCTAACAGGATACACCGGTGAGGACGAAGAGCAGCTTGAAAACGGTCAGAAAACCTACCGCATGGTTGGCAGGTTCGGAATCGAATCCGCAATGGAACAATATCTTGCAGGCCGCGACGGCCGCAGGGAACATCTTCGTGATGCACGTGGATTGGTTGTTCCCGGAAATTCCGGAAGTCTGTTGCCACCAAGAGCGGGGCTCAATGTGAAGCTCACGCTCGACATTGGCATGCAGGCAATCGTCGAAGAAGAACTCGATGCCGGTTTGGAAAAATATAAATCCAAACAAGGTGCAGTGATCGTGATGGATCCGAAAAATGGTGAAATTCTGGCAATGGCTTCACGCCCGCATTTCGATCTCAATCATAAAGAGAATCTCGCCGAAAATTCATTCAACTACGCAATTCAAGCGAAGTATGAGCCGGGCTCGACGATTAAGATTCTGCCGACCTCTGCTGCGTTAGAGGAGCGTTTGGTTACATTGAACACAGTGCTTAATTGTCCAAGTGTTTTGCAGGAAAATAAATTCACGGTTAAAGATGGACATTCGAGCGGTTCGTTAACTGTTGGACAGATTATTCAAAAGTCTAACAATCCAGGATGCTGGAAGCTTGCGAAACAATTGGGTGTTAAGCGCTATTATGAGTATGTCCACGCATATGGTTTTGGTGAGCGTACAGGAATTCAACTCAGTGGGGAAAACCCAGGAACCGCACCAGTAGCCAAACTTCCGGTAGATTTCTCACGGTCGGCTTACGGTTACTATATAGGCGTGACGCCGATCCAAATGGCTGCCGCATACTCGGTAATTGCTGGAGACGGTCGACTTCTTCGTCCTAGAATCGTTAAATCTCTAATCGCAAATGATGGCACTATCATTGAAGAATTTGAAGCTGAAAGCCGTCGCCAAGTCATTTCGCCTGAAACCGCAAAAAAAATGCGGGAGGCACTGCATAAAGTGACTTTGTTAGGAGGCACAGCCACCAAAGCCGCTGTTCCAGGATACAAGGTCTGTGGCAAAACCGGTACAGCCATCAAACATGATCCCAAGCGTGGTGGCTACATCGATGGAGGTTACGTGGTATCTTTCGCCGGATTCATGCCAGCGGATAATCCTGCGTTTGTCTGCTATGTCGTCATCGACGAACCGAAGACCACCGAAATTCCACGATACGGCGGCCAGATCGCCGCACCTATTTTCGCAAATATCGCTAAGCGACTTGCCACTCATATGAATCTTCAGCCCACCGAGCCGATCGCTGGATCGGTAGCCCACCGCTAGTGCTCATTTAAAGCAATATGCTACTTAGAAATCTCTTATCAAAAATCAAAAATGTCACGGTCGAAGGATCGCTTGATAAGGAAATAACTGCCATCACGGCGGATTCACGTGCGGTGACAAAAGGCAGCTTGTATGCGGCGATCCGTGGGACTTCGATCAATGGACATGATTTCATTGGCGACGCTATTTCCGCCGGTGCTTCGGTTATTTTGGCTGAGATCGCTTCACCTGTTGATCTAACAGATGAGGTTACTTGGTTGCATGTCTCGGATTCCCGCGATGCACTCGCGCAAATCGCGGTAAGTTTCCATGCAAATCCCGCAGCGGATCTTAAGTTGGCTGGAGTGACCGGGACCAACGGGAAAACCACTATCGCCTTTCTTCTTCACCACATCATGAAAAGGGAATGGCATCGCGCTGGCTTACTCGGCACGATCCATATCGATGACGGCGAGGCTGTTACGGTTGCCAAACACACCACGCCGGGATCGATCGAGCTGAACGGAATTCTCAAAACATTCCGCGACAACGCTTGCCGCGGTGCGGTGATGGAAGTTTCCTCACACGGCATTCACCAAAAGCGAGTGGCTCATCTTGCCTTCGATGCCGCGATTTTCACGAATCTCACACAGGACCATCTCGATTATCACGGCACGATTGAGAAATACATGGATGCCAAAGCATCGTGGTTCCGTGATCTTGCGAGTGATCCGAACGGAAAAAAACCGACCGCAGTGATCAACATCGACGATGCTCGCGGAAACGATCTGGCGAGAGAACTCGACGGAAAAATGCCGGTCATTCGATACGGTTTTTCCGTGAATTCCGATTTCCGGGCTAACAATTTACAGCAAGCTCGGGACGGGATGACTTTCGAGCTCTCGGTGAAAGCTAGAACCTATCTCGTCCGCGCTCCTTTGATCGGCCGTTTCAATGCTTACAATCTCCTAGCCGCCATTGCCGGCGCGACGGCCTGCGGCATCAAACCTCGCCAAGCGATTGCCGCGCTAGCCGATTCTCCACAGGTTCCCGGACGCATGGAAAACGTAGGCAATTCAGGCGGTGCGACGGTTTTTGTGGATTACGCTCACACTCCGGATGCGTTGGAAAATGCGTGCCGCACGTTGAAGGAACTCGATCCGCGCCGCTTGATCACCGTGTTCGGTTGCGGCGGAGATCGCGATACAGGCAAGCGCCCGTTGATGGCTACTGCCGCGGGCCGCTTCAGCGATGTCATGGTCATCACATCGGATAATCCGCGTTCGGAAGATCCCGCGGAAATCATCCGTGAAATCGAAAAAGGCCTGCCTAAAAAGTGCAATCATATCAGTGTGTTGGACCGCGCGGAAGCGATCGAGGCTGCCGTTCAGAATGCGCTTTCCGGTGACATCATTCTGATCGCTGGCAAAGGCCACGAGACTTATCAGCAGTTCGCCGATCGCACGATTGATTTTGATGACCGGAAAAAAGCCGATTTCGCATTGAGAAAGCGCTCGGAAGCGATTGCTGAAATGCGTGCGAACCCAGCATCGCGTTTCTAACATTTTTCATCAGACCATGAAATTAAAAGCTCAACAGATTTCTGAAATCCTCGGCACGAAAGTTGCCGCGGGTTTCGGTTCTGCGGAAGCGAACGGGGTTTTCACCGATACCAGAAAACCCATCGTTGGCGGCCTTTTCATAGCGTTGCTCGGTGAGAATTTTAATGCTGATCAGTTTGCTGCGGCGGCTTTGCATGCGGGTGCATCCATCGCCTTGGTGCGGAAATGGGAGGGTGGGGAACTGGGTTCCGATCAGGCGGTGATCGAGGTTCAGGATACCTTGCTAGCTCTGCAGCGCCTCGCTCATTGGTGGAGAAGCCAGCTCAATATTCCAGTGGTTTGTATCACCGGATCCAATGGAAAAACCTCGACCAAGGATTTCACGACTTCCGTGCTGTCACAGAAATTCTCTGTTAGTTCTACCAAAGGTAACCTGAACAATCACATCGGTCTGCCACTTAGCATCCTGGCGACCACTCAAGAGCACACCGTCGGTGTATTTGAAATCGGCATGAATCATTCTGGCGAACTTGCGCCTCTTTGTGAAATCGCCCGCCCGCAATACGGGATCATCACCAACATCGGCACAGCACACATAGAGTTTCTTGGATCGCGTGAAGGAATTGCTGAAGAGAAAAGCACACTCGCGCGCTATCTTCCTGAAACTGGAATTTTGTTCACGCCTGTGGGTTGTGATTTCAATGAATATTTCCGCTCCAGAACCAGTGCCCGCTTGATTCACGTTGGTAATGGTCGTGGTATGGTAAGGGCTGAAAATCCCAGGTCGCAAGCCGATGGAACATGGATCAATCTCGTCATTCAAGGTGAGGATTCCATCGAAGTATTCATTCCGGTATTGGGCAAACACATGATCACCAACGCCTTGCTCGCCGCTGCATTGGGCTGGAAACTCGGACTCAGTCCCGCGCAAATCGGCCAAGGCTTGGCATCGGTAAATCTCACATCCGGTCGCATGCGTCGGATTCAATGCGATGGGATCACGCTTCTTGATGATACTTATAATGCGAACCCGGAATCCATGGAAGCCGCATTGGATACCTTATGTGAAATGCAAGTCGCCGAGGGTGGGCAACGCATTGCAGTTCTCGGCAGAATGGGAGAACTGGGATCTTTCGCCACAGAAGCACATTTACGCATCGGTAAACTCGCGAAATCCAAAGGCCTGCGCTTGATTGCTGTGGGTGATGGCGCTGAAAAAATCGCCATCGGAGGTGAGTCCATGCATTTGCCAGATAGCAGTAGCGCAGCCGAGTGGTTGAAATCTAACACAAACTTCGGCGACATCGTTCTTTTTAAAGGAAGTCGCTCTGCCGCCATTGAAAAAGTCCTACAAACCGCCTTTCCAACCGCATGTTAACCGCAATTTACGATTTTTGGCACGCCGCACTCCAAGCCGAGGTCGCCTCTGGCAATGAAGGTTGGGCTCATACTTTTTCATTCCTCAATCTTTTCGGATACGTCACATTCCGCGCCGCAACAGCAGGACTTTTAGCGTTTGCGATTTCAATCATCCTCGGGCCATGGATTATTCGTAAACTTATTTCACTGAAACTGGGCCAACCCATTCGCACCGCTGAGGAAGTTCATAAACTTGCTGAACTTCACGGCGGAAAAATTGGCACTCCAACTATGGGCGGAGTGCTGATTCTTGCGAGCGTTTTGATCTCTACATTAATATGCGCGCGAATTTTCAATCCTTTCGTCGCGGTCTGCGCATGCACGATGTGCGCATGTGGTTTGCTAGGTTTTGTCGATGACTACGCGAAGGTGAAAAAGAAAAATTCCGATGGGGTTTCGAGTCGGACTAAATTATTCTGGCAGTTAGTGATCGCACTGATCGCGTCGAGCTTTATCTACTTCAAGCCCGAGATTTCAGGATTCGGTGCTACTACACAGCAGCTGCAGGACGGTGTATCCGGTTTCCGTTTGAGGGATACGTCAATCGGAATCGGTGAGATTTGTTTTCCACTTTTCAAAACGCCATTGATTGATTTAGGAATTTTTGTGATTCCGTTCTTCGTGCTGATCATCATCGGCTGCTCAAACGCGGTGAATCTAACAGACGGACTCGATGGTCTGGCTACTGGCTGCACGATTTCCGTCGCGCTCAGTTACTCGATGCTCGCCTATCTCGCGGGACACTTCTTCATGGCCACCGAATATCTGGTGATACCTCACAATCGTTATCTCGCGGAGCTCGCGGTTTTCCTCATGGCTTTAGCTGGTGCGGGATTTGGATTTCTATGGTTCAACTGTCATCCTGCAAAAGTTTTCATGGGCGACACGGGCTCACTTGCCATCGGTGGCGCACTCGGCACTGCTGCTATCTGCACCAAACAAGAACTGCTTCTCGTCATCATCGGCGGAGTGTTTGTGATGGAGGCTCTTTCCGTGATGCTTCAGGTCGGATCTTTCAAACTTCGTAAAAAACGCATCTTCAAAATGGCGCCGATTCATCATCATTTCGAGTTACTCGGATGGCATGAATCACAGGTCATCATCCGTTTTTGGATTTTGTCTATCATGCTCGCATTGTTCGGAATCGCCTTACTTAAAATTGCTTAAAACTCCATGAGTGAAACATTCAACATTTCAGGAAAGCACGTCGCCGTCTTTGGCGCTGGGCGTTCTGGTGTTGCAGCAGCGGTTCTGGCGTTGCGCGAAGGTGCGAAGGTTTCCATCTGGGATCAGGGTGGTTCCGATAAGTTCACAAACGTGCCTGCCGGCGTTGAAATTCAAGCAAATCTAACCATCCGCGATGCCGAGAATTTTTCTGCTGACATGATCGTCCTCAGCCCGGGTATTGATACCTATTCTCCCTTAGTCCAAGCCTTTGCTGCTAAAACTTTGTTGATGGGTGAAACTGAATTCGCATCGAGATTTTACAAAGGTGGAATCATCGGAATCACCGGTACCAACGGGAAAACCACTACCACGGAGTTGGTGGCAAGGATTTTGAAAGAAGCCGGAAAAGGCGGAAGCCCATGTGGCAATTATGGCATGCCTCTTTCCGAAGTGGTTGTTGCTTCTGATGTTCCTTCCGCGGTTTCGTTGGAACTTTCTTCCTTCCAACTTGAAACGATTCACATGTTGCATCCAAACGTCTCCATCTGGCTGAATTTCGCGCCAGATCATATGGATCGATATCCAACAGTGGAGGCTTATAAAAACGCCAAGCTGAGAATTTTCGAAAATCAAACGGCATACGACACAGTGATCGCGCGCTATGGTGAAGAGCTCGGGCAAATTTTGCCGAAAGTCATCACGTTCTCAACCGAGTGCAAGGATGCCGATTTCTACTCGGATGGGAAAACGATCATCTATCAAGGGAATGTCATTTTAGACATTGAGGTAAAAACCGCTTTGCGTGGGCTACACAACGCCGAGAACGCGATGGCAGCAATAGCGGCCTGCATGGCATATGGGATAGAAAAGGAAGTCATCATGCATGCGCTTGAAGGATATGCGCCACCACCGCATCGTTGTGAATTGATCCGTACTTTAGACGGTGTGGAATATTTGAACGATTCGAAAGCGACGAACCTGCACGCCTTGCAATGCGCGATCCGATCACAATCTCGTCCTGTGGTTTTAATTGCCGGAGGAAAAGATAAAGGTTTGGACTATTCCGAGGTTATTCCTTATCTTCAAAAGCAAGTTTTGGAAGTCATCACCTTTGGAGAAATCGCACATCCTCTGGCATATCTTTTGGGATCAGTTGTACCTTGTTCGACATTCACAACCCTTGAACAAGCCACTCACAAAGCTCGCTCCGTCGCGCCACGCGGCTCAACGGTCTTGCTCTCACCAGGCACTTCTTCTTTCGACCAGTTCAAAGGATACGAACATCGCGGAAACGTTTTCAAAGAGATCGTTCAACAACTACATTAATCAATCACCTAATAAAGCATATGAAACTCGACCAAATCCCAACCCGTCGCAAACCTGTTCAAAAAACAATATACGCACGTCTTTTCAATCGAACCAATTTTCGCAAGCAACGCGCCTCTGCTGCAACCGCATCGCCCGAAGAATTTGAGGAATCGGGTGGCAATATCTCGCGTTCGCTATCGATTATTTTCGCACTTCATATTTTAGCGATCGGAATGATTTTCATCCACAAACAGTATCTTTCAGGTAGGACTGCAGTGCCTGCGGTTGCTAGCCATCAAGTCGCTGATGATAAAGCAAATATTGCAGCTCCGGAGCGTGCGGATGCTCTTCCTAAATTGAGTAGTGGAGATAAGCCTTACATGGTGAAAAAGGGTGATAATTTTACCATCATTGCGACCAAGTTTTCAGTTGATGAAGCGGAGCTTCGTAAACTTAACCATGGGAAAGAACTACGTGCAGGTGCTGTATTCCGTATTCCTCAGGCAAAACGCATCGTTGCGGTTGAGCCCGCTGAAGTTGAAGCGATTCGCAATCAAACCATTCCCAACGAATCTGAGAGCGGCTTGGTTGAAATTTTAGCTTCTACCAATGGAGCAGATAATTCCACAAATGAAGGAAATACGATTCCAAGAGCCGTTCCAGTTGGATCAAACGCCAAATCTCACACAGTCAAATCTGGTGAAAGCGTTTGGAGAATTGCCAAGCAATATAATTTGACCGAGAAAGACCTCATGAGCTTGAACGGGATCTCAGATCCAAGCAAGCTGAAGGCAGGTCAAGTACTTAAACTTCCTTAATTCGACCTAACAGTTTAAAAACCTTCATCCGTGCTTAAACATAGCTCAACCATCCTTATTATTGCAGTAGCCATCCTTTGTGGGTTGGGCTTGGTAATGTTGGCGAGCACGGGTTTTTGGGTTCGTGGTCTCGAAAACCCTTATCATTTCCTGACCCGACAATCTATCATGGTCGGTATTGGGATCATTGCTGCGGTTTTCATGGCAAAAATGCCATTGAGTTGGATTCGCAGTTTAACACCTGCAAGTTATCTATTGAGTTGTATTGCTTTGGTTCTTTGTTTTGTCCCTGGAATCAACGTTGAACTATACGGCTCAAAACGCTGGATTGAAATTCCCGGAATTGGACAGTTTCAACCATCTGAAGGCGCTAAGGTTGTTGTGGTTGTTGTCTTGGCATTGTGGTTTTCACGCTGGCAAACGGAAGTTAAAACGTTTTGGCGCGGTTTTATCATCCCAGGTTTGATAGCTGTAATTCCCATTGGTTTGATCGCTGCGGAAACAGACGTCGGCACAGCTCTTTCATTGGGTGTGACGGTTGCTGCAATCATGATTTGCATAGGCACTCGTATCATCTATATGGTTCCGACAGCCCTATCTGCTATCGCATTCGCAGGATGGTTTCTTTACAATAACGCCAACCGTTGGGCTCGGATCGAAGCTTGGCTGGATTTGGAAAACCCCATCCATCAACTCGATCGCGGGATGCAACAATGGCGCGCACTCTTAGCTTTAGGTAACGGCGGGCCCTGGGGTGTAGGCCTTGGTAACGGGGTCGAAAAATTCGGAACTCTTACCTTTGCACACATCGATTTCATTTTCCCTGTCATCGGTGAGGAGCTCGGATTGATTGCAACTCTTGGTGTCGTGCTTTGCTACGTTCTAATCGCAATTGGTGGAATCGGCATTGCGCTTCAAGCTAAACAAGTTTTTGAGCGCTGCATTGCTCTAGGTTTAACCTGTGTGATTGTAGTCCCCGCCATGGTTAACATCGGAGTAACAACCGCTGTGCTCCCAAACGATGGTCTGCCGCTTCCATTTGTCAGTTATGGTGGAACCAGCTTGATTTTCAGCCTCGCCGCTGTGGGCTTGCTTGTAGGAATTCATCGCCGCATGCAGTTGGTGCCATCTCAGGCATACCCAATTGGAGGCAAGGTGAAATTTGCCGTCCGCCTGTGACGTGTAGGCTTTAACTACTAGACATGTAGTAGTTAAAGCCTGGTGGCAGCTGATGAGTTTATGTTTCTCCGAAGACCGGTTCGGGCTGAGATCGGCGAATGGGGCGTGAATGGAGGGTGATTTGGGGCGAATTCAGGGTCAATTTATGGGTTTAGGAGTGTCCTGCAGGGCTTTTATCCCAAGTAATTCAAGGGATTTAAGGTTGTTAAAAAAACTTCAAAAAAGTTGGGAAAACGTATTGACGTCGGGTGATCTAGGAGTGTAGCTTTCGCCGCCGTCGCGAAATGCTTCGGCGCGAGAGACTCAGCAGTCGGTCGC
>JBILAN010000062.1:0-14637 GCA_044354135.1 Luteolibacter sp.
ATGCCTTTTTCGATGGTTTTCCAGGAAATCATGAGTTCTATCGGCCAAGGTCTGATTGAAAAAACCGTGCCGGTTGTGACTGAGTGTGGAAGAGCGCGAGGTGCGGGCTCGGTTTCAGATTGTATTGTCGCTGCCATGTCTGCTCAACGTGCTCCACTTTATTCCTATGGCTGGGTTTCTGGAAATTCCGGCTTTGCTGGCGCTACTCCTGAGCTGTTATTTTCAATGCGCGGGTTACATTTGGAAACGATGGCTCTCGCTGGCACAGCCAGGCAAGAAGATGAAGCTGTTTTTGGGGTGGATGAGAAAGAAATCCGTGAACATGAATATGTGGCTCAGACATTGGTTGCAAAGTTGCTCGATCTGGGTCAGTTGAAAAGAAAAGAACGTGAGGTCATGCGTCTTGGGTCAATTGTTCATTTTCTAACAGGATTTGAGGTCTTATTAGAATCGGTTCAGGAGCCGCGCAGATTGCTCCGCAGGTTGCATCCCACACCCGCATTGGGCCCGTTGCCCCGTACTGATCAAACTATGACGATGCTGGGCGAGTGGAGAAAACGGCTGGGTTGTCCGGCTGAGTTCGGGGCGCCGTTCGGGGTATGGGATAAAGGTGGATTTGAAGCAGTGGTGGCGATTCGCGGCTTATGG
This sequence comes from Luteolibacter sp., assembly GCA_044354135.1. GTDB lineage: Bacteria > Verrucomicrobiota > Verrucomicrobiia > Verrucomicrobiales > Akkermansiaceae > Luteolibacter. The sequence continues at coordinate 649 of JBILAN010000062.1, forward strand.
TGGCAGGGAAATGATCTTTCCTTGCCGGCTGGTTGCGGAATTATCGAGCCAAGCCGATTGGTCAATGAATGGCGGGAGTTGCGTCTCAAACGCGAGGCTGTGAAACGATTCTTGCCGTGATCTGAATCTCGAGTAAAAGTTTCCATATGAAATTATTCCTTCTTTTGATCATTTGTGCCCTGGGAGTGATTCCGGCATATGCCGATGAAATCGGTTTTGACGCGGTGGATGGTCCAAACGTCCGGGTGATGCGTCATAATGATGGTTCGAAAACGATTTTTACCCGCAGTCCGGATAATCGATCCCTAACCAAGCGGACATATGGTCCGAAGGGCGTGGTGAAAATGTTAACGATTTATCGGATGGATGAGCATGGAAATCCGACAGGTTGCAAGATTTATGATGGTAACAAGAATGAGCTTTACAAGTTCAGTTATGGTTATCGTAAGACCGATGGTAAACTTGCTGAAGAGCGCATGTTTGACTCGCGGGTGAAGCGGATTGATCCAAAAACAGGCAATGAGATGCCGGTGCGACGTTTTCTTTACTATTATGATGCACTAGGTAACCGCAGTGCCCCGATTGCAATCACTCTTATTCCAGGGGCTGATCCTGAAGATTTTTTCGGAGCTCCATCTGCGTTGGATAAAAATCCTTTTGGCGAGTAATCGGTTAGATCATTCACACGCAATGATTTCACATAAACAATTACTCACGCTACTCATTGGTGCCGCGCTTGGGGCGGGTGGTTGGTTATATCGTGGTCATTATTCATTCGGACAAGGCTCGGCATCGACTGAGGATTTGGTAAATCAATTACGCCTTGCTCAAGAGGATATCGAATTACTGAGTCAGGAAAACGCCTCACTGCGCTCCCTCGCTCAAGGTGGAGGTGCAGTTTCAGTTCCGCAGGAAATGATTTCAAAAGTTGAAAAGGATTACGGGCTGAAATTCATATCAAATCCCATCGTTCATCGGGTTGCTGGCGAGGAACTTGGCTACCGGATCGAAGCCGCGATGGAGAGTCGTCTCGGTTCGCAAGGGATGGACGACAGGCAAGAAGCTTATCAACGGATCGGTTGGCTGCGCTCGGATGATAAACTGTTAGATCAACTGGTCGCGGTTCGTTCGGTTGGTGCGGTGTCTTGGTTCGATGAACAAGTCGGTGAAGGCTGGGTGACGGACAAATTCGATTTGAAAAATATTCCTGATCAGGCAGCAATGCTGAGGTTGCTTGTGCGAATTCTCCTTAATCAACATTTTCCTCCTACAGCGAGTTATCCTGGCGACGATGCAGCACGTGCTCGTGAGGCCTTACATGCGGGTGCTGCATCCGGCGCCGAATCGAGATTCTTTGGCGACAACGCGCGTGGCATCGGTTTTATGCCGATGAATGATAACGGCGCAGCTGAACGTCTGATGCTCTCACTTCCTCCGTTCATCCAGGGACTGACTTTGTTTCCGGTGGTATCGGGTCGGTCTCTAGCAGACACGCTTTATGTTAAAGGCGACTCGGTCCTAAGTGATTCATTGAGAAATCCTCCACAATCCACTTACCAGATTGCCTTTCCGGCCGAGAAAGCCCGAGGTGGGATGTTGGAACTACCTAAATTGAATGATGAAATCTATCTCAGTGAGAGTGCTGGCTATTTGGGTTTACGGCTTTGGTTGGAAGACATGGGTGATGTTGGGATGGCTGAGGACGTGGCGCGTGAATGGTTGCGAGATGGATATGCATTATTTGCGGACGGTGAGACATCTTCTGGTCTGATCTGGGAAATCGAGTTTCAAAACGAAATTGCCTGCGAACAATTTACGGCAGAAGCGAATCAACGGATCAATGCAATGAAAGAACTTGTTAAAGATCGGTTTTATGGAGTGAAACGGGTTTCAGAAAAACGAGTGCGTTTCCTCAACGTCACAAGCCCAGATACCTTGGCTGAACTTTTGAAGAGATAGATTATGAAGGTTCACACTGCTGAATTCAGTGTCCGCACCAGAGGCAAAGGCACGTATGAAATTTCCGATGAAATAGGCCGCATCGTCGCGGACTCAGGAATTGTTTCGGGTCAAGTTACGGTAATGCTACGGCATACCAGTGCGAGTCTGATTCTCATGGAAAACGCCGATCCCAGCGCGAGGCGGGATTTGGAAGGATGGTTCGATCGTCTGGTGCGTGAGGACGATCCCGATTTCGTCCACACCCATGAAGGACCCGACGATATGCCCAGCCACATCCGCATGGTGCTGACACGATCCTCAGAAGTGATTCCCATCCACCTCGGACGTATGACTCTAGGAAGTTGGCAGGGAATTTTTATTTTCGAACATCGCAGACAACCACACCAGCGCAGCATCGCAGTGACGGTGATGGGGGAGTGAAAACTTTGCATTTCATGTTTTTCGAAAAGAGGTTAAGAACCCTTTCATGTCGCGAGAGTTGATCAGGATGGCGTTGAAAGAGGATATTGGGGAGGGCGATGTTACGTCGGCTTATTTTATAGCTGAGGGGAGAATGGCTCGGGCGTTTTTGACAGCCAGGCGGGAAGGGGTGGTTTCGGGTGTAGCGATTGCGAAACAGGTCTTTGCGGAAGTGGATCCGACTTTGGATGTTCAGGTCATGGTGGAGGATGGGAGTAGTGTCGGCGAGGGAGCGATGCTGATGAAAGTGGAGGGGAAAGCTCGATCCATTCTCACCGCAGAACGCACGGCTTTAAATTTCATGCAAAGATTATCCGGAGTCGCGACCTTGACTGCGCGTTATGTTGAAGAGGTGAAACACACCCGTGCACAGATTTTGGATACTCGCAAAACGACCCCAGGGTATCGTTTTTTGGAAAAGCAAGCGGTGCTCGATGGCGGTGGGATGAATCACCGCATGGGTTTGTATGATAGAGCGATGGTCAAAGATAATCACCTCGCGGCGGAGGGTGGGTTGGAATCGCTGCAAGCGTCGATCCGTTTGCTGAAATCTGAAAAGCCGAATGTAAAGGTGGAGCTTGAGGCAGATCGCTTGGATCAATTGGCGGAGTTTCTGAAACTCGAATGGTTAGATTACATTTTGTTAGATAACATGTCACTGGAGGAGATGAGAAAAGCTGTGGCGATGCGGGATGATAATTCCAAAGTTTTCCTTGAGGCAAGCGGCGGGGTGAATCTCGATACCGTGCGTGATATTGCAGAGACAGGAGTGGATTTTATTTCTGTGGGTGCGCTTACACATTCCGCTCCAGCGTTGGATATTGGATTGGATTTTGTGCTTGTGGAATAAATTGGTAAACCGCGAATGAACGCGAATAAACGCTAATGATATTCTATAAATATATAAACACTTTTAATAGTTACCTTCATTCTAAAATGGATTTTGTTAGTTTAGTTAATTTCTGGGAAATTCGCGTCCATTCGCGTTCATTCGCGGTTTAATTTCTCTTCTCATAATGAACGATTTCCAACACACCGCCGCTCAGCTGCCAGATCCCTTCCGCTTGTTATGGCGAGAGAGTCTAGGGTCGACCAATGACGAGCTCCGCAAGCTCGCCGAGCAAGGCATGGCTGAGGGTTTGGTGTTGGTGGCGGATGAACAAACAGCAGGTCGCGGTCGACGCGGGGCGGCTTGGATTTCGCCTAAAGGAGAGAACCTTGCTTTTTCCATTTTACTAAAACCCAGTGCAGCGAAAGCGTTGTGGCATCGGTTGTCGTTGGTGACCGGTTTGGCGGTAGCCGAGTCATTGGAAAACTATATGCCGATCGCGGAAATCAAGTGGCCGAACGATATCAAGGTCGGTGGAAAAAAAATTGCCGGGATCTTGGTTGAGGCGGGTAAGGATTTCGTGATCATCGGGATAGGAATCAATATTAACTCCACAAATTTTCCTGAAGAACTCGCTGCGACTTCGCTGCATGAGTTGACAGGTCGGGAGTATTCCAGAGCGGAGGTATTGCAGGAGGTCGTTGCACGGATGAGTTGTTATGAAAACCAGATCAATCAGGGATATGCCGATGCTTTAAAATCGATACGTGAGCGCTGCGCTTTAACAGGACATTACGTTTCGTATCTCATCGCGGATCAGCGACGTGAGGGGATGGTGCGAGGCATCGGCTCCGGCGGGGAATTGATGGTCGAAACAGATGGTAAGCTCGAAGCCTTGGTTCAGGCGGATGAGGTGAGGATTTTGGAATAGGGTTATGAAAAAGATCAGCAGATCTGTCTAATCCGTCGGATCTGACTGATCTGTCAGAAGAGAGCGCGACTGCCGACTTTATCGGGGCAGACTGTAGTCACGCGCTCCACAATGGCTCACGGTGAAACTGGGAGGCGTTCGGTTTCGGGTTCTTGGTCGAAGAGGAAGCCGTTTTCCTTGTAGGTTTTTAGGCGGAAATGGGTGGCGGTGGAAAGCACGCCGTCTAAGGAGGAGAGTTTCTCAGAAACGAAGCGAGCGACCTCGCGAAGATCGTGTCCTTCGACCACGACTAAGAGGTCGTAGCCACCAGATGCGAGGTAGCAGGAAACCACCTGATCAAAACGAGCGATACGCATCGCCAAACGATCAAAACCGCCGCCGCGTTCGGGAGTGAGGCGAACTTCGATGAAAGCGGACACGGATGTATCCCCGATTGCTTCTTCGTTGGTTACCGCATGGTATCCCAGAATGATGCGATCTTTTTCCCACACGGAAATTTTTGCAGCGACATCGGATTCGCTGGAGTTGGTCAGATCGGCGAGTTCTTTGAGAGAAGCGCGGGCTTTGCGACGGAGGATGTTGAGGAGGTTCATGAGAAGAGTGAATAGTGAAGAGTGAAAGCAGAGCGAGTTTAACGAGCAATTAAAATTTAGGCGAAGCCGTGTTGGCTTGGACGGAATGAAACGGAGTCAAAGCAGAGCGAGTTTAACGAGCAATTAAAATTTAGGCGAAGCCGTGTTGGCTTGGACGGAATGAAACGGAGTCAAAGCAGAGCGAGTTTAACGAGCAATTAAAATTTAGGCGAAGCCGTGTTGGCTTGGACGGAACGAAGCGGAATAAATGGTGAAATAAAGGGGTAAAGAGAAAAGTCACATCATTTCACTACTCACTCTTCATCATTCACTATTTGGAGAATTTGAGGGAGTTTCGAGGAGTTCATGATGATGAGGATTAAGGTTTTTTAGCCAGGAGGTCACGGATTTCGGTTAGGAGAAGTTCTTCGTTGGAAGGAGCCGCTGCTGCGGGTGCTGGTTCTTCGGCTTTTTTGTGAATGAGTGAAATGACTTTTTTCACAAGGAAGAAGACCACGAGAGCCATCAGAATGAAAGAGATGAAATCGGTGATAAACTGGCCGTAGTTGAGGGTGACAGCTGGAATGGCGGCGACACCTTCGGATGCTTCAACAGCAGGTTTCAGGGTAATCTGGAGCTTTTTAAAATCGACCTGTGCCAACAACATGCCGAGTGGTGGCATGAAAACGTTGTCCACGAGGGATTTGACCACGGTTGCAAATGCGCCGCCGATCATGATACCGACGGCCATATCAATCAAATTGCCTTTGAATGCAAACTCTTTGAATTCTTTGAACATGTTTGGAAATTAGCGTTGATGGGTGAGGGATGGGAAGGAAAATGCTCCGAGCTAGTGGGTTTGATTATTTAGATTTTTTCACCGCAGAGGCGCAGAGGTCTCAGATTTAGATTTAGAGTTTAAATTTTAAAGTTTCACTCGCGGATGAGATTCTCGATTTCTGCTGCGGTCCACGCTGGTGCGTCGGTGGGTGTGAGGGTTTCGTTGAGGGAAACAGCCAAGGCTTTTTTACTGGTTTGGAGACGGACGACTTTTTCTTCGACCGTGTTGCGGGTGAGTAATCGGAAAACCGTGACAGGTTTAGTTTGGCCGATGCGGTGAGCGCGGTCGGTTGCTTGGTCTTCGGCGGCTGGGTTCCACCAGGGGTCGAAGTGGATGACGATGTCCGCAGCTGTTAGGTTCAGGCCGTAGCCGCCGGCCTTAAGGGAGATAAGGAAAACAGGTGGACCATCGGACGATTGGAAATGATCGACCAAGGATTGGCGATTTCGGGTCTGTCCATCGAGTCGGATAGAAGCGATGCCGATTTCATCAAGGGCTTTGCCAATTTCAACGAGTTGTTTTTGGAACTGTGAGAAAACCAGAATCCGGCTGCCGGCTGCGATACATGACTCGGTGATTTCGAGGAGTCGCTCCAATTTGGCGGATCGGCGCGGGATGGGGAGGGTGCTGAGCTTTTCCGAATCGAACAAGGCGAGGTCGCAACAGCTTTGTCGCAGGCGCAGCAGGGTGGTGAGTTGTTGCATGCGGGCGGCCGCGGCTTGGCCGGAGGAGCGGATTTCATCGATGAGGCGCAGTCCTTGTTTTTGGATTTCGCGGTAAGTCGACTCTTGGTCCGGGGAAAGCGTGCAGAATTCGTCGATGAGGATTTTCGATGGGAGATCGGGTGCAACCTCAGTTTTGGTGCGACGCAGGGTGAAAGGGGAGGTTTTGAGTCGGAGCAGGGTGGCGGTGCGGGCATGGGTCTCCGGGGCTTTGAGCGGGGTCTCGTAGCGATCTTGGAACTCTTTGCGTGTGCCGAGCCAACCGCGTTGCACGAAACGGAAAATAGCCCATAGGTCTCGGGCGGAGTTTTCCACAGGAGTCCCGGTCAGAGCGATCCGGTAAGTCGCATTGATTTTTGCGACCGCTTTGGAGTGATCTGTGTCTGGGTTGCGGATCAGCGAGGCCTCGTCGATAACCACCATCGAGTATGGCTGACGGAGGTGCCAGACGAGGTCTCTGGCCAGGGTCACGTAAGTGGTCAGGATCACGTCGGTCGGTCGAATTTTATCCCTCAGCTCGTCCCGTTGGGGCCCGTGGAGGGTGATGAGACATCGACCCGGTGCAAAGCGTTGGAACTCAGATTTCCAGTTTCCAAGCAGGGAAGTAGTGACCACAATGAGGACCGGAGAGGGCTGTGAATAAGTTGAGAAAAAATACTCGATACAAGCGATCGTTTGCAACGTTTTACCCAGGCCCATATCGTCGGCCAGCAGGGCACCACCGTATTTTTGGAGTCGATCAACCAACCATGATAAACCAGCAATTTGGTAGGGTCTTAAAGTTACGTTAAATAATTGACTGTTAATAACTTGTGAACATTTTTCCTGATAATTAACTAATTTTGATTGTTTCAATTCATTAGCTAATTTTCGGATAACATCGGCGTTGGCTTGCTTCAAAATGAAACGACCGTTTTGCTGTTGGATATCGAGATCTTCGAACAAAGGATCGATGAGATTTTCGATATCATCGGATAGGATAATTCGCTGATTTGATGGTGAATTCTTCGATCTGAGCAGTCGTCTTACCTCGGCGGCGGAGATGGTTTCGCCGGTGTCGGTGAGGTAGCTGAGATTGAATTCTAGAGATTGATCCGAGGAAGAAAGGATCTCGATTTGGGGTGAGATGACCACGTAGGAAGACGCGAGTTTTTGGATGAAAGGGGTGAGTTCGACCTGCCAATTCGATGGGAGATTGGACAGTTGGCGTGTTAGGAAATCGCGAATCCCGTCGGGATCGGACAGTTCGTATGTGGTATCGGAGAGTGAGTTGAAAAACTGCGAAATCAGGCTTCGCGCGTGGTTTTCTGCTTGGTAATTACGCGAAATGATGCGGGTTCCATCGAGGATGGGAAGCGGTTGTGAATAAGTTGTGTAAAAAGTGGCTTGGAGGCGCGAATCACCTCCTGAAAGGGTGAGCTCGAACTTTGGCTCGGCTGAGATGAACTGGAGCGAATCGAACCAAGCGGACGCGCTTAAATCGATGAAACTTTGGATTTTATCGAGCTCTCGGAGAAACACGGGCATTTGGATCCCTGCCGGTTTTCCATTGGCTATGGAGCTGAGGATAGTTATTATAGCTGGGGAGTGTTCGCCGCTGCCGATTTGGGTGATGGAGTTGGCGGAAAGGACCCAGAAGGTATCGCCGATTTTGGAAATTTTGTCTGTCCCTGGGGTGATTTGGATGGTTTCGCCCGAGAGTGTGCAATCGGCGATGCGGATTTGGGTGTGGGTCTCGATGTTCAGATTACCGTCGGGGCTGGTGATTTCTGGGTGATTTCTAGCAAGGGTAAGGAATTCGGAGAGGTTCTGTGAATTGAGAGCAAGCTGGATGCTGGCGCTGGAGGTTTGTTTTTGGGAGATTAGCCAAGCGGTGATGCGTCGGTCGGCAGGGGTTGGCACGTGATCCGAGCTACTGAGGCAGATTGCGGCATGGCCTTTTTCCAAAGTGGTTTGCCACGGGCCTTGAAAGCCGATTTTCCATGACACCTCTGGGATTTGGATCTCGTTTTGGGGTGTGGGTATTACAGAGATTGGTTTAGGAGGGGAGAGGAGATAAAGCCCTACGGCGATCGCGTGCGGGCAGAATGCGCCTTCGCGTTGGTTTCTTGGGCAGGGACATTTGGCATCGAACCAGGTGGGGGTGCGGGCGACGACCGTGGTCCGGTAGGTCCTCGTGCCGATTTTTAGTGTGCCTTGATAACCATCCGAGGTGGATTCTGAGGAAATGACTGCGCCGGTGTTAAGTAATATCTGTGCCTCCTTGAAATCCTGCCAAGCGGCAGCTTTGCGGAGAGTGGCTTCATCGAGGGATGGCATCGAGGCGAAGAATGGTGGATTTAGCCGCTGGGAAAAACACTAAATTCACTGTTCCAGTAAATTAAAGAATTAACCAAGGAAAATGACCTATTTACGGACTGTATGGGAGATCCGACTGATCCGACTGATCCGACTGATTGGTCCGATCTGACTGATCGTTCTTGAATTCCATGAAAAGCCCAAGGTAGCAGAAACAAGTTATTGTCTCTCTGTATTTTGGGGCTTCTGGGCTTGACAAGCGGGGGGTGCTCTGATCTTCTCTGCGAGAGGGGATTTTCCTCAGAAGTCTTGAAAGTTAAGGTAACCTTAGTTTTTTGAGTAAAACCTCCCACCCACCTCGTATCAAGCTTCAATCTTCACTCATATGGATCTTACTTCGCCTCTCTGGTATTTCGCTTACACTGCCGTTTTGATCGGTCTTGCTGGTTATGGCTCGCATCGTCTGACCATTATTTTCTTGTATTTGAAGCATTCCAGAAAGCGCCCAGAACCACTGAAAAGCTTCAATGAGTTGCCATTGGTGACCATTCAATTACCGGTTTTCAACGAGATGCACGTGGTCGATCGCTTACTAGATTCGGTTTCAAAAATTGATTACCCGCAGGACAAGATTCAGATCCAGTTACTGGATGACTCGACCGATGATACGGTATCGATTTGTAAAGCCGGCATCGAGAGAATACGCTTGTTGGGTTTCGATGCGGAGCACATACACCGCACCGATCGCACGGGTTACAAGGCTGGTGCGTTGGAAAACGGCACTCAATATGCCAAGGGTGAGTATCTTTTTATTCTGGATGCGGATTTCGTTCCTAATGCAGACGTGCTGTTGAAAACCATTCACTACTTCACTGATGATAAGATCGGCATGATCCAAACCCGTTGGGGGCATTTGAACCGCACATTCAACGTTTTGACCCGGATCCAAGCGATGTTTCTCGATGGTCACCTTGAGCTTGAGCAAACCGCCCGTAACCGTTCAGGTCGATTCTTCACCTTCAACGGCACTGCTGGTATCTGGCGGAAATCCTGTATCGCGGATGCGGGTGGTTGGGAGCACGACACTCTTACCGAGGACATGGATCTCAGTTATCGCGCACAGCTCAAAGGTTGGCGTTTCATTTTCCTCAATGATGTTGAGACCCCTGCTGAGTTGCCGGTTGATATGGATGGATTTAAGAGCCAACAGCATCGCTGGACCAAAGGTTCGATCCAGGTTTGCAAAAAGGTTCTTCCTGCAATCTGGAGAAGTAAGATTCCTCTGTTTGTGAAAATGGAAGCCACAGCTCACCTAACATCTAACTTTGCTTACCTCTTGCTCATTTTGTTATGCTTCTTGATTTACCCAAGCCAGCAATCCCAGCCGAAGTTCGGAGAGCTTACCTATTATCTCGTCAACGTGCCGATCTTCTTCTTCGCGTCAGTTTCGGTGATTCTGTTCTACCTCACCTCCCAAAAAGCGCTTCGCCCTCAAACTTGGTGGAAAGAAATCCCTTACCTTCCGCTCTTACTTGCACTCGGCATCGGTATGTCGATCACTAACGCCAAGGCGGTCATGGAAGCCATTTTCAATCATCAAACTGCTTTCATCCGCACTCCGAAATATGGGATTGAGCAAAAGAACTCGGATTGGAAAAAGAGTAGTTACAAGGCGATCAAGACTCTTACCCCAGTGGTCGAGTTGCTTTTCGGCTTCTTCTTCCTGTTCGTTGTGGTTGAGGCGGCAATGAGAGGCAATTGGTCTTCAGCCATTCTATTGCTTCCATTTCCTGTTGGTTTTTTCTACACTTCAATGTCTTCGATCGCACGCATGATGCCTTCTTTTGCCACGGCGAAAGAAGTCGAACTTCCTGTGCGCGACTCGGAAAACAGCCACTAATTCCATGAGCTACCGGTTCACAAAACCTATCACTTTATCAGCAGGAGTTCTTGCATCTCTGGTTTTCAGTAGTTGTGCGCCACAGGTGGATAATAACAACAAAATGATCGTCAGCGTTCGCGATCAGAAGATGGTATTGATGAAAGACAATCAACCCATCAAAACCTACAAAATTTCCACCTCGAAATTCGGCGTGGGTGATAATCCTCGTTCAAACCGTACTCCTCTGGGGCATATGGAAGTCGCTAAAAAAATCGGTTGTGGCCAGCCAGCGGGTGCTGTTTTCAAAAGCCGCAGGCCTACGGGTGAGGTGATCAAACCCAATGCGCCAGGCCGGGATCCCATTGTGAGCCGTATTCTCTGGCTCAGAGGGGCTGACTCCCACAATCGAAATGCGTTTAAACGTTATATCTACATTCACGGAACCCCCGAAATGCACAGTCTAGGGAGTCCTGCATCGTATGGTTGCATCCGTATGGGGATGAAAGATGTGATCGATTTGTATAATCGGGTAGGAACCGGCGCGGATGTCTACGTGGTGCGTGGTTCTCTGGGAAATATGGTTCCCGAAAGAAACCTTGTGGCTCGTTGAGTCTGATGTGAAATTTCCTTTGGAAAAATCAAACATGAGCTTGACAGATTAGGTTGCTGACTACTAGTTTCCCGCCCCTGCAACGCAAAACGACTTTTTAATTCTATAAATCATGGCCAATACGAAATCTGCAATTAAGCGCAACAGACAGACCGCGACCCGCACCGAGCGCAACCGTGCTGAAAAAAGCCGCATGAAGACCGTCCGCAAGAAAACCCTTGCAGCGATTGAGTCCGGCAACAAAGAAGAGGCTGTAAAAGCCAGTGATAAATTGGCTTCCGTGCTTGATAAGGCAGCCAAGCGTAATTTGATCCATCCGAACAAAGCCGCTAACATCAAGAGCAAGACCGCTAAAGCAATTGCCGCGATTGGCTGATCAACCTAAAAGAATTTCTTTTCAGTTAAGCGGTCCGGCCTTCCGGTGCCGCTTTTCTTTTGTAAACCATGCAGAACCCATCTCCAAACCGCGCGGAAACCGCAGCAAAAATCGCCGCCTCACCCTATCAATACAAAGTGTGTGAGGGCTGCGATTCGATTGTGGGCAAAGCCACCGCTCTGTGCCCGAACTGCCACAGCTTTCGTTTCGATGATGCGCCGGAGTCGGTTACCAAACAGGCGGTGTTGTTAGGGGGCAGGGAACAACGCTCGGTCACTGCAGATGATCTCGGCTAAGAGATATGGCGATCGCATTCAAAGAATGGCAAGTGGTTTGCGATGCCTTGGCGAGCGGTCGGCAGGCGATTTTGCTCCGCAAAGGCGGAATTCATGAGGGTCGTGAGGGATTTTCTTTTGCGCACGATTTGTTCTTTTTGTTTCCCACACGCTTTCACGCTCAACTCGATCAAGTAAGGGAAGGGGATTTCCAGTCAGAAAAGGAATGGGAGGTCGGAGATTTGATAGAAATCCAACATCACGTTGAGGTCTTGTCCGCGGTGACCTTGGAAAATTGGGATGATGTCGCAGCGCTTTTGCCTTATCACATCTACACGGAGAAAACCGTTAGGGAGCGATTCGATTGGTCTGGAAAAGGGATGGCTGCTGGCAGCATCCATCTGGCTTTAGTGAAAGTTTCCAAGTTAGAAAAGCCATGGAGGCTGGAATACGAGAAGCGTTTCGGGGGTTGTCGCTCTTGGGTTGAACTCCCAGAGCCACCTGCTGAGGCGCTGAAATCGGCGGTTCCGGTCGTCGGGGAGGCCGATTTTCAGGAAATTTCTCGTGAAATTGCCCGTCTGTCTGAGCGAGAAATCTCCTGATTTTATCATGATTTGAGGTGATTTTGGGTGTTTTTAGGGCAGGTTAGTAGCATTTTTAAGGTTGCTCTAGGGTCTTTTCGTGGCTTCACTTCACAAGTTTTTTTGATCAGGGAATTCATTCACATTCCTTAACTGAAATCCCGATTAGCAGAAACCCACCCACATTATGCGATTCCCTAAACTCCCGCTCATCCTGTCTGTTGCTGTGCTTCCTTTGGTCGTTAGCTGCGGACCAAGCATCAAGGCACTCTCCAGTAAAGACATCCGTGGGTTTTCCTCTTCGCCTAATTTCAACTCTCTTGCTACCCCTTCAAAATCCTTGCTCACCTCTGCATCATCAAAGCCTAAGGATAAGCACAGTATGCCTGTTTACAGCTACAGTGAGCGTCATCGGGTGGTTCGCACCACTGCTTACACCTGCTCAGAAGCCGATCATATTCAATACGGCAGCAAAAACGCCGCTGGAACTTATCTCCGCTACTCGGATAAAGTTAGAAGTGCGGCAGCGGATTGGTCGTTCTATCCAGTTGGTACTGTTTTTCGCGTCAAAGGCCTACCTCAGCTATATGTGATCGATGATTACGGTTCTGCACTTACCGGCACCGGAACGATTGATATGTATCACCCAACCCGTTCGATGATGAATCAATGGGGTCGCCGCAACGTTGAAATTAGCGTCGTGAAATGGGGCTCCTTTGAACGTAGCGCAGAGATTTTGAAAGATCGCGTCAAATATCCGCATTGCCGTCAGATGCTGTCCAATATTGTCCGTCAGCGTCCTGATCTTCGCGTTGCGATGCGCTGATTTATCTCATTGAAGCGGCGACATCAGTCGTGCAGCGCGACAGGTGATTTTGAAGAAAAATGATTTTTCCGTGAAATCCTCAATTTTTGATTGGGTGCATTTTGAGAAATCTTGTTGGAGCATATGATTCACCTCTTGGATGAAATCCGGGTCTGAGACGAATGCGGTGATTTCAAAATTGAGCCTGAAAGAACGATTATCGAGGTTTGCCGTGCCAACCGTTGCCATGCGTTGATCGATGAGCATGACTTTCTGATGTAAAAACCCTTCTTTGTAGCGGTAGATTTTCACGCCAAAGGGAATGGCTTGTTCGTAATAAGAGTAGGATGAAAGCCAGACGAGAATATGATCGGGATGCTCGGGCAACATGATACGGACGTCGACGCCACGCATCGCAGCGAGATGAAGCGCGCTAATCACACCATCGTCTGGAACGAAATAAGGGCTGGTGATCCATAGTTTTTCGTGAGCGGTGTTGGCCGCTTCGATCACGAGCATTTGCCAGGATTCGATTGGATCTGCGGGACCCGTTGGGATAATGGCGGTGATTTGATCTTCGCGTTGCTCATTGGATTCCCATGAAAGTTTAGGAACTCGATTGCAGACCCAGAACCAATCTTCGAGAAATACCAGTTGCACCGCTTCTGCAGCAGGTCCTTGAATATAGAGGTGGGTATCTCGCCAAGCACCAAACTTTTCGCTGTGGCCTAAATATTCGTCGCCGACATTGAGTCCGCCAAGATAAGCCTCGATTCCATCAACGATGAGGATTTTTCGATGGTTACGGAAGTTCAGTTGCAGCCTTGACCACCAATGACGATTGGC